>JAZDHD010000312.1:0-47688 GCA_043806215.1 Pseudomonadota bacterium | reverse complement strand
GGTGCAAGCAAGAACAAGATCCGGGCACGGAGGCCCGGGCTACGGTAGGGGCGGACCTATGTGTCCGCCCGCATTTGGGCGCACACGCAGGTGCGCCCCTATCCCGCGGGACGCGGGATGGGACCGGCGTCCCTGCCCGTCTCCCCGGCGAAGGCCGGGGTCCAGCACCTGAACCGTAGGGTCCCGAGCGGAACGCGGGATGCCTGTCCCGGGCACCCACAGGGGGGTACCCCTACAGGTCGGAACCGTGATGCGGGCGGAGCCCGCGGGATCGGCATTCCCGGGCGGAGCCTGGGAACGAGAAGAACGTAATCCGCTTCCCGGCTTATGCCCTGAAAGGGCATACTGTGAATAGTCCCGCGGGACGCGGGATTACAACCCATGGCAACGGTCAACGATAACAGATGGTTATGGACCCTGAAGGTAACTTCTCAAAAACCCCGGGCGAATTCCAAGAATTCCCCTCCCCGACCCTCCCCGCAAGCAGGGAGGGAGCGCTTCCCCCCGCTTGCGGGGGGATAAGAGGGGGGAAATGGCCCGGACTTATTGAGAAGTTACCCCTGAAGGGGTCCACAAACCGGACAACGGATGCGTTGAGCTCCTTTCCACGGGTTAAAATCCCGCGTCCCGCGGGACTACTCACGGTGAGCCCCTGCGGGGCACTCGCTGGTCGGTATCTCAAATCGGTTCGCCCATCGTCAGCCTGTTCGCACGGTTGCCGGCAAGAAGTGTGGGACACGCTCAGGGCAGAACCTGGGAACGAGAAGAAAAACACGGTGCCGCATCCAAGGCAGCAAAACCGGCTTTGGTTGCGCTGGCCTCCCCGCGTTCCGCGGGGTATTCTCTAGTGGAAACAAGGTACTATTTCTCGCCCGGCAGGGACGCCGGGACGCTACCGCGTGTTTACAGAATGCGTGACCGCATTTACGCCAACGAGCACTAAAGGACCCGACCGGAGGAGACACACATGATCATCTCCAAATCTCACCTTTCATCACAGGACGGGTTCACCCTCGTGGAAGTCATGACCGCGGTTCTCATCCTGTCCATCGGTTTGTTGGGCGTGGGGACGCTGGTGATTTCCTCGATGCGCACGGAGACCTTCAACAGCCACGTGCGTCAGGCGGAGTCCCTGGCATCCGCAAAGGTGGAGGAACTCAGATCGCAGACCGCGGAGAGCGATCTCACCGTGGACAGCCCCACCGGTGCAGGCCTGTATCCTCGCGAGGACGGCACCGAGAAGGACGTTCCCGGCAGCCAACAGGTCTATGTACGCCACACGACTATTGGAAACTGGTCCAACAATAGCATGGTCCTGGTGAGAGTGGTGGTCGGCTGGCCCTATGATCCGGGAAAGACACCCAGTCCGTGCAGCAAGGACTCCATCGAGGGATGCACGTACAAGTTCCGGATGAATGCTACCATTCTCCAGAGATAGCTCACCCGGGCCGGTCTATCGCATGAGGAGCGCGGCGATGAATGAGAGAAAAGGATTTACCCTGCTGGAGGTAATGGTTTCACTGGCCATATTCGCGATTGTTGCGGCCGCGGCCATGACCTTCTACAAATTCCAAACCAGGGAAAGCGCTATTTCCAGCAGAAAAAAGATAGCCCAGGAAGCTGCCGCACTGGCCTTGATGCGTATGAAGAGGGACATCATCGGCGCGGGCCTGGGGCTGGCGGAACCCGACCTGGCGCGGGAGGACCTCGCCATATTCGTGTCCAACGGTTCCAGCACGGCTCCGGACGAGATCTATCTGAGCAGCGCCCCGTATATCGACCTGGACCTGACCCCCACGGAATCGGACGGCAGCACGCCCCGGAAGTACTCCTTCTTTCCTTTTGGATCGGCGATACCGGGAGAAGACAAGTCCTGGTTTTCAGTGTCCGGCGGCGCGATGGATCTGGTGTTGAGCGACGTGAGGTTCTCGGTGGATCAACGGTCCTTGGGCGCACTCATCATCAGAAACGGGGCCGACCGGTTCAAGTCGCGCAGCAACGACTCCGGATTCAAGGTCGAGGCCACGGCCGCGGCCGATCTTACCACCGAGCAGAAGGAGGCGGGGCGGCACAATGTGACATTGTCCTGGACGACTGCCATGGCGGGCGGAGAAGAAGTCGCTCCGGCCGTCCGGTATTGGCTGAGCACGGCTGCGGACGCTTCCGCGGCCAAACCCAACCAGAACCGTGGGACCCTTATGCGGAACGATGTTGCTCTCCTGGGGGCTCAGTCCACATTGACGGGCTTTCAAGCCGACACGATGGCTCCCCTGATGAAGGTGACCGATTTTCAGGTCCGGTGCCTGTTCAGCGACGGCAGCTGGAGTCCGGATACCGTTACGTTCGATGATTCCGGTTACGGCCCCGCTAATCTGCGGGTGGTGGAGGTCTCGGTCAGTTATATCATCAGATCGGGACGGAGCTCGTCGGGCGGATATGCAACACCGGATGACGTGAAGGACCCGAAATTCAGAATAGCCGGCGACGACACCATGGGCCGGTGGATGATCGGCGGAACCATCGTGGTGCGTGCAACCCCGAGAAATATCGTGCTGACCAGATATCTGGGCGGCGGCAGTTAGGCCGTTACGGGTTGCCGAAGGAGCTTCAACTATGAGAAATGACAAAGGAAGTGCGGTCGTTATCGTCTTGCTTTTCCTCGGAATCGTGAGCGTGGTGGGGGCGGGTTTGATGCTCCAGTCCTCAGTGGACAGGCAGTTTACCACCGCGGTGAAGAGCGTGGATTCCCTGCGGGATGTGGCTGCGACCGCTGCGGGAACGTCGTTCAGAAGACTCCGCAACGTCATCAGCGTGCCGGTCAGTGCAACGACCGATCCGGTTGTGTACACCTTCACCGCCGACGATTACGGTGCAGCGGACGACAACGGCGACGGCTGGGTCGAAGGCGAGCTCGACGGAAGCAAGTTCTTCTACCGCCTCGTATTCATGGACAAGGGTTCGTCCACCGGCGCAACCACGGCCGGCGACGACGTTGCCTTCGGCGGGGGAGGGACCTACGGTGCGAGCACACGATTCGAGGTGCTCTGGAACGCCGAAGGCCGAGGCAGAAATCGCGGAACCGGCGACACGGAGTCACGGGTTCAGATGGCCATCAAGAAGGCACACTCGGGGAACTGATTGCGGGGTGGGGGATAAGCCCAAGAAGATCAACCACAAAGACACAAAGGGAAAAGACAAGAAGAGATTGGTTTCTGTTTTCTTTGTGTCTTCGTGACTTCGTGGTGCGCTTTTTTCTTCCGTGATCAATCAATCCATCGCACAACGTCCTTCACATCGGCGCGGGGCGACCTGAATTCGTTTACCGCACTGCCCGGCTCGGGAAGGCCCAATGCCACTGAAATGATAAGTCTCTTCGGCTCGGGAATATTGAGTTGATCTTTGATCTCATCCTCATACATCTGCACCAACCCGATGGGACAGGAGCTCAGGCCGTGGCCGGCAGCCGAGAGAACGAGATAGGCGGTCAACGAGCCGATGTCCGCCCGTCTATCCGGGGGAAAACACTCGTCCAGGAATACCAGGGCAACGGCGGGAGCGCCGTAGAAGTTCAGGCTCCCCTCGTTGATATACGTCTTGAAATCGGACCCCATGCGTTCCACGAGGGGAGTCATCGCGTCGGCACACTGCCGGGCCCGCTGCATGAAATGATCCGGTATGGTTTGGCTCGCACCGGGGCCACAGGTGAGGGCGCGTTCCTTCAAGGCCTTGAGAAGCCTTCCGGAAAGCCTCTTACGCTCCTGCCCCAGGACCATGTGGACTTCCCAGGGCTGCATGTTGATTGCCGAGGGTGCGCGCAGCGCATCCGAAAGCACCTGCTCGAGCAGCTGCCGTGGGACCGGCTCGTCCCTGAATGCACGGACGCTGCTTCGCGTGCGTATTGCTTCCAACAATTCCATGGAAATCCTCCAGTGCGGAGAACGGACTCCGGGGAAGGAAACCGGCCCTTGCCGGTACGACTCAAAATCTGTATAGATCAACTGCCCCCGGCGGTCCGGTGAGGGCAACAGAGTGCCCGGCCGCAACGACCGCACAAGAGGCGAGTCATTGTCGGTCGTGTGGACGCGTATCGGCCACTATACCATATTCCGGCTCACCGGCGTTTGAGGAGGAACATTTTCATGAAAAAATACGCACTTCTGGTCCTTGCAACCGTCGCGTTGGTGCTGCCCCCTTCAGTGCATTGTGCATCCGAGGAATTCGCAACCGTATTCAGAAGCGGTCTTGACGCGGAGGATGCGGGCAATATCGACGAGGCGGTGAACTACTTTTCCGAAGCCATCAAGCTGCAGCCCCGGTCGGCACGGGCATGGGCCAAACGCGGCGAGGCATACCTCCGCAAAGGAGAAGTTCCGGCCGCGTTGAAGGATTTGAACCGTGCGGTGGAACTCGATCCTGCCTACGATGCCGCATACACCCGTCTCGGGTACGCGCACAACGCGGCCAACGATTATGACAAGGCCATTGAAGCCCTGGAGATAGCCGTAAAGCTTGCGCCCTCGTCCTCGGAAGCCCTCAATACCCTGGGATTTGCCTACAACGGCAGGAATCTGTATGACCGTGCCATCGCCGAGTTCGACAAGGCCATCCGGTTGAATCCGAACGACGCCCGCTATTACAACAACCGGGGATTTGCTCACAACGGCAAGCATCAGTACTCACAGGCAATAGAAGACTTCAATCGGGCCATCAAGATCAGTCCCGACAACGCCATGTACTACAACAACCGGGGAGTGGCATACCTCCGGAACAAGGATTATGACAAGGCTCTGGAAGACTTCAACAAGACCATCGCGCTCAATTCCAAATTCTCTTCGGCGTACCACAACAAGGGTATGGCGCTCAGCGCGAAGGGACGCCACGACAAGGCCGTCGAGGAATTCAGCAAGGTGATGGAAATGTCGCCCGACTCGGCGATACTGTACCGGGACCGGGGAGACGCGTACCGGCGACTCGGCGAGTATGATCTCGCAGTAAAGGATCTGGAAAAGGCAATCGGTCTGGACAAGAAGAACGCCGCTGCCTATGCGGCGCTTGGGCTGCTTCGTGCAACCGCTTCGGATCCCGCATTCCGGGATCCTTCGGCAGCCCTGCAATATGCCCGTAAGGCCGTCGAACTCACCGACGGCACCGGGCCGGACATGCTCCAGAACTTGGCCGAGGTGCAACATGCCCTCGGCCGGAAAGAAGAAGCCGTCCAGTCCCTCAATAAGGCCATCGCCATGGATCCGGACAATGAGCAATACGCCGAGCTCCTTGCCAAATGGGGCGGAGCTCGGCGTTCGTTATCCTCGGAATCGCCGGAGCAACCCGGGACCGAGAGGCAAATCTTCCCGAGTTTGTGGTAGAAGGAGCATTGTCAATATTCGGTTTCCCGACTTCCGGGCCTTGAAAGACCCGGCTAATCCCGCGAGACGCGGGACGCGTCCCTTCGGGACGTCAAGAGCGACTTTGAACCGGGATGGTCAAACGACTAATGTCGGCGCCTAAGGTGGTGCCCCTACTTCGAGCCCCAAGGTCATTGCGTATGAAACAGAACAACCCGTCACTTGAACATTTCGTGAGAAGGCATACTCACTTCGTCAAAGCAAACCTTGATCCCGGAACCCGGCGCATCGTGGTGCTGCGGTTGCAGAAGACTTTTTCCCTGATTCCGGGGGAGGCGCTGGATCTTTTTTTTTCGGGAACACGGAAACTTTCCGTACGAATCCTGCCGGACGCCGGGTTTCCCATCGGCATGAGGACTACCGCGGGGGGACCTTCCGGAGCCCGGGACTGCGAGATCATCGTCCGCGAAGAGCACTGCCGCTTCCCGGAAGACCTGTTCATCGCTTCGGTGCTTCGGGAACTCGGTCATGTGGTTGCGGGATTGCCGACGGAAGATGAATGGCCGGCAGCCCGCGGGGACCGGGCGAGGTTCAAGGAGCAGTTGGAGTGCCGCGCCGACACGATGGTGTGGAAATGGGGCCTGCGGCATTACGGCATGCGGTACCTCTGCGCGACCTACCCTCCTCATTGGGTTGACCGGATTGTCGCAGACATCGAGCGGATGTTGTCGGAAGAAGAGGCGAACTGATTGCGGCGTTGCGTGAATGGGGCGGGCACGCCCCGCCCTGCGTTCCTCTCGTTCCGGGGCTCCTCCCCTGAGCATGTCCCATATCTTTTGGCCGGCAACTGCATGAATCAACATAAGACAGCCGACCGATTCGAGGTGATGACCGGCCGGTGCCCCGAAGGGGCTCACTATGAATAGCCACGGGTTTTCAACCCGTGGAAAGAGGTAACCACACAATCCTCTGGACCGGCCCTGAAAGGGCCGACCAACGACTCAGTATTCGCTGTCTCGTTGGTGGACCCCTCCAGGGTCCATAATTGTTTGTTAATGTACACCGTTTCCATGGGTTAAAATCCCGCGTCCCGCGGGACTATTTACAGTATGCCCTTTCAGGGCATGAGTCCGGTTGCCGGCGACCCAGGATATGGGTAATGCTCGGGGCTCCTGCCTCGGAACGCCTGTCTTCCGGCCGCCGGCCCGGATCCCGCGAGCCGCGGGCCTGCATCAGGCACAAGGATGTGGTGAGCGAAGCGAATCCCGCGTCTCGCGGGATCGAGAAAAAACCGCGAATCCCGCGTCCCGCGGGACGGTTCATCCCGCTCAAAGCCGGATTCACCACATCCTACGAAAATGTGCGACCGTATTAGGGAAACCGAGCAGTTAGCCATTGTGGGCTCCCGCTCCCCGGCTTTACCCCCAATCCCGGGGCACAGGCCGGTCATTGCCTCGAACCGGATACAACGCGGGGCACTGCGGCACCGTTGTTGCCATGGCCGGGCCGCTATAGAGTCACCTGCCGCGAAAAAGCCCTGATGAGCTTCTTCAGCTCTTTGGCATGTTCTTGACCGATGCTCACTATTTCGAACATGGCCACGTCGTCCCCGGTAACTTCATCTCTCCTGCACCACCGGCACTTGGCCCTCAGAAAGATCGGATTGATCTTCGCAGCCTTTCCCGAAAGAAGAATGAACGTCTTGGTTTCCGCAAAATCGGCCGCGATCCCCTCTGTCCGCAACTCCCGTTCCGTGATGCTCGTCACGTGACCGATCTTCTCGGGCTGAGTAACGTCATAGATGGACGTCGTCTGTATCGTGTACCCTTCGAACGAATAACTCAGCGTGTTGACGTCAATGGTGGTGTCCTCGAACGGCGTACGTTCATAGATTTCGGCCGGGGTAATGGCTTTTGTATTCAGCAATGTCCTGAATAGGCTCTGAAGCATTCTGGACGAAAGCTTATACTTCAACATCAGTTCGGTATCGCTCATTCCTGCCCTGATGTCGTTGATAAAGGCCTGACCGTTGATCTTTCTCTTGGGCGGCATAATTTGTCCGTACCTTCCGATCCGATAAATGTGCCGGGTAAGGGCACCCCCCTGTGGGCGACCAGGGCAGGCACGGGGGCCTGCCCCTACTGTCGTGGCCTGTATAAACGCCCCAAGCCGCAAATGTTCACATGAAAATTCCCATGCGGTGCGTCGCTATCGGTCTTCGAGGCCCAGGACCTTTTTCAGACGCCGCAGGTGCCTTTCTTCACCGGTGAACCTGGCCCGGAGAAACGCCTCGACCAGTTCCTCGGCAACGGCGGGGCCGATCACCCGTGCACCGAGACAGAGAACATTGACGTCGTCGTGTTCCACTCCCTGGTGGGCCGAATAGGTATCATGACACACTCCCGCCCGGATTCCCCGCATCTTGTTCGCCGCCACGCACGCTCCCACGCCGCTCCCGCAGATCAGAATCCCCCGCTCGGCCCTTCCCGTTTGAACGGCCCGGCCGAGCGCTTCGGCATAGTCCGGATAGTCGACCGGGCCGGTGTCATGGGTTCCCAAATCCAGCACCTCATGCCCGGACTTGTCCAAGAAAACGGTCAGTTCCTTCTTGAGCGGGTATCCGGCGTGATCGCCGGCTATTGCTACCTTCATGGTCCACCTCGTTCAGATTGAGCAGTACCGGCCTTGCACCGGGAGACGACAATGTCCCCTCCACCGCACGGTCGGTTTCACTTTTTCACGAGCGCAGCGGCCTTGTCCGCCACGTTGTCCGCGTCGAACCCGTACCGGCTCATCAGTACGCCTCCCGGAGCCGATGCGCCGAAACGGTCCACCGCCACGGTATCGCCGGCTTCACCGACCCATCGACACCACCCGAGGGAACTCCCCGCCTCGATGGCGAGCCGGGCCCGTACCTCCGGGGGCAAAACCTGATCCCTGTATTCTTCGGGCTGTTCACCGAATAGCTCCCAGCACGGCATGGAGACCACCCGGGCACGGATTCCACGCTCGGTTTCGAGTTTCTGCCGGGCTTGGAGGGCAAGGCTTACCTCGGATCCCGAGGCGATGAGGATCACGTCGGGTGTCCCGTCAACGTCGGCAAGAACGTACGCGCCTTTGGAGAGCCCATCTGCGCCGCCATAGGTGCCTTGATCGAGAACCGGGAGTTTCTGCCGTGTCAGGATGAGGCACACCGGTTTACCAAGGGTCATTGCAATGCGCCAGGCTGCTGCGGTCTCATTGGCGTCGGCCGGTCTGACGACGTAGAGGTTGGGAATGGCTCTGAGAGAAGCCAGATGCGCCACGGGTTGATGTGTGGGTCCGTCTTCGCCGACACCGATGCTGTCATGGGTGAATATGAAGATGGAATGGACCTCCATCAGCGCGGCCAGGCGAATCGCGGCGCGCATGTAGTCCGCAAAGATGAGAAAGGTCGCACCGTAAGGGATCAATCCCCCGTGCGCGGCCATTCCGTTGACCGCGGCCCCCATGCCGTGCTCGCGGACGCCGAAGTGAAAGTTGCGGCCCCCTTGGTTTTCGTATCCCTGGGCCGGCGATCCTGCTATCAGGGTCTTGGTGGACGGTGCCAGATCCGCGGACCCGCCGACCAAGTTGGCAACACGCGGCGCAATGAGGTTCAGCACCTTGCCGGAAGAAGCCCGGGTGGCTGCCGGCCCGTCTTCGGGTCTGAAAACGGGAACATCCGCGTCCCAGTTTTCCGGCAGCTTGCCGCGGTATTGACGTTCGAAGGCTTCGGCCTGCTCCGGATACTCCTTGCGGTACCGGGACATGAGGTCCGACCACTCGCGCTCCAGGTCCTCGCCTCGGGTAACCGCGTTCCGCATGTGCGCAAGAGCCTCTTGAGGAATGTAAAAGGAGGGTTCCAGGGGCCAATCATAGAATTCCTTGGTTGCCTTGATCGCCTCGGATCCAAGCGGTTCGCCGTGTGCGCTCGCCAAGTCCTGCTTGGGACTTCCGAATCCGATATGGGTACGGACCAGTATGAGGGAAGGACGCTCCCTTTCCGAACGCGCTTCGTCGATGGCCGCCTCGATTGCATCCAGGTCGTTTCCGTCGTCAACGCGCACCGTGTGCCAGCCGTAGGCCCGGAATCTGCCGGCCCTGTCCTCGGAAAATGTCAGATCCGTGCTTCCTTCGATGGAGATGTAGTTGTCGTCGTAGAGGTAGACGAGTTTTCCCAATTTCAGATGACCGGCAAGCGACGCGGCTTCGGCCGCTACTCCCTCCATCAGGTCTCCGTCCGAGACGATGGCATATGTATAGTGGTCCATTACGGGAAAGCCCGGCTTGTTGAACTGAGCGGCGAGAAAACGTTCCGCGGTCGCCATGCCTACGCCCATGCCGAAGCCTTGTCCCAACGGCCCGGTGGTGACTTCGATCCCCGTCTTGAGGTTGCGCTCCGGATGGCCCGGCGTCTTACTGCCCCACTGGCGGAAATTCTTCACATCTTCGAGAGATAGGTCATATCCCGTAAGGTGGAGCAACGCGTACAGCAGAGCGGACCCATGGCCTGCCGAAAGAATGAACCGATCCCGGTCGGGCCATTCGGGGTTGCGCGGATTGAACCGCAGGAACCTCGTCCACAGCACGTACGCCATGGGTGCGGCCCCCAGCGGCAGGCCCGGATGACCGGAATTGGCCTTTTCAATCGCGTCCGCCGCGAGCATTCGAATGGTGTTTATACAGAGGTCGTCCAGGCGTCTCTCCGAAGTGCCCATAAGTAAGGATCCTCCCGTCTATGTGATGACCTCCCGAAGCGGCAGTGAGATTTCCGTACGCGGGGGAAGTCACATGAACCACAGATCATACCTAATCCGAGAGAATTTTTCACGGCTTCTTCGAAGGAATTGAAGAACGTGCGGTCGGGACTCGTACACGCCGGAGGACATTGACCACCGCGATCTTTCCGGCCTACTACTCCGGCCTTGAAAGACCGGTCTACTCTCATACTGTCCCTACCGGGACGTTCACGATCTCTTGCCCCTACAGGGGCTGTTGAGAGTAGCCCGGTACTTCAGTGCCGGGTCAAGAGCCCAACGAGCCGTCTCGCGATCGTTCGGTGACCGACATATTTGTAACAGTTGTTTTCGGACAGACGCTATAGTGACGCTCCTTGAATACTTCGGACGCCTTCACGTTTGTCATTGCGAGCCCGAGGCTTTGCGAGGTCGCATGGCGCTGCTCGCAAAATCGGATCATGTCCCCGGAAATGCCCTTAGTCCTCGTTGCAGTAAGTACGGTGACACATTAACGTACGCCGTCTCTGTCTTGGCTGCACCGGCCTCCGTGCCGGATTGGTAGGGGTAGTAGGCCCCTGTGCCTACCCATAGGCACCCACAGGGGGGTGCCCCTACAAACACGCCCGGCAGGGACGCCGGGACGCTACCGCGTGTTTTCGGAATGTGCGACCGTATTTACGCCATAGAACACCTACGGCCGGTGCAGGAGTTCGAGCATGGTGTCCGGGTCGGTGGTGGGAAGCTCACAGTTGTAGTCACGGCATACGTACGCCGCGGCCTTGCCTTCAATGGCCGTCAGCCCCTCGGTGTAGGGCGCTATGCTCGTGATCTCCGGCTTTTCATGCCCAGTGGGACGAAAGAGCACAACCGTGTTGGGCAGGAACGGCCGGCAAAGCCGGCTCACCATGATCCGCGCGTCCGCCGCGTCGGGATTACCTGAAATCACCACTTCATGAGAAGGGCCCAGCGCGAATTCCATCGCGGTCATCAAGTGTGTAAACGCGGAGGGAAACTCCTTGACGGTACCCGAGAACACCCGTCCGATGCGGTCGGCCTTCTCCTCGAAATCCGGGCGCGCGGTGATTCTTCCCAAACGGAGCAAATTCAGCGCGGCAACGGAGTTTCCCGAGGGGACGGCCCCGTCGTAGATCTCTTTCTTGCGGACCAGGAGTTCTTCCGAGTCGTCCGCGGTGAAAAAGAACCCTCCGAGGCCGGGGTCCCAGAACCGTTCGATGAAGTCCGTGTTGAGATCCACGGCGGCCCTCAAACGGCTCACGTCAAAAGTGGCCTCGTAAAGCTCCAGGAGCCCCCAGATGAGAAACGCATAGTCGTCCACGTGTGCGGGCAGGCCGGCCTCGCCGTCCCGGTAGCGGTGCAGGAGCCTGCCGCCGCGGTTCCGCAACGTCCCCAGGACAAAGTCCGCAGCTTTCGATGCCGCCTGTGCATATGACCGGTTGTCAAAGACCCGGGATCCTTTGGAGAGCGCCGCGATCATCAACCCATTCCAGTCGGTCAGAATCTTGTCGTCCTTGTGGGGGTGAATCCTCGCCTCCCTCGCTTCAAAGAGTTTAAGCCGGGCTCTCTCGAGCACTTCCCGGGCCTGGTCCTCGGGGATACCCAGTGTCCCGGCAACCCGGTCCATGGATTTCCTCATGTGAGGGATGTTCAGCCCCGTCATCCTCCCCGTGGCCTCTTCCCTGAAATTTCCCCCGGGGATCATGGTGAACGCTTCCATTACCACCGCGGCTTCACGGTCGTCGAGTATCGTCCGTATCTCCTCCGGATCCCACACGTAGAACTTGCCTTCCTCCCCTTCACTGTCCGCGTCTTCGGCCGAATAGAATCCGCCCTGGGGTGAAGTCATGTCGCGCAGGACATACGTAAAGATTTCCTCCGCGGTCCGGGCATACCGCTCCTTTCCCGTTGCCTGATACGTTTCCAGGTAGGCCATGGCCAACATGGCTTGATCGTAGAGCATCTTTTCGAAGTGCGGGACCAGCCATTCCGCATCGGTCGAGTAGCGGTGAAAACCGAACCCCACGTGGTCGTAGATCCCGCCGCTGCGCATGGCCTGCAAAGTCTTTTCCACCATTGCGAGCGCGTTTGCCTCTCCGGTCCGCTTCCAGTAACGAAGCAGGAAAGACAGGTTGTGGGGCGTGGGAAACTTGGGAGCTTCGCCGAATCCTCCCAGACGCGGGTCAAAACGCTGAGAGAGTTGACGGTAGGCTGCTTCCAGGACGGATTTGTCCGGAGCGTCGCCCGGCCGTTCGTCCGGCACCTGCTTGAGTGCGGTGAGGACCTTGGCCGCAGACTCGAGGACTTCATCGCGCCGTGCAATCCACAATTCCCTGATACGTCGGCATAGATCGTCCAAGCCGATCCGTCCGAAACGGCTATCCTTGGGAAAGTACGTTCCTGCGAAAAAAGGCCTCTTGTCCGGGGTCATCACGACGTTTAACGGCCAGCCCCCCCTACCCGTCATCATCTGGGCTACGGTCATGTACATGTGATCTATATCGGGACGCTCTTCCCTATCGACCTTGATGGAGACGAACGTCTCGTTCATCAATGCCGCGGTTTCTTCGTTCTCGAAGGATTCGTGCTCCATGACGTGGCACCAGTGACACGTAGAGTATCCGATTGATAGAAATACCGGTTTGTCCTCTGCCCGGGCCTTTTCGAATGCCTCGGTTCCCCATGGGTACCAATCCACCGGATTGCCGGCATGTTGGAGCAAATAGGGACTCTTCTCAAAGACGAGTCTGTTTCCCGTTGATTCCGGCTTCAAGGATTCCGTTCCCTGAGCCGACTCCGTGCCGTCGACGTTGTTTCGCATTATTCCTCTCTCCAGCAATCGGGGGACATGATCCGATTTTGCGAACGGAGCCATGCGACTTCGCAAAAGTCGGAATCGTGTCCCCCGATTGCCCCCGTCTGCGTCTTGGTAGCGCCGGCATCCGTGCCGGATTGGTAGGGGTAGGCCCCTGTGCCTACCCATGGGCACCCACAGGGGGGTGCCCCTACAAACACGCCCGGCAGGAACGCCGGGACGCTACCGCGCGTACTCAAGAATTCGGCACCGTATTGGGAAATCGACGCCCTTAGAACAATGTATGGCGTGATTCGGACAACGCAACCCCGCCGCAGTGTCGCGGTCGGCATGTCCTCGCGGATTACTCGTATCGCAGGGCTTCGATGGGAAGGAGACGTGAAGCCTTGAAGGCAGGGTAGAAGCCGAAAAATACGCCTACCGCGGCGGAAAACAAGAGTGCGGTTCCCATGGAGGTCGGGTCGATGAGGGCCGGCCAGCTTGTCGCACGTGCAAAGAGATACGCTCCGGTGATTCCCGACACGATGCCCATCAAACCGCCCAAGACGGACAAGACCACTGCCTCGATGAGGAATTGGGTGAGAATATCCATCGAGCGCGCTCCCACGGCCATACGTATCCCGATTTCCCGGGTACGTTCGGTAACGGACACAAGCATGATGTTCATGATGCCTATTCCGCCGACCAACAGGGATATGGCCGCTATCGCCCCGAGAAGGGTCGTCATGATGTTCAGCGACTCACGCGCGGACGCCAGGATTTCCGTCAGGTTGCGGACGGAGAAGTCCTTCTCGTCACTCACCTTGAGCTTATGTCTTCTCGTAAGAAGATCGTTCACCTGCTTTTCCGCTTCCGGAATGAGCGAGATCCGCCTCGCCTGTATGAGTATTGCCTGCACCTCGCCGGAAAACGGCGTTCCAAAAAGGCGGTACTGGGCCGTGGCGAGGGGAATCAGTATCGTATCATCCTGGTCCGTTCCTCGCGGCGACTGTCCTTTAGCCTCGAGAACCCCCACCACGGTGAACGGCACATTCTGAATCCTCACTATTTTTCCCAAGGGATAGATGTCTCCCATGAGGTTTTCCACCACCGTCTTGCCCATCACCGCGACTTTGGCCGCGCGCCGTTCTTCTTCCGGAGTAAAGGCCCGACCGTATGCCAGGCCCCACTCCCGCACGGCAAAGTATGCATTGGAGGTTCCCGTTATCCGTGTCCGCCAGTTACGATTCCCATAGACCACTTGAGCGACGTTGCCCCACATCGGTGCCGCCTGCTTCACCGCCGGACAATCCTCTTCAAGTGCCCGTGCGTCCGAAGCGGTAAGCGTATGAACGGATCCTGCGCCAAGACGGGCCCCTCCCTGGGTTGTCGCCCCGGGAACGACCAGGATGAGGTTGCTCCCGATGGAACGTATCTGTTCCCCGACGAGTTCACGCGCCCCGGCACCTACCGAAACCATGACGATCACCGCACCGACGCCGATCACTATCCCCAGCATGGTGAGAAGCGAACGCATGACGTTCACTCTCAAGGCTCCCAGGGCTATCTTCACTCCGTCAACGGGATGTATCATGATCGTTGGGTTTCCGCGCGACGATGCGGGAGATATTGCCCGCGTCACCCGCTTCGCTTTCGTGCATGACGATGTCCAGACCCCGTATGTAAGCGGTCAGGCCTCCCCGGGGCACAAGATACTTCTCGTTGAATTCGGGCATGATACTCGCGTGGCGGTAATTGTACGTTGCGCAGATCAGCAGGCCGCCGCTCTTCAAGCAGTTCTGAATACCGGACATGATCCGCGGGGAAAAGAAGTGGAATATCGCTGCCAGGTCGTACCGATCAGTGGGAAGCGGGTAGTCGTCAAGGTCGGCGACGACGGGCCGCACGTCGAGACACAGTCTGTCGGCCTCGGCTTTGAGTCTGGAGAGTGCCGGGAAGCTTATGTCGAACGCGTCCACGCGATACCCGTGCCGTGCCAGGAAAAGAGCGTTCGCCCCCAGGCCGGAAGCCAAATCCAGAGCCGTCCCTGCCGTCAAGAATGACGAATTCTCCACCAAGAACGGATCGGGTTCCGGAATGGTGCGATCATCCCGGGAATACCGCCTGTTCCACTTTTCCTTGTCTCTCTTCAAGAATGTTCCAGTTCCGGTGCAACGCGGTTCCGGGTCACGAAGGCTAGGTGCTTCGTTTCATAAGTTCGGTCACACATTTTCGTCTCGTTGCCGTGTTGGGTGCCTGCAAGAAGAATATCCGGGCATCCCGCGCGGAACGCGGGACCGGGCTACGAAGGACTGTCATGAAGCCTTATACCTGTTTTGTATTACGGGCCTCCGTGCCCGTCATCTGTAAGGGCGGGCGTCCCGCCCGTCTCCACGATGTAGGGGCGCACCTGCGTGTGCGCCCAAATACGGGCGGACACATAGGTCCGCCCCTACCGTAGCCCGGGCCTCCGTGCACTGAACGCTCTGGTTCCAGTTCTCAGACTCGGTAACAGGAGCAGAATGTGCGACCGTATTTGTGCCATAGAACGCTAAGGTTCCGGATGCATGAATCCGTCCGCGCCTCATCGAGAGCGCGCAAGCCAATGACGGGCAGGAGGTCCGTCCCACTACGAGATGTCCGCCGGTCGCGGGCTCGGGGACGAGATGAATCAGGCCCCGTCCAGACCGTGGTGTTCCTTCTCCGCAAACCAGGATTCGGGATTCTGAAGATAGAGCGTCAAGTCTTTCAACGCGGCATAGTGCCCCCGTTCCTCATCCGCCAGCAGCGAGACGAATTCGCGCTCCAATGGGTCCGCGGCCTCTTTCAGGTGGTCATCATAGAACGTTATCGCCCCTTGTTCCATTTCAATGCCTATTTCGAGAGCCTCGATGTCCCCGGCCGCTGCGGTAACCTTGGGGCCGAGCTTTTCGATCCTCTCTGCGAAAAGCTTCTGAAGATCCTCGACCTCGCCTTGGTGGGCCTTCCATTTGTCCGACCAGCCCTGACCGCCTTCCAATGCCGTATAAATGTCTTTGATTCTCCTAATGTGAATCCCTTCGTCGGCCATGAGCCTCTGAAACATCTGTTTTCCCAATTCGTTACTGCACTTTGAAACCGCTTCCTTGTAGAACTGCCTTCCTTGTTCTTCCTTTTCCAAAGCCGCAGCCAGCATCTTGACGGAACGTTCGGTCCCATGAGCCATGTGTAGTATCCTCCTCATCAGATGGGGTCGAGCCCCGATACTCGGATTTCCGGGGCATCAAACCTCGGTTCTCGGCCGGCACTTCTGAAATCCCGGCCGGCCTTGTCGGACCGCAGCTATTCCGCGGTATCGGCCGGCGGCGGGGTAAAGACTCGTTTGCCCAGTTCGCGGTCAATCATGAACAGTCCCCCGCCTTGGCTTCCTGCAAGCTTAAGACTTTGCACCACACCGTCGGCGGAGCCTTCCTCCTCCACTTGTTCCGCCACGAACCATTGGAGAAAATTGTTGGAGGCATGGTCCTTTTCCTGTATGGCTAAGTCCACGAGGTCATTTATCATTCCCGTGACTTTCCGCTCGTGGCCGTAGGCATCCTCAAACGCGTTCAGAGGAGACTGCCACGAGGTGGGAGGACCGTCTATGGCGGACAGCACTACCATCCCCCCCCGTTCATTCACGAAACCGAAGAATTTCATCGCGTGGACGATCTCTTCCTGGGCCTGGCATCTCATCCATTGAGCAAAGCCGGGCAGATTGATCGACTCGAAATACGCGGACATGGACAGGTAGAGGTACGAAGAGTAGAGTTCGGCATTGATCTGCTTGTTGAAGGCCTCCCGGATTTTTTCATTCATCATGGTGCAATCCTTTCAAGGGACAAGTGATTCGTTTCACGCAACGGCCTGCGGTCAACAGCCCCAATCATACTACAAGCTAAGCACTGCGGAATTCCTCCGCAACCCTCCGAGGCAATCGGGGGACATGATAGCGTTTTTGCCCTGAGATCCGAGGGGCAAAACACGGTTTCGTGTCCCCCGAAAACGCAACATGGGGCCGTTCGTAAAATCGGATCATGTCCCCCGATTGCCGGAAGCCCCCATGAATACTCCATTTGCCGGAGAAGCCCTTGAAGTGATAGGTCTATTCCGGGACAAACCCATGGTATCGAGGATCCACCAATTTTCCCGGCGTCTCAACAAGAAACTTGACATTGATGCCCGGTTTCTGCTAACTGAGTTAACCTCGTGAAGAGGATAAGAACAACCTGGAGGCTCGTCGGCGACGGGTTGCAGCTCGGGGCTTCCATTGTCTTTGCCATATTTATCGGAGCCGGCTTCGGATACTGGCTTGACGGTAAACTCGGCACCTTTCCTTACCTCAGTATACTGTTTTTCTGTTTTGGAGTTGCGGCCGCGGCGCGCAACGTTTGGGTCGAGATCCGGAAGCAACTTCGGACTGAAGAGGACGAGAAGTCTTCATGAACTTTGAGAAAATCCCCGGCGTATGGTTCGTGTTGTCCGGGGTGGTTTATATTGTCGGGCTGCCCGCATGTTTCACTTTGGCCTCTTCCGGTTTTGCGCTCGGGTTCGGAGTCGGCGGAGCGTTGGTGTTGTTGAACGCGTGGGCGTCTTCCAGGAGAATCAAGAAAGCCGATTTTCCTCACAAGGGCAGAGTAATGGCTTCCGTGTTGGGAAGCTTTTATCTCAGGCTGCTTCTTTTGGGGATATGTCTGTTCGGGGTCATACGGTATATGAAGGCTGACCCGATAGGTTTGGTGACCGGCCTGACCGTTGTTCCGGCCGGACTGCTCATTATGCTCGTCCTGATTTTCATAGCGAACAGAAGGCCAGAGGAGGTCTGATAGATGTCTGCAAACATCCACCCACCCATGTTGACCGACGTGATCTCCAATCCCGCGATGCATTCCATGGCGGAGTTTTGGAACGCGCAGAAGGTAACCCACGCGGACTTGAATAACATCTTGAACTCGTGGATCGTCATGATCATCTTCATCGTGTTGGCATTGCTGGTCAAGAACAAGCTGGAGATGATTCCCAGAGGCTTGCAGAATTTCTGGGAGGTGGTGGTCTCCGTACTGGAAGACCTTGTGGTGGAAACCATGGGAGAGAAGGGAAGACCCTACTTTCCGCTCGTCGCCACCCTGGCGCTTTTCATTCTCGGATGTAACCTGTTGGGGATCATTCCCTGGTTCGCGTCTTCCACCGCCAATCTGAATACCACATTGGCGTTGGCCCTGTGCTCGTTTTTCGTCACCCACTACGTGGGGATCTCCAGGCACGGTACGCACTATATCAAGCATTTTCTCGGACCCGTACCCTGGCTTATTCCACTTATGCTGCCTATCGAACTCATCGGCCACTTTAGCCGTATACTCTCGTTGAGCTTTCGTCTTTTCGGGAACATCATGGGCGAGGATCTTGCCGTCATTATTCTCACGCTCCTGGTGCCGTATCTGGTTCCGCTGCCGATGTTGGTGCTGATGGTGTTCACCTCATTCATTCAGACCCTCGTGTTCATCATGCTGACCATGATGTACATCGTGGGATCTCTTGAAGAGGCACACTGATAAAAGAACAAAGGGAGGTTCTGTTACATTATGAAGAGATTAGTTTTAACCGGACTGATGATGTTGGCCGTGTGCCTTACGGCGAGTGTAGCCCTGGCAGCTGAAGGTGCCGCCGGTAACATCGGTATCATGCAGTGGTCCGTTTTAGCCGCCGGGTTGGCCATCGGCCTCGGAGCAATCGGAAGCGGCATCGGAATGGGAACCGCTATCGGCGGAGCCTGCGAGGGAACCTCGAGGAATCCGGAAGCGGGCGGTCGAATCCTGACCACCATGATCATCGGTTTGGCCATGATCGAGTCCTTGACCATTTACGCGCTTGTTGTCGCGCTTATCCTGATGTTCGGTAACCCGTACACCGGCTAATGTTTCCTCTTAGCGTTTCCGCCCGGTCCCGGATCGGGCGGATCCCCCCGCAATAATGTCGCGTCCCTGTGCATTGACTTTGACCGTCATTCTGATACCATCCGATCCCGATGAAACCGAGCCCCGCCCCGACTGCAACATACTGCGGAACGTTTTAGCCGGCGTGGATCTTGGCAGACCCCCGTCTTTGTGAGACCACACACTACGTGAGAAGGAGTCCTTTCGAGGTTGACAGATACTCCAAAACAGCCGGGCCGCAAGGTGCCTTCAGATTACTCGATCAGCCCTGATGTCTCGGGCCGTAACCGGACACAAGGCAGTGAGTCCCCCCTGTTGCGCAGGAGCTTCTCTGCGCCGACCACGGAGAACGGCTACGACTTCGACCGGATCTTCTCCGCCGGAGAGAACGGCCGGGAAGATATGCCCCGTACCCCCGGGCTTGCCGCAGACAAGGAATTCACAAGGTTCCAGGACAGACTGAGGAAAGGCAAGGTAAAGATCTGCCGCGCCTGCGGCGGAGTCATGAAGAAATCGTCGCGTATGGTCCTGTCGTCGGCCGCCGCCGTATTTCTCCTGATCTTCGGCGCGTCGCTCATGGCCGCATACGGTTTGGCCGTCAATTTCCTACAGACTCCCTGGTACATACGGTACGCACTGCCTGCCTCGTATTATGTCGGATCCCTCCATGTCGGCGTCGCCATTCTCTTCTTCTTCATCCGTGAAAGAATCTGGTACTGTCCCGAGTGCAAGGCAATCGACAAGAGATAGTCCCGCTTTTTTTCTTGAAAGAACACAATCACCGCGGTATAAAGAAAGGCTTAATCAAACTCCTTGCCCCAAGGGGCTTGACACCCGAAAGGAGACCGCATGAGACGGTATGAGTCCTTAGTCATCCTGGACCCTGAAATGGCCGACGACGACATCGTTGGGTTCACCGAACGCTTCAGCACGCTCATCAAGACCACCGGTGGAGAAATCATCAAGATTGAAGATTGGGGATCCAAGAAACTTGCCTACCTTGTTAAGAAAAGGGACAAGGGAAGGTACATTCTGTTCGACTTTGTCGGTGTTCCCTCGCTGATCACGGAAATGGAACGCCAGTACAAGATATCGGAAGAAGTTATCAAATTCCTCAGCGTCAAGTTGGACGATGACGTTGACCTGGAGGCATTCAAGGCGGCCCGGGAAAAGCCCGCGGAGCCGGAACCGACGGAAGCCTCAACCGAGGAACCGCCGGCAGAGGCGCCGACCGATACCCCGGAACAGGCAGCACAGGAAACGCCGGCACCTGAAGCATCTGCACCGGAAGCCGCCGGCGAGACGGAGGTCGTTGCAACGGAAGGTGCACCTGAAGCGGCTCCAGCAGAGGAAACCGCCCCCGGCCAGGCTCCCCCGGAAGCGCAATCTACCGAGACGGACTTGAATGAGGCTCCGGCCGAGGCATCTCCCCAGGCGGAGGCCGCAGAGGCCCCTGCATCTTCCGAGTCCTCGTCCGACGACACGAAGGAGGGAGTATAATCATGGGCAAGCCCCCGAGAAGAAGATCCTTTCCCCGCAGCAAGGTGTGCCGGTTCTGCGCGGACTCGTCTCTTAGGATGGATTACAAGGAGCCGAACATCTTACGGACCTTTATTACCGAGCGCGGGAAGATCATCCCCCGACGTATCTCCGGAAACTGTGCGAAGCACCAGAGACAACTCACGACCGCCATCAAGCGGGCAAGAAACATCGCGCTTCTCCCGTTTACGGTCCCAAGAAGATAGTGCCTTCCTTTCTCGATGAATAGATTTTACACGTTTGCGGAGACCGACCTATGGATATAATCCTTCTTGAACATATTGACGAACTGGGTACGGTAGGTCAAACCGTCAAAGTGAAAGACGGTTATGCAAGGAATTACCTGCTTCCCCGGAAGCTGGCCTGCCCGGCCACCCAGAAGAACCTCAATTTCTACCGGACCCTCATCGAGGCCAAACAGAAGAAGCTTGCACGGGCAAAGGGTGCCGCCGAGCTGACGGCCGAGCATCTGAATTCGGTTACGCTGACTTTTGTCAGGAAATCCAGGGATCAGGACGCGCGGCTCTTCGGTTCGGTCACCAATGCGGACGTGGCACGGGCATTGGAGGCCAAGGGCTTCGAGATTGACCGGAAAAAGGTATCCCTTCCCGAAGCGGTCAAGAAGATCGGCGAGTATAAGGCCTCGGTCCGTTTGCACCCCGAGGTGACGGCCACGGTTACGGTAGTGGTAAACCCCGAAGAAGAGCAGCAGGATGTCGCAGGAGCGTAGCTCTCAACTCAGAATGCCCCCCCAGTTTGTGGAAGGCGAACGCGCCATACTGGGGGGATTGCTTCTCGATAACGACGCTCTCCCCAAGGTGGTGGCAACCCTCTCCGAAGACGACTTCTACCGCGAGGCTCACCGGAACATATTCTCGACGATCACCGCGTTGTTCAACAGGAACGAGCCCGTGGATTGGCTCACGCTGACATCCGCCCTGAGAGAGCAAGGCCTGCTCGAGACCGTAGGAGGTACGCCCTTTCTGACGGAGTTGATCGACGCGGTGCCCAGCTCCGCCAACATCCTGTTCTACACCCGGATAGTGAAGGAGAAGGCGCTCCTCCGGCGGCTGATATCGGTGGCGACCGAGATTTCGACCCGTAGCTACGAAGAGCAGCAGGACATCGACGAGTTTCTCAATGAGGCTGAGGAACTTATCTTTGCCATTGGTGCGGAACGGCTGGGTTCGGGCTTTGTCCACATCCAGGACCTCATGAAGGCCAGCTTCGAGACCATCGAGAGTCTCTACGACCGTAAGGAAAGCATTACCGGCGTGGGCTCCGGCTTCAAGGATCTGGACAACCTCACGGCAGGGTTTCAGCGTTCGGATCTCATAATCATCGCCGGCCGTCCTTCGATGGGGAAAACCTCATTTGCACTCAACGTAGCGATGAATGCCGCGATGGAGTACGCGGTCCCTACCGCCATATTTTCCCTGGAGATGGGAAATGAGCAGATAGCGCTCAGGATTCTCTGCGCAAAGGCCCGGGTGAATCTCAAGAGCTTGCGGACCGGCTTCTTGAGCCCGGAAGACTGGGGACGCCTGACGCTGGCCGTAGGCAACATCTCGGATGCCCCACTCTATATCGACGATACGCCGTCCATCAGTTCGTTGGAGATAAGGGCCAAGGCCCGCAGACTCAAGAAGGAAAAGGGACTCGGCTTGATCATCGTCGATTATCTCCAGTTGATGAAAGGTTCCACCAAATCGGACTCCAGGGAAAAAGAGATATCGGAGATATCGCGTTCGCTCAAGGCCTTGGCCAAAGAGCTCAGTGTGCCCGTAGTGGCTCTGTCGCAACTCAATCGTCAGGTGGAGCAGCGTCCCGACAAGCGGCCTCATCTTGCCGACCTCAGGGAGTCGGGCGCCATCGAACAGGATGCCGACGTCATCCTCTTCATCTACAGAGACGAAGTCTATAACGACAGCCCGGACAATCCCCAGAAGGGAAAGGCCGAGATCATCATCGGAAAGCAGCGTAACGGTCCCATCGGCAGGGTCACCGCCCACTTCGACGCTCAATACTCCACGTTCAGACCGCTCACCACCAGGGAAGAGCCGCCTTCCGACGATTCGGCACTTCTGTCCAACCTCTGATACCCCCGTCCAAGAGCGCGGAATCAACCGCAAGGTTTGTCTTGGGACAGACGCTTAGGGTTCGTCTCAGAATAATCGGTTCAATCTCGCGGAACCTTCTCGTTCTGCGGGCACGGCACGCCGTGCCCCTACGAGGCTGAAGGCCCACCCATGTGCAATGCTTATTTCCGGACAGTCACTTAGTGCCCCGTGGCAGAAGTACGGTGCCACATTTGTGGCAATTATCCCTGCTTTGGTAGCGCCGGCCTCCGTGCCGGTATTCTTTAGTGGAAACAACGTACTATCTCTCGCCCGGCAGGGACGCCGGGACGCTACCGCGCCTTTACGGAATCCGTGACCGTATCTATGCCATAAAGCGCTTAGTGCCCCGTGGCGTAAATACGGTCACGGATTTTCGTCTCGCTGACGGCTCGGGTGGCGGCAAGAACAAGATCCGGGCACGGAGGCCCGGGCTACGAAGAACTGTCATGAAGCCTTAGACCTGTTTCGTGGGATGGGCCTCCGTGCCCGTCATCTTCAAGAGCGGGCGTCCCTGCCCGCCGTCTCCCCGGCGCAGGCCGGGGTCCAGGAAAAAGAGACCGGTTCCCGGCCTACGCCGGGAAGACGGTTCAGCTTGTGTGACCGTATCTATGCCATAAAGCACCTAGTCGCGGTATTTCGTGGTCAACGACCGGATATCGGCCTCGGTGAATTCAACTCCATGTTCTTCCATGAGTTCCTTTTCGATCTTCAGGAGCTCTTCAAGGCGGATGTCCGCTCCGAAGACGCCTTGCATTTTGTTCTTCTTGTCTCGCAGAGGAGCCGAGACCGTGATACACAGAGCGCCCGTGAATCTGGACGTAAACGGTCCCACCACATGGACCTTTCCGTCCTTCACGGGCTTGATGAACCACGAGCGGTCGGAGAAGTCTTCATTTGGTTTGATATTGGTGAACTTGGCCTTCTCCGCAATGTCGGTGATGTTTTCGGTCAATTTCTTCCCTTCCATGTCCGCTACGTAACAGTACTGAATGAAGGGATACTTCGTGATGAATTCCGCCATGGCTTTTTCCATGGTTGCCACGTTGGAGGAACTCATCGCCCGGGTTGCGGTGAACTGCTCCACGATCTTGAATGCCATTTCTCTGGCAATGAGCTTCATGCGGTCCCAATCGGAAATGAAGACTTCGGGCAAGTGCCGTTTGACCAGTTGCGTCATCTCCTTGTCCGACATGGAGGTCACCCTGCCCTGATCGTACTGGTCGGTGATCTCGTCATAGATCTTGGAAACGGCCGGATGGTTCTTGTCGATGGACTCCTCCGTGGCGACGTCCATCTTGGAGTTGATCCAGTGCGCGATACCGGCCATACCGGACTTGTCCGTGATGTTCACGACCGGTGGGCGGCCGAGGATCAAGGTGGTGTCGAAGATGTTATAGATTTCCTCGTTCTTCAACACCCCGTCCACGTGGATGCCCGCGCTGGTGGCATTGAACGCCTTGCCCACCAGGGGATAGTTGTCCGGTATGTGATGTCCCAGCTCACGCTCGAAGTACTCGGCCATCTCGGTAATCGCCAAGGTATTCATGCCGTCGGTTTGCCCCCGGAGCGATATGTACTCGATCATGAGCGCCTCCAACGGGGTGTTCCCCGTCCGCTCGCCTATCCCCAGAAGTGTGCCGTTTACGGTTGAACAACCGTAGAGCCATGCAGAGACCGCGTTGGATACACCCTTGTGGAAGTCGTTATGGCCGTGCCATTCGAGCAGGTCCTCCGGGACGTTGGCGTCATCCGTCATGGCACGGATAAGCTTTGGAACGCTCCTTGGCAGAGCGGCTCCAGGGTAGGTCACCCCGAATCCCATTGTGTCGCAGAGACGGATCTTCACGTCGATTCCCGATTCTTCACGGATCTCCATGAGCTTCTGTGCCAACGGCACACAGAATCCGTAAATATCGGCCCTGGTAATATCCTCGAAATGGCATCTGGGAACGATCCCCTTCTCGATGGTGGCCCGTACCATGTCTACGTATTTGTCCATAGCCTTGCGCCGGTCCAGTCCCATTTTGAGAAAGGTGTGATAGTCCGACACCGAGGTGAGAATGCCCGTTTCCGTGAGCCCCAAGGCCCGCACATTCGCCAAATCCTTTTTCACCGCACGAATCCACCCGGTGATGATGGGATACTGATATCCCTTCTCACGGCAGACCTCGACGGCCCTCCGGTCCTTCTTCGTGTAAAGAAAGAACTCCGACTGACGTATGATTCCCCGACTCCCCGAGAGCTTGTGCAATAAGTCGAAGAGCTTTCCGATCTGCTCCACGGTGAACGGCGACCTTGCCTGTTGACCGTCTCGGAATGTCGTGTCGGTCATAAGGAAGATTCTCGCGGGATTGATTGGAAGGATGGCGAAATCGAAATCGACCTTTGGCACCTCCGTATAGGGGAAGATGTTTCTCAGCAGGTTGGGTTCTTTCACCTCTCTCAGGGATCTCTCCTTGTGAAACTTGTTAAATTCGTGGTACAAAACTCCTTTTTTGGGATCCCAGGTAGCCATAATTGATCTCCTTCCGAAGCGATCTCTGAATCGGCCGACGCGGCTACTGCTTGAGAACCGCCTTGAGGCCCAATTCCTTCAGTTGTTCCGGCTCAACGGGGCCGGGGGCGCCTGTCAGCAGACAGACGGCCTTCTGGGTCTTAGGAAACGCTATCACATCCCGTATTGACTCGGAACCCGTGAGAATCGCCATGATCCTGTCAATCCCGAAGGCTATGCCTCCGTGCGGCGGGGCCCCGTAACGGAGAGCTTCCAAGAGGAATCCGAATTTCTCTGTCGCCTCGGCTTCCTCTATGCCCAAGACCGAAAAGACGCGGTTCTGGGTATCGCTCCTGTGTATCCGCATGCTTCCCCCGCCGATTTCCGTGCCGTTCAAGACCAGATCGTACGCTCTGGCCCGGACGGACCCGGGGTTCTTTTCCAACAGGTCCAGATCTTCTTCCACCGGAGCGGTAAACGGATGATGCATTGCCTTATGCCGCTTCTCATCCTCGTCGTACTCAAACATGGGAAAGTCCGTTATCCAGACCAACCGGTATTCATCCTCGGCGATCTCATGGAGTTTCTTTGCCAAACTGTTCCGCAGGTTGCCGAGGACGTCGTTCACCACGCGAGGCGAGTCGGCTCCGAAGAGAATCACGTCGCCCGTAGAAGCGCCGGTCTGTTGGTTGATCGACGAACGCTCTTCCGCGGACAGAAACTTCGCTATGGGCGATTGCCATTCCCCGCCTTCTTTGATCCTCGCGTATGCTACGCCTTTGCCTCCGTAGACCGCGGCGAAGTCCCGCAAATCATCCAGGTCTTTCCGGGACAACCGCTCCCCGTTGTGAACCTTCAATGCCTTCACAATCCCGTTGTTCTCTACGGCCGAACGGAATACCCCGAATCCTGTGGACCGGACTATGGAGGTAATGTCACAAAGCTCCATCCCAAAACGGAGGTCCGGTTTGTCCAGGCCGTACCTGTCCATGGCATCCCGATAGGGCAGTCTGACAAATGGACGCTGGATTTCCTTCCCGAGTATCTCCCTGAAAACCAAGACCATGAGTCTCTCGACGATGTCGAAGAGTTGATCTTCTTCGATGAACGACGTTTCCATGTCCAGCTGGGTAAACTCCGGTTGCCGGTCGGCCCTCAGATCCTCATCGCGGAAACAACGCACTATTTGATAGTACCGTTCGAACCCGGCAATCATAAGCAACTGTTTGAATATCTGGGGAGACTGGGGAAGCGCGAAGAAATTGCCCGGAGTGACGCGGCTGGGCACCAGGTAATCTCGGGCGCCTTCCGGGGTGCTCGTGGTAAGGAACGGCGTTTCCACATCCACGAAATCCTCACGGTTCAGAAAGTCTCTGACCAGTGCATTAAACTTGTGCCGGGCCAGGAGATTGGCCCCGACTCCGTTCATTCGCCTGAGGTCGAGGTATCTGTAGCGATAGCGCACCGTATCGGTGGGTGGGGTGTCGTCATCCAACGGAAAGGGCGGAGGCTCGGAACGGTTGAGAACTTTCAATTCATCAACGAAAATCTCTACGGATCCCGTAACCATATCCGGGTTCACCGCGTCGTCGGGACGGCGGCGGACCTCGCCCTTGGCCGCCAGAACCCACTCGGGTCTCAGTGAATGGGCCCGGGCATGGATTTCGGGAGCGTGCTCAGGATTAAAGACCAACTGGACCAAACCGCGACGATCCCGCAGGTCCACGAATATGACTCCTCCATGGTCTCGGCGTCGCAGAACCCAACCCATGACGAGAACGTGTTTGCCTATATCCTTTTCACCGATATCAGTGGATAGATGCGACCTTTGCCACCCGTCCAATGCGTCTGGTTTCAAGTCGGTTCTCCTTGTAAGCTCTTAACAATGCAGTCTATTTTTACAGCGGTCTGCTCCTTGGTCCGCATATCCCGTACCAAAACCTCTTGTCGTGCGAGTTCCTCTTCGCCGATCATAATCACCTTTTGGGCCCCCAATTTGTCGGCGAGTTTCATTTGAGCCTTCAGGCTCATGGGAGAATACCGCGTCTCAACGGAAATCCCGTTTCTGCGGAGCATGTTGACCAGGGTCAGCCCCGCGGCTCCGGCTTCCTCGCCGAGGAGAGCGACGTACACGTCGACGCGGCGTGCAAACCGGGGGTCGTCATCGGCAATACCCATGGACAAACGCTCAAGTCCTATGGCGAAACCTATTCCCGATGCATCCGGGCCGCCGAGTTCCCTCAACAGATTGTCGTATCTCCCGCCGCCGCCCACGGCTTTGGATCTGCCCAGTTCCTCGTGCACGATCTCAAATGCCGTCCGGGTGTAATAGTCGAGCCCCCTGACCATCCTCGGTTCCAGCCGGTACGGGATTTCAAGGAGATCAAGTGCCTCCCGGACTTTCTGAAAATGCTCCCGACAGGGTTGGTCAAGACTCTCGGTAATCAATGGAGCGTCCTTGACCATGTGCG
This sequence comes from Pseudomonadota bacterium, assembly GCA_043806215.1. Lineage (GTDB taxonomy): Bacteria > Desulfobacterota > Desulfomonilia > Desulfomonilales > Desulfomonilaceae > JAVHLK01. The sequence goes on along the minus strand of JAZDHD010000312.1, from coordinate 20,199 downwards.
CGCATGTCGGCACCTTGCAATCCAATATCCTCATGGGATTGGCAAGGAGGCGACGGCGGCAGTCCTCGCACAACTCATCTACGCGGTCCTTGAAGAAATCCTGAAGCAACGCGCGGTACTGCGAACGGCAGTCAGGACATCCCACCGAATTGATTTCCATTATCAGACCCGAAGCCCCTATGTCGGTCATGATGGAATGCGCGGCTGCAATGGCTTCAGCGTCGGTATAGGGAGAGTCGTCGCCGAGGATCTCCGCGTTGACCTGAAAGAACTGTCGGAATCGGCCTTTTGACGGTCTCTCACGGCGAAACATCGGTCCTATGCAATAGAGTTTGAGAAGAGGGTCCTTCCGGAGCAGCGAATGCTCGGCAACGGCTCTCAGGACTCCGGCGGTTGCTTCCGGCCTCAGGCTCAGCGATTCCCCGCCTCGGTCTTCAAACGTGTACATTTCCTTTTCGACGATGTCCGTGACCTCGCCTATTCCCCGCCGGAAAAGCTCGGTCCGCTCCATGATGGGAGGAATGATCTCCCGGAATCCGTATCGTTCCAGGCTCTTCCTTGCCGTGGATACCATGAACGCCCACTTGGCCGTTTCATCCGGCAGTATGTCGTGGAATCCCTTTACCAACCTGATCATGGTCATTCCTCTCTCATTGCCTGCGACAACACCGTAGGCAAAGCCCTCATTGTACGTCCAACCGGCCTCAAAGGTCAAGCATGCGCTTCACAAGGCAATAGAGACCCTTACAGCCGGAACAACGCGTAACATGGTAATGAAATTGAAGGATGTGGGCAGGAAACACTCATCCGCGATACCCAACCGGCAAGGTTCCCGGCCATGCCTTTTTCCGGCACGGCCGGCAGAAGACGGCACGGCGCGAAGCTACTTAGTGAGACCCTTTCTTCTCTGCAGGGTTACTTTAGAGATAAGGCCTCTTTGGTACAATTTCCGCATAAGACTCTGCAACCCTTTCCTGGAAAGCCTGTACTTGTGCATGATCTCCGTGTCGGTCATGTTATCCGCAATGTCGCCCAAGACGTCGGCCGCATTGACCACGGCCTTACCCGACGCCAACCCCTCGAGGCTCACGGCGATCTCGCCGGTCTCAACGCCGAGTCTTTCGGCCAGCGCGCTCGGTGAAATCAATCCATTGCGGAGGAGCTTTCTGAACATGCTTGCCAGTCCCTTCTCCGAAAGGCCGTGCTTCTTCATAATCTGTCTGTCGGTGAGGATTTCCAGGTCGGTAACAATCTCCCGTGCACTCACCACGGGTTTCTGCAACGTTACGTCGCTCAGCACTACGGTAATATTGGACACATCCACGTAAGGCTCGATGGCCGGATCCACGTTTACGAAACGAACATGCAACCCCCTTCTTTTTATGTCGGCATAGTATCTCGCAAGGTGGACGGCGAAATCGCCACATATCGACTTCACCCCCTTGAAGTCTATCAGTATGCCCTTTTGAGGATTCGTGCTGAGCCATTCCACCGTCGTATCCATGAATTCCTCTACATGGTACTCTAAGACCTCCGGCGTCTGAATCTTCAACCTGAAGAACTCGGATTCCTCCACAAGGGATATGGCGAACTCCTCGTCAACGTAAAACCGCGGGGCCATGATCCTCCTTCATAAGCGGTGGACCGACGACATATATGCCCCTGAGACACGGGGCGTGCAGTATGCCGGTCCTGCTTAAAACAAGGCTTTTCACGGATTCAATTATAGATCTTGAGTAAATCTATATGCCTTTGTGCACGTTTCATCAAGGCAAAAAAGAGAGAGCCTTGCTCCGACTGCGTCTGATGATCGATTTCCCCGTTCACCCGATCAAGAGACGAAAGCGGATCCGTCTCTGCAGAAATCTCCGGGGTCCGGTTTCCGCAAGATGGCGCCGGTTCGGTTCCGCACCATCAGGCTGTCCCGGCGAACGCTTACGGTCTGTCCTCAAATAAGCCTGTCATCCCTCGGGCCTCTCGGGTGAATGGTATAGCCATGGGGGCCGCCGGCAATCGGGGACATGATCCGCTTTTGCAAACGGCGCCATGCGACCTCGCAAAACTCGGAATCGTGTCCCCGTATTGCTCTCGCACCGGCGTTTTCGGGGGACACGAAAACGCGGAATCAACTTGTAAGGCTTGTTTTAGGACAGACGCTCACGCTTCCGTTACGTAGCGGAAATGAGGCAACAACCCCATTCCGCCCGTCGATTGGCCCAACGCGCGTCCTGCACCGGCGCATTGTTGATGATGTGTATTTCCTTTTCGATCTTGGCACCCAACTTACGGATGAACTCTCGAAAATCGCTGATTGTAAGCCGATGTACGTCCGGTGTCTTGTACCAGGGGTCGGGATGGGTATCACTCACCGGGGTACGCCCTGAAACCGCGTAACGCAGAACGATTCTCCAGTGCCCATAATTGGGAAAGGTAATGATGGACTTCGATCCGACCCTCAGCATTTCCCGCACCACTCGCTCGGGATTCATGAGTTGCTGGAGCGTACGGCTTAGGATAACGTACTCATAGCTCAGATCGGGAAAACCCTCAAGCCCCTCGTCAAGATCCAGGCCCATGACACGAATCCCTCTCTCGATGCAGCGGATCACCTTCTCCTGGTCCAATTCCACGCCGCATCCTTCCACCTCCTTCTCGTCCCGGAGTTTCTGAAGGAGGGTACCGGTGCCGCACCCCAGATCCAGTACCCGGGTGCCCGGAGTGATGAGGTCCGAGATGACGTTGAAGCCCACCTTAAACTCATGGAAGGGAGTCTTGATTTCGCTCACGTAAACCATACTCCGTTGAGATATCCCCTCAGGATCCTGGTCAGGGGAGGCATCCCGGCATTGACCAGAAACGAGTCGTGACCGTACGGGAGATCCAGCTCGGCGAAAGACACGTCCTTCTTTTCGGCCTGAAGCGCCCGGACGATATGCAGAGACATCGCGGTGGGATAGAGCCAATCCGAAGTGAACGAAAGAACAAGTATCTTCGCGGAAATGTTGCTGAATGCGTTGCGCAGTCCCCCATAGGTTCCCTCCAGATCGAACAGGTCGATGGCCTTTGTGATCACCACGTACGAGTCTTCGTCGAAGCGCTGCATGAAAGTGCTTCCCTGGTGTTCCAGGTACGATTCGACCTCGAACTCGCCACCTTCCTTTCCGTTTTCGCCCAGACTGTAACGGTAACCGTTCATGTCCTTGAGTTTGAGCTTCCTGCCGAATTTCACTTCCATCGTCTCTTCGGACAGGTAGGTGATGTGGCCGATCATGCGGGCTACGGCGAGTCCTCTTCCTTCCTTGCGCGTTGCAACGGTTTGGTCTTCGGGTCCGCAAACCATTGCCGGGTCGCTGTATATGGCGTTGCGCCCCACCCAATTGAAGGCAATGCCCTGAGGCGAAAGACGAGCCGTCGCTGCGATCACCACTGCCGAACGTATCGCGTCGGGATGGCTCACCGCCCATTCGAGAGCCTGCATTCCACCCATGGAACCGCCCACCACATTATGGAGGCGCTCGATTCCCAGATGCTTCACGAGCATGGCCTGCACGTTCACCATGTCGCCGATGCTTATTCGCGGGAATGATCGGCCATAGGGCTTTCCGGTGGAGGGGTTGATGCTCGGAGGACCGGTTGTGCCCTTGCAGCCGCCAAGACAGTTGGAGCAGATCACAAAGTACTTGTCCGTATCGATACCTTTTCCCGGTCCCACCATGGCATCCCACCAACCGAGTCGGCCGGCCGCATCTATCCCTGCAACATGCGCGTCACCGGAAAGAGCGTGAAGGATCATGACGGCATTGTCCCGCGCCGGAGACAATGTGCCGTACGTTTCGTACGCAACGGTCAGCGGGCCGAGGAAGAGCCCGGTCTCCAGAGTGATTCCCTCGAATTCGGCATACCGGGTGTCCACCCGACCGTATCGGCCGTCGGAGTCGGCGTATTCCTTTGCAGCGCGCTTGGGCATCTTGCGCCTCTTTTTTCATCCATCAATCCCTTCCCCGTCCTGCGCATAACGTTAAGTCTCCGTGAGAACAACGGCAACGGTATGGCGGGGAGATTCCGGATCCTTCGTGGAGTACGTAGGTCCGCCGCAGCAGCGGCAGGCCGTTTCGTTCCTATAGTATAGTAATTGGAAGTTCAATGAAACAGATCGGCGTTTCCATCCGGAGAAACAATCAAACCGATTCTGCAGAATCACTAATGGAAGAAGGCCCCGGCAGACTAATTTCCGGAGAACCGGGGAAGTCGAGGCTTCTCGCCGCAAAACGAGACCAGCACTTTTTCCAGCGAATCACGGCGGCCCGCTGTTGCCATCTCCTTGAGAAACGCGCCTGCTTCCGGTTTCTCAAACCAACCTTCCCCAAAGCGCATTTCAATAAACCGCCGCAGAACATGAGCGCCCCCCCAGGCCATCAAATAATCGAGGGCATAGAAGTCGGGCTCCATGTCGACAAGATATCCTACGGGCTCATACACGAAGCCGGTCGCTTCCTCAAGATGCCGGCAGTACGGCCCGGAATTCTTGATGTCGCCGGTCTCGTGAAGCTCCTTCTCCGCCAGGAATTTGCCTATGTGGCGACGGATCAGGCACAGTTTTTTTATGCCGTACAGTTTGACCAGCTGTTCGGCTTGTTCCGGAGTCATTCCGGCGACTTTCCTCAACCAGTACCCGTTTTCGACGAGATCCGAGAAGAGGAACGCAAACGTTTCATCCAAGGCCGCGGATCTGTACAGACGCCTGTATTCGGGGGGCAATTCCCGGTCAAAATGGGACAAAAAGAACGCATGCCCGATTTCATGCAGGAGCGTCTCAACATCTATGAGTCCGCCGATGGGTTTGACAAAGACATGGACTTGCCCGGGCACTTCGACGCCAATGCATATCCCGCCGGGATTCTTGGTCGACGATTCGGCCATATCGATACTGATGTCCGTCCGAGTGGACAAGTCGAACCCAAGCCCTTCGAAGGTGCGGCGGGTCAACTCACCGAGACGGGAAACCGCGAAATACTCGTCGAACCGCCTGATTCTCACCAGATAGAGCGCATGATACCTGCTCAGTTGGGAGAAGGGTCTCCCGATTATCTCCTCAACCCACGGGGCCATTGCGGTCACATAGTCATCCTCGGTCTGTTTCAAATACCCCCGCATGGTTTCGGCCGTTTCCTCGAAATTGACCTGCTTCTTCGCTTCAGAGTACCGGGCATAATTGTCGTAACCGAATCGTTGCGTCACCGTGCGGACGGTCAGTTCGAGCATGCCCAGAAGCATCGGATTGATGATGCCCTTCAGAAATATGGAGTTCTCCTTCTGCATGGCCTCCCGCTTGTCGAAATCCGCCTGTGACTGGAGCCAGGGAATCACTTCCAATGCCGGGATCTTCTCTCCTCCCACGTGCATTCTCCCCCGCTCCATATAGAAACGCAGCATGTCCCCCAGCGATGCGGTCTCTTCTTCCACGGCCAAGTCCATGCAACCAAACATGACACGCTGAATTCTCTCGGCTTCCTCGGGACTGTCGGCCGATTTCACGGCTTTTCTCAGAAACTCCACCGTCTTCGGCCGCAGCGGAACCGGATGGGACTGCAATATGTCCAGAGTGTTGAGCGCTGAAGGTGTTCCTGCAAGCTGATCCACGGACATGCGCGCCAGATCGCGATGAACCGCGTCAATCTGTTCCATCACGTTTTCCACAGTCAATCGACTCACGTCATCATCCCCGTATACACCGGAACCCGACCTCGGCCGCACCACGTCCGCGCACCGGGGACACCCGAGGCGCAATCGGGGCGTTGCAGCGTGTAGACAGGCGGCGCCGTGGGCAAAAGCCCCCTGACTTCAACTGTTTTAAGATCACACTGAAGTGATTTCAAGGCAAGTATAAATGTCCGGAACCCTCTGCCGGTGGGAGACTGCCGAGTTCACGGATCCACGGACACGGCCGGCCGACCGGTCCTCCGAGCGGTCGGTCTCAGGCCCACTTGGCCCGCTGGCCGGCAAAATTTCTGTGGCCGTTGTTGTTCTTACGCGGAGGTTTACTCTGGTTATTGTACCGATTCTTCTTGTTCATGAGGCAATCCCACGAACAATACCCATACTCGGAATACGTCATTGTCGGTGATGCGGCGTACTCTTTACCGCATGTTTTGCATCTTTCCAAAACTGCTCCTCCTTTAAACGGCTTGCCTGTGCCGGCACCGTTTTCGGAAATTGTTCCCGCCACTGCGAGATGATAATCGCCCGTCCGGGCTATGGGAAGCGGATGAGAACCGCTGTATAGTCCCGCCATTCTTCAATGTCAATGTTTTTTGCTACTCGGTAAACGATTTGCCGCCGATAATGAGATCCATCTGTTGCGAAAGGCCCGGCAGATCATTTACCTCACAAGATCTTAACCGTCTTCGGGGATACGCTGTCCACACTATAAGACAGTCGAAATCTTGCGAGGTTCGACGATCAGAGGTTACATCTCATCGCCGCCTCGGTGCGGTGTCTTACCCCACCGTGGGCGCTTGGCACGCCTTCAATCGAAAATACCATTTCGTGGACAGATACCTCGGATAAGCACCGAGGTCAAGCCAGGTAGAGGGGGCTTTCGTATGTACGGCCAATTCACGGTAGCCTTGTACTGTATGTAACACCTGGAGGGCCTCTTGTCAAACCCTCAACCCACAAATCGGTTACAAATTCGCAATCTCCCGCCTAATGCGTGGAGCGCCGGGGGTCGGGAAGAATCATCCGGACCGTTGGTGTTCGAGTGGTGAATCCCGGAATCGGCCGTGAAGAGGCATTCTACTCGGCCTCCACGGCGTCCGGGGGGAACGGTTGCGGGCTGCCGACGTCTCCCGCGTGCGCGTCCCTAAGGGTGAATGGATAATCCCGGATTCATTTTCCTCGGTCAAATCAAATCTTTTTGACTTTTGCCACCTGATTCTTTATGGTATACGACTGCCCTATTGGCGACTCGGAAGATTACGGCATGATTGCTTATACCAAACTGCTCGGCATCGCAATTGCGTGTATGGTCCTCCTATCGTGTACGTATACTAAGTACGTCAGGGGAGGAATATACAAAGATCTCGACGAAGATCTCACCATTGTCGGCCTGCAACAAGATCCCGGAAAGTACCTCAACAAGGACGTAGTCTTTTCAGTGCGCTATTTCAAGAAAGGCGACCTGCCGTGCCCGCTGGGCAAGGATTACGTGAATTTCATGATAATGGACCGGGTGAGCTATATAACGCTCGATAAGGTCTGGATAAAAGAGGACAAGTCAAAACTTCTGGACACCCTGAAAGAGGCCGAAACAATTATCATGAAAGCCAGAGTCTTCAAGGTTGACAGCAAGAAGGATCCGAACCTTGAAGCGCTTGAAATTGCACCGGAATAGAATCATGTCCCATGCGCCGGCATCCTCGTCGCGTTGTCCACGGCGCAGCAAGAGACCGACCGGGATAGCGGGCAGGCTCGGCCGTGCGGACCATTCGGACGCGTCGCGGCGCACCGGTGCCGGATCCCGTGGTCGCTCCGCCGCCCTCGGCTTCAAGCATTGTGCTGCAATCACAGTTTTTTGGACATAAACTCTACTCGTCAGGAGAGACCAATTGAGGAAGATCTTAGTTACCAGCGCGCTTCCCTATGCTAATGGAGACATCCACATTGGACACCTCGTGGAGTACATCCAAACGGACATCTTTGTCGGATTCTTGCGCCTCATCGGGGAGGACGTGATCTATATGTGCGCTTCGGACGCGCACGGCACCCCTATAGAGATTAATGCCGCGAAACGGGGCATCACGCCCGGGGAGTTGGTGGAAGAGTTCCATCGAAGGCATTTGGAGGATTTTGCGCGGTTCGAAGTCCGTTTCGACGAGTTTTACACTACCGATTCACCGGAGAACCGGCGCCACTCGGAGGCGATCTATTCGGCCGCAAAAGAGAAAGGGCACATAGAGACAAGAGACATAGAGCAGTATTTCTGCACGGATTGCGGCCGGTTCCTGCCCGACCGGTACATAAGGGGGACATGCCCGAAGCCCGCGTGTGGAGCACCGGACCAGTACGGCGACGTCTGCGAAGTCTGCGGTGCGACCTATCGGCCCACCGAACTTATTGACGCCCGGTGCGCCATCTGTGGGGCCGTCCCTGCCCTGCGGACGTCGAAACACTTCTTCTTCAGGCTCCGGGACTTCAATGAGTTTCTCACGGAATGGATATCCGCACCCCATCACCTTCAAGACGAGGTGCGCGCGTTTGTGCGAAATTGGATAGATCAAGGTTTGCAGGACTGGGATATTTCACGGGACGGACCGTATTTCGGCTTCAAGATCCCGGGAGAAACCGACAAGTTCTTCTACGTCTGGCTGGACGCGCCCGTCGGCTACATTGCCGCCGTCGAACACTATTGCAGCCGGCGGACCGACAGGAGCGTAGAGGACTACTGGTTGGACCACGACGGGGACGTTGAGATTCACCATTTCATCGGCAAGGACATCATGTACTTCCATACATTGTTCTGGCCGGCCATGCTCAACGCCGCCGACTACAGGACTCCCGATGTAGTCCACGTTCACGGCTTCCTGACCGTCGATTCCCGGAAGATGTCCAAGAGCCGGGGCACCTTCATCACCGCCCGGCAATTCGCGGACGTGCTGAGTCCAACGTACCTGCGCTACTACTACGCCTCGAAGCTGAGCAACTCAATCGATGATCTGGATCTCAACGTCGAGGAGTTCGTGAACCGGACGAATGCCGAGTTCGTCAACAACATTACCAACCTCATCAGCCGGACCATCGGTTTTCTCAACAAGAGGCTCGATTCTCGCCTAGGTGTGTTGCCCGAAGACGTTCTCGGGACCGACCGGCTTGTGCAACAGATCACCGACGTCCATATTGCGGGATGCCGTGACGCGTACAAGAAGCTCCAATTCGGAAATGCAGTGCGGCACATACTTTCCATTTCCGACATCGCCAATAATTATATACAGACGAGAGAACCCTGGACGGCCATCAAGAAAGACCCCGAGCAGGCACGAAACATTCTTACCTTTGGGGTGAATTGCATCAAGATCATTGCCGTTCTCCTGAAACCCATCGTCCCGTCCTATTGCAGCAGAGTCGAGGAGATGCTCGGCCTCGCCGATCTCAAATGGGACGACGCACGGTTCGATCTCGAGAACCGGCCCGTCGGCATCTTCGAGAAACTACTGGACCGCCTCGAGCCGGGTGCGTTCGAAAAACTCATCGAAGCGAGCCGCCGACAACTCGGGGAGGCGGTCGCGGAACCTCAGCCCATTGTGCCGGAATTCAAGGAAGAAATCACCATCGATGAATTCTCCGGAGTAGATCTCAGGGCCGGAAAGGTGCTCGCCGCCGAGGCAGTGGAGGGGTCCGACAAGCTTATCAAACTGGAGGTGGACTTGGGACGGGAGAGCCGTACCGTGTTCGCCGGCATAAAGGAATCCTACGCTCCTCAGGATCTCGTCGGCCTTACGCTTGTGGTCGTGGGGAACCTCAAACCCAGGAAGATGCGGTTCGGGATAAGCCGGGGAATGGTCCTTGCCGCACAGGACGCATCAGGCAGGATCGAGGTTTGCCGGCTCCCCGACAGTGTGCCTGCGGGCACGCTTATTCGTTGAGAACGATGGGTTGAACCGCTTCAAGGCCGCCATGGCCGCGCCGATGATCGGCGCACCGGGACCGGCGGGGCACTTCCCGGGTCAAACCTTACCGGATCGGGTGCCGGCCCGGTTTCCGTCCTTTCCTTGCATCAGGAATCTGAAAAACCTTGCACCACGGCTGAGTTGAAAGTACAATCCCGAATGCCTGTCGATCTTAACCTGGAATTTGTCACAACAAGCCGGACGGTCCGTTCCGCCGCACCCGATGGAGGATTATTGGTGCGCTCCTTTTGCCGGAAGCGGCCGACCAGCTCAGGTTCCCGCAGCTTCTATAAGACAGCCCCGTTTCTTGGTGTTGCTGAAGAATAGGGGAAGACCGTGCCGCCAACACACAAACCAGGAGGGAGATGCTCATGACGGTAAAGATTTTTCTGAATGAAGATGAAATTCCTCGCCAGTGGTACAACATCGCTGCGGATATGCCTACTCCAATGCAGCCGCCTCTTCATCCGGGAACCGGTCAACCTATTGGTCCCGAGGATCTCGCGCCGGTCTTTCCTATGAATCTTATTGAACAGGAGGTGAGCCAAGAAAGGTGGATAGACATTCCCGACGAAGTCCTTGACAAACTCCTTATCTGGCGCCCTTCGCCCCTCTACAGAGCGGTGAACTTGGAACGGCATCTGAATTGTCCCGTCAAGATCTACTACAAGAATGAAGGCGTGAGCCCGGCAGGCAGCCATAAACCGAACACCGCCATTCCGCAGGCATATTACAACAAGGTTTTCGGTATCAAGAGAATCTCGACCGAGACAGGGGCAGGCCAGTGGGGGAGTGCGCTGAGCTTCGCCTGTAATCAGTTCGGCCTTGAAGCCAAGGTCTATATGGTCCGCATAAGCTTCGAGCAGAAGCCCTATCGAAGGCTCATGATGAATACCTGGGGCGCTACGTGTATTCCCAGCCCCAGTACGGAAACCGAGGCCGGTAGGAAGATGCTCGCCAAAGATCCCAATTCCCCGGGAAGCCTGGGCATTGCAATTAGTGAGGCGGTCGAGGACGCCGTCACCAGCGAGGCCCAGGGTCGGCCGTCGACACGGTACGCCCTTGGGAGTGTGCTGAACCACGTTATGCTCCACCAGACGATTATCGGATTAGAGGCAAAGAAACAGCTTGCCATGGCGGGAGACTATCCGGACATCGTTATCGGATGTGCGGGCGGAGGCAGTAATTTCGCCGGTTGTGCCTTCCCCTTCCTTGCCGACAAAATCGCGGGGAAACAGATTGACGTCATCGCAGCCGAGCCGTTCTCCTGCCCCACAATGACCAAGGGCATATTTGCCTATGATTTCGGCGATACGGTCCAGATGACCCCGCTGCTGCCCATGCATACGCTGGGGCATTCTTTTGTACCGGCACCTATTCACGCCGGAGGCCTTCGCTATCATGGTATGGCCCCCCTGGTCAGCCAATTGATCCTCGACGGGCTCATCGAGCCAAGAGCCATTCATCAGCTGGAGACTTTCCATGCGGGAGTGACTTGGGCCAGAACAGAAGGATTCATTAGCGCTCCCGAGACAAACCACGCACTGGCCGCACTGATTCAGGAAGCCAAGAAGGCAAAGGAAGAAGGCAAGGAGAAGACCATTCTGGTGAACTGGAGCGGACACGGTTTGGTGGACCTCGCCGCGTACGATGCGTTCTTCCAGGGCAAGCTGTTCGATTACGAAATGCCCCAGGACGAGATCAACGAAGCGCTCAAGGCCTTGGAAGGACTTCCCAAACCAAAGATGTGACCGGAAGAACAGGTTGCCGGATATTCCGCCGGATTCAGGCCTCCTCATTCGCAGGGAGCCCGGGACGGCCGCGCGAAGACCTGCATGTTCAGGCCGCCGGTTGAATGCATGCCCGACGGCGTCGGGCGGTGCGGACACATCCGGAGTTTCCGACGGGGAATCGCCTCCAAGGCGGTTCCCTCTCACATCCTTGAATAAGAATAAGAGATCACAATGTCAAACTCCGACGCGCTTCCCACCTACGAAGAGAAGGAGATCCGCTGTCCGAGACTGGGTGGGCCCGTGAACTTCGAATACTGCCGCGGGGAGCAATCCGGCCTTCCCTGTTCTCGGGCACTCCACTGCTGGTCGGTCCATTTTGACGCCGAAGCCTTCTTCCGGGAAGGACTCACACCGGAAGACTTTGAGAGGTCTTTTCTGACGCCGCCTCCGTCAAGGGTGGCTACGCTTATGGAACTTGTGGAACGGGCGCGCAAGCTGATCGACGACAAAGGAGCAAAGAAAGAGGAATCTCCCTAAGTCCCCCGTCGCTTAAACTCGGTCGCACATTTTCGTCTCGCTGCCGGCTCGGGTGCCGGCAAGAACAAGATCCGGGCACGGAGGCCCGGGCTACGAAAGACAGAGACCAAGCCCGTCGCACATCGTGGGACGGGCGTCCCTGCCCGTCATCTTCAAGAGCGGGCTTCCCGCCCGTCTCCCCGGCGAAGGCCGGGGGGTCCAAAAGGGAAGACTGGATCCCGGCCTTCGCCGGGAAGACGGCTCATGTTGTGCGACCGTATTTGCGCCACGCAGCACTTAGTGCCTGTCCACAATTAACCGTATCGGTTCCATCCGATGGTGCGGGCAGGCGGCAACGTAGGGTGCGGGGTTTACCCCCGCCCTTTTCTCAGTTCAAACGCGGGCGGGGGTAAACCCCGCACCCTACACAGGCAGTGTTAGCTGCCCTTGAGCGCCGAGCTGTCCTTGGACAATTGTGACACTTATTCTGGGACAGTCCCTCAGCATCGCGGCGTTGCCTTTGGCACGATTAGTGCAGAATATATTGGCGACAACGACTCCTTTAACCATACCCTCAGCCCTCCTACAATAGGCGGGCTATTTTTTTGCCCGTATTTTCATGGTGTTGGGAGTGTTCCTCTCTATTCGAAAATGGGCACCCTCCCGGGAGGGAGAACATTTTCTTCTCGGTTGAGAAGCGGACGTGCGCAAATTTTGGGCGGCACTGCTAATGCACTGATTTTGTTGTTGAATGTTTTGCCGGGAGAATGACGTCGTCATGTCGGGAAAGGCCTTTATTAATAGCTGGTTGCCCTTTATCGCCTCTTATGGGTGTACGGGGACGTGTAATTTTTTCGCAGCACCGTTTTCCCCACCTATTGACTCTTCGCCGCCTGAAATTCATGATAACCGGAAAAGACACGGGTGCATCGAGTGACCGACGGAACGTACTATATCGAGACCTACGGATGTCAGATGAATGACCACGACTCCGAGAAAATGGCGGAGCTGCTCGAGGGAATTGGATTGACCGCCGCGGACTCGGAAGAGGAAGCGGACGTGATCATCATCAATACCTGTTCCATACGGGAGAAGGCCGAGCACAAAGTCTACAGCGCGCTGGGTAAGCTCAAGTCTTTGAAGGCCCGCAACCCGCGGGTCGTTGCGTTTGCGGCGGGATGCGTTGCGCAACAAGAGAAGGACAAGCTGCTCAAGCGGGTAAGCGATTTGGACGCGGTGCTGGGAACTCATCGGATATCCGAACTGCCGGAACTCGTGCAACAGATCAGGAAGACGGGTGAACGGGTGGTTGCCACGGATTTCTCTCACGATACCGCCTCGTTACATATTCCGGCACCACACAGGGGAAGAAGTCCGGTTTGTTCCTTTGTCACCATTATGCAGGGCTGCTCCAATTTTTGCGCGTACTGCGTCGTTCCGCATACGAGAGGACCGGAGCAGAGCCGCCCGGAGGAAGAGATTCTCGGGGAGGTACGCGCACTGGCCGCTCGGGGAGTCAAGGAAGTGACGCTGTTGGGGCAGAACGTAAACGCGTACGGTAAGGATCTTGTCGGGAAGACCGTCTTTCCGGAATTACTGAGACGCTTGGATCGGATCGACGGTTTGGAACGAATACGGTTCACCACGTCCCATCCCCGGGATTTTCATGAGGATCTGGCTTTGGTAATGAGGGATCTTGCATCGGTGTGCGAGCATGTTCATCTGCCACTCCAGAGCGGGTCCAATCGGGTATTGTCGGCCATGAGGCGGGGGTACTCGAGGGAAGAGTATCTCGAAAAAATCGCGATGCTCCGTGAACGAGTCCCGGCGGCATCGGTCACCGCCGACATCATCGTCGGATTCCCCGGGGAAACCGAAGAGGATTTCGAGATGACGATCTCGGCTCTCGAGACAATCCGGTTCGATCAGATCTTTTCCTTCAAATACTCCCGGCGCCCGGGAACCGCGGCGAGACGGCTGCCCGGCCAATTGCCCGACGAAGTGAAGGCGGAGAGGCTGGCACGGGTTCACGCGGTCCAGGACGTAATCACGCGCGACTATCATGAAGCGGCACGGGGCACCGGGGAAGAGATCCTTGTCGAAGGGTTCAGGCCGGGCACCGGCCAGGCGTTCGGAAGGACCAGGACAAACAAGATAGTCAACCTGGATTTGTGCAACGGTCTCCATGTGGGGGATGTGGTACGGGCGAAGATCACCAGAGGCCTCAAGCATTCGTTGACGGGCACCAGGATTTGAAATTGGGCCGGCCGTTCGATTCCCCCTGGAGAGGCTCTCCTTTGGAGCCGTGAATCGTGACCGCGTTGATCCGGCAGATCTCCGGGCATCCCGCGCGGAACGCGGGACCGGGCTACGAAGGACTGTCATGAAGTCTTAGACCTGTTTCGTGGGGTCCGGCGGAACGCGGGATGCCCGTCAATCGTTGTGGGACGGGCGCTGCCCGTCGCCTTCCCCAAAGAAAAAAAGCCCGACCGGATGGGTCGAGCTGGGAGACGCCGTCTGGCGGTCGGGCTCACAAAATTGAATGGCCGGTGGACGGGAGTGCAGCGTATCGTCTTGTGGGGTAACACTCCGGAGTTGTTGTTGGTTACCGTACTCCGGGTGGACGATTGCTCCCCCTCGCACCGGCCGACAGGAATCTCCGTTTTAGAAAATGAAGCCGCCCTCGACGAAGCCGCCCTCGAACGTGGTGCGGAGCGCATAATCGGTTTGAGCCTTCTTGAGTTGCACGAAGCGGTAGCCGCCCTTGACAAAGCCCCAGCGTCCGCAGTTCACGGGAATCGAGAAGCGGCCGCCGGCCTCGACGTCATACCCCTCCACATCATCCCCGAAAATCACTGCGGCCTTGTTGTCCCAGGAGAATGTGCCTCCATTTGCAGCGGTTCTTACGCAACGCTTGAATTCCACTTGGACTATCCCCGAGTCCAGGCTCTTGTTGAATTCTCTCGTGTAGTAGCCGCAGTTGGTGCAGTTCAAGCTGATCTTGTCGTCCGCGTGCGCCCACCCGCCGGCCACGCTGATCGCGGATTGACACGTCTTCACCGCGTCGTAGACGAGCATCAGCCTATGATATGCATGGAGCCACTTTGTTTGAATCTCCTGTCCGTAGGTTATAACACCTGTGGACTGATTGCCGAACAGGAACTGGTTTGTCGGCCAGCCTCCGCCGTTGATTTCGTCGAAGAGCACCTCATAGCGCACGCCCCAATTGGGTTTGAATTGGTAGTGTGCGGACAGATCCGCCAACACGCCGTGTTCGGGAAATTTCATATCGTCATTGAGGTCGGCCCAATTCTCCCACCCCCGATACGTTAAATAGTAGGGAGAGTACCGGGGCCATTGCACGACACCTTTGGTCCGCGCAAAGAAGGCCTGCGCACCGAACTCCCATTGCCGTTCCCGGGGATGAGGCAAGATGCACCCCACGGGCCCGCACGGAGGACCAAAATTCGGTTGGCACTTGGTGATTGCTCCCGGTGGAAGAGGAGCGTACGGAAAGGCCGGACCGGCACTGCGCATGGCTAACGTACGGGGCCGTGCCTTGGCTTTATGGATGGCGGTTGATGGGGAAACGCCGGCCTTGTTGGGTTTGAGCAGGATCTCAAGCGACTCGTTGGGATCTGCAGCCCAAGCTCCGGCCGCAAAAAAGGTTGACGCGAAAACCACTAGACATACCAATGGCGTAAAAGGGGTTCTTCTCAACATACCCTTCCTCCCAGCTCGAAATGTTGGATATTGCTTAAATCGTATCCGCTTTCATTGTCAAGAAAAAAATAAGGCTATTTTTCAATTACTTGTTCTTATTTTCTAGAAATCAGTAGATCGACGGCTGTAACATGTTGAAATCATTACCTCTCGAAATGGTTTGGCGATCCGCAAAACTTCCGGAACCACAAGGAGTTATGATCATTGTCTCATACTTGGCTTGACAGTCCGGTCATAATCAGATAACGCTATCTTCTCAATAAACCAGGCTAAACCGAGCGCCCCCCGGAACGGCCAACGCGCTCGCGGTTGTCTTGCCCATGTTACCTCAAGGGATCACTTCCCTATAATATCAGTATGGAGGGAATATTTGCTCATGCGACACCTTATGAATGGGAGATTCGACGTGTCGACCCTCGGAACCGGCCACCGACGTGAAGGCATAAGGTGCCTCGCTTCGAGGCTCATTGTTGCTTTGGGAGCCCTTGTCTTGACTCTCCACTTGTCCGGCCCTCATGCGCAGGCCGCCGGCGTGCCCGGTCTCGACAAGAAACTTGAGACCATCGTCAAACGCACGCTCCCGGAGCATTTTGCAATTTCAGCACTGGTAGCGGATCTCGAAACCGGCCAAATCCTCATGGAGATGCAGCCCGACCGACCGCTCGCCCCGGCGTCCACCATGAAGGCGGTCACCAGCGCTGCCGCGCTGAGTATGCTGAAGCCGGATTTTGCGTTTGTCACGGAGGTGTTGTCGGACAAGGCCGAAGGGTCGTCCCTGGGGACGGTTTACCTCAAGGGGACGGGAGATCCCTATATGGTCGGCGAAGAATTGTTCGCTCTCACGCGCTCTTTGAAGGACAAGGGGTTACAGGAAATTACGGGCGACATCGTTGTGGACGACTCGTACTTCATCCCCGGTAAACCTTTGGATGAACGTGAAGAGCTTGGTTACAGGTCGTACCATGCGCCGTACGGGGCCCTTTCATTGAACTTCAATTCCATCAAGATCCTGATCCATCCTGCGGCCCGGATTGGGGAGCCCGCAAGAGTCATTATGGACCCTATGTCCGAATACGCGGTCTTGAACCATTCCGTGAAGACGGTTAAGGGCAACGCTTCTCCCCGTCCCTCGATACGAAAGGCCGAGGGCCCCGGGGGGGGCGAGACCATCGAGGTGAGCGGAGCGATCGGTGTGAATGCCCCATCGAGAAGCGTGTACGTGAATGTCTCCGCCCCTGCCCTCTACACCGGACAGGTGTTCAAGGAGTACCTCTTGCGGGAGGGGGTCAAAGTTTCGGGCAAGGTGGTTCACGGAAAGCCCCCGCGCTCAGCAGTCCCTTACCTGGAGTTCAAGTCCCGCCCTTTGGGAATCATCACGTACTGGTTGAATAAGTTCAGCAACAATTTCATGGCCGAACAGATCTGTCTGGCACTCGGGGCACAGGTGCACGGCGTTCCCGGAACCAGGGAAAAGGGTCTTTCCGTCATGAGAAAACATCTTCTTACGTGCGGCGTGGATGAGGGGAGTTTCTCACTCAGCGACGCCAGCGGTCTTTCTTTGAGCAACAAGCTCAGTGCGTCCGCCCTCGTCCGGGTTCTCCTCGCCGCGGCGCATGATTTCAGTTACAACGCGGAATTCATGTCCTCGCTGGGAATCTCCGGCGTTGACGGAACGTTGAAGGAAAAATTCACCGACCCGGATGCAAAGAGACGCATCAGGGCCAAGACCGGTACGCTCAGGGGGGTCAACGCGCTGACGGGGTACGGGGTGTCCCGGGACGGGAGGACGATTGTTTTCGCAGTGCTCGTGAACAGTCTCAAAGAGGGGACCGGCCTTGTGGGCTACGCGGACGATATCGTCCGTGCCGTCATGGATCTTCCCTTACGCACGCGCTAATCCGTCGTGACGGCGACTCACAAATCTCTCTCGCCTGTGTCGTCTCCCCAACGAAAGCCGGGAAGACGCCACAGGACATAAGACCGAACCTACGAATCGGGAATCAACCGGACGCCGGCCGTGATCCGTTGTACCACCGCATCCCGGCCAATGGCCTCGAACATTTCGAACAGGCCCGGTCCCACCGAAGTCCCCGACACCGCGGTACGCGTCGCATTAATGAGGAGCCCCGCCTGTACTTCCCGTTGCTCGGCATATGTTCTGAACGCACCCTCAATGGCGTCCGCGGTGAACTCCGGAAGATCCTGCATCAGGCCGGCAATATCCGGGAGGTACTCTTTGAGTGCCGGGTCCTTCGCGAGGTTCTTCTTGACCGCCTTGGGATCGAACTCGAATTCCCCGGAAAAGTAGCAGCGTCCCCTGGAAGAGAAATCCTTAATCGTGTGGAAGCGCGCCCGGATGAGATCAATGGTCTTCAGAAACCACTCCCGGTCCGCTCCTGCATACGATTCCTTCCAGAGACCTTCCGTCTCGAGTTCCTCCCTCACGAAGGGCAGCAACTCATCGAGCGGCATGGTGCGGATGTACGTCGCATTGAAATGTATGGCCTTGGGATCGGTCCAATTCCTAGGATCTTCGGGGACATAGTTGAAAATGGAGTTGGCCCTGTTTATACGCGACAGGTCGAAGGCCTCGATCATCTCCTTGGGGGAGAAGAACTCGCGTCCGTCCGGCGAGGACCACCCCAGCAGAACGAGAAAGTTGCACAGCGCCCACGGCAAGACACCGTGCCGGCGATAGTACGAGATGGTGACCACCTCCCCGTGCTTCCGCTTGGAGAGTTTTGCCTTCTTGTTGTCCAAGGTGAGCGGCATGTGGCAGAACAGGGGCGGTTCGAGTCCAAGGCCCCGGTATATGAGAACCTGTTTGGGGGTGTTGGCTATTCCATCGGCCCCGCGTATTACATGGGTGATGCGGTCGAGGGAATCGTCCACCGCGTTACTGAGAACGTACAGGGGACGTCCGTCGGAGCGGAGGATCACGAAGTCTTCGATATCCCGGCCCCTTTTCTCCATTCTCCCGAATACTGCATCGTCGAAAACCACGGTTGATTGAGGATCGCGGGGAACGAGAAAGCGGAGAACGTAGGGGACGCCTTTCTCGAGATTCTCTTGTATCCGTTGCTCGGACAATCTCGTGCAACGCCCGTCGTACATGAAGGCCGTTCGTTTGGCTTCCGCCTCGTTCCGCTGCGCGTCGAGGTCCTCCTTGGTGCAGAAACAGCGGTATGCGTGACCGGTTGAAAGCAGCCGCTCAGCGGCTTCCACATGCTTGTCCATGTTGTGGCTCTGATAAAAAGGGCCTTCGTCCCAATCCAGCCCCAGCCAGGTCAGTCCATCCAGTATTTCTTGGACCGAATCCTCGGTTGAACGCTCCGCGTCGGTGTCTTCGATTCTGAGGAGAAAGACCCCGCCGGTTTTCTTTGCCCAGAGCCAGTTGTACAGAGCCGTACGCGCACCGCCGAGATGGAGATATCCGGTGGGAGACGGGGCAAAACGCACACGGACTTGGTTTTGATTCGCGGTTGTTTCTTGAGTCATGATTTGTGAAAAAAGCTCACTCCTTTGGATCCAGGATTACCACGGGAACCTTGCAAGCGGATTGAAAGCTCTCACGGTCCCGGAGGGTTCCCACAATGTCCCCGCAGTGCATGGGTACGGCGACTTTGGGATTGATCTTGTCCACGGCTTCGGCAGCCTGCTCCGCGGTCATGGTGTACGTCCCGCCCACCGGGATGAGAGCCACATCCGCCTCGACGTCGTCCATCTCCCGGATGACGTCCGTGTCACCCGTATGGTAGATTCTGACTCCATCCACCGTCACGATGTATCCCACCCAATTATTGGCCTTGGGATGAAAACTCTTGTCGGTGTTGTAGGCGGGGACCGCTTCGACCTTCACGTCGCCCACGGCGACGCCGTCGCCGGGAGAAACGGCTTTGAACTTCTCGCCGAAATCCGACCGGCAGTCCTCGGGACCGATAATGACCGTGGAATCCTTGCGGATTTTTTCCACGTCCTCCACGGACAGGTGGTCATAGTGGCTGTGCGTAATACAAACAACATCGGCCGGCACGGCACTTTTCAATTTCCACGGGTCGATGTAGACGGTGGATGCGGATCCGTCGATTCGGAAACTCGCATGCCCCAACCATGTGACCCGTTCCTTGACAAAAGACTCGGTATCCATGATTTCCTCCTCTGTCGATGAAAAAACCGTTTCAGGATGTCACCAAAGGGAGCAGCCCGCTCGACGGCTTATTGTAAGCATCAGGCTTGTGAAATGCAAACCGTAAGACAAAAGTTCCTCCGTCGCGGTTCGGGACGGGGTTGCCGCGGCTTCGGGGAACTGCTACACCGTAAGGGTCTGTCACCAAATAGACCCATCATCCCTCCGGCCTCTCGGTCTAATGGTATAGCCGTGGGGGCCGCCGGCAAGAACAAGATCCGGGCACGGAGGCCCGGGCTACGAAGAACAGAGACCAAGTCGGTCGTACACCGTGGGACGGGCGTCCCTGCCCGTCATCTTCCGCGGCTCAGGTTGTGCGACCGCATTTACGCCACAGAACACTAAGGCACAAAGGACCGGACTCGCCATGACATCG
>JAZDHD010000311.1:0-2836 GCA_043806215.1 Pseudomonadota bacterium | reverse complement strand
GCCCGTCCCACGGTGTACGACCGGCTTGGTCTCTGTTCTTCGTAGCCCGGGCCTCCGTGCCCGGATTCTCTTTTTTGCCGGCACCCGAGCCGTCAGCGAGACGAAAATGTGCGACCGTACTTTTGCCATGGGGCACTAAGCCCTCCGTCCGCAAAACCCAAAGACGGTCATGCATCAGTTCCGGCGCGCATGTTTCGCGACGGCCCGGTATTGCTTTTGAAGCGTTGCGAACCGTTTGCTCGCCGGCGGTGCGGAGCTACCCGCGGGGTGCGGACTTTGGCCGCGTCACCGGCCCTGTTCCGCGCTGCGGCTTTGACACGGGTTCCCGAAGTGATTAAGAGGTACAGTATGAACATGAAACAGGAGGTGCGATCATGGTCAACCAGATGGAAAACGTGTTTGAAGGATGCGGTTGTGAGCCGTACCCGGCCGAGGCACAGGGGGTCGGTTGCCAAGGATGTTCTCCCAATATGTACCTGACATGCGACGAGGAGACCATACTGGCGAAAATGCGGGATTTGAAAGACCGCGTACGTCCCATATCGCTTCGCATGAAGGAAGTCGAACGGTCGTCCTTGTTGGGAGGCAGCGGGGAGTTGGAATACGGAGAAGAATGGTCGGGATTATCAGAGCAGTTGGAGAGTTTTCGAACTCAGTGGGGCGAGTGGGAGAAGCGCCTCGACGAGGCAATTGAAAGAAAGCTCATACTACTCGGGCACCGGGAGGGTTGACATATATGTAATTGAGCCCTGGGATCGTGGAAAGACTTTCGGAATCGACTGCACGTCCGGCAGTGATGTTGACCGGGGAGTCCGGGGTGAGGTATTGTGGCCCGATGATACTGCGGTTGCACGAGCAATGCGCAGGCGGACACTAAACCATTGCAGCGTGACGCCGACATGATTGAAACCGACGGATCCACCCGGGCATTGATGCTGAAAGTGACGCAATTGCAAAATCGCGTCAAAGAACTCGAACAAACCGAAAGATCACTTCATGAGACTCACATCACCCGGGAAGCCATTCTGGACAACATTCCCGATATGGCATGGCTGAAAGATAAAGAAGGCCGGTTCCTGGCGGTGAATGAGGCGTTTGAGAAAGCCTGCGGCTTTTCCCGGGAACGCCTGCTCGGAAAAACGGACTTCGATTTCTGGCCGCAACAGGTTGCAGAGCGTTTTCGAAAGGATGACGAAGAGGTGATCCGTTCAGGCGTGCGAAAGCGCATTGAGGAGACCCTTGTACGTGAAAAGCCTGTGAAGACCTGGATAGAGACCATAAAATCCCCCATCTTCGACGGAAACGGTCACGTCATAGGCACTACGGGCATTTCCCGGGACATTACGGATCGAAAGCTTGCGCAGGCCTGCCTGGAAAAGTCACTGGAGGAGTCTCGCCGTCTCCTGGCCGAAGCAGCCAAATACGTCGAGACCCTGTTGCCGGAACCCATCACCACCGGCCCGATTTGCACGGATTGGCGGTTCAAGCCTTCCGCCGCCCTGGGAGGCGATCTCTTCGGCTATTACCGGCTGGATGAGGATCACTTCGCGCTCTACCTTGTGGACGTCTGTGGCCACGGTGTAAGCGCCGCACTGCTGTCGGTGAGCGTAATCAACGTCCTCCGTTCACGCACGCTCAAGGATACCGATTTCACTCAGCCGGACATGGTGTTGAGTGCTTTGAACAAAGCCTTCCCCATGGAAGAGCAGAACGATATGTATTTCACCATCTGGTACGGGATTTACAACAAAGCGTCCCGAACTCTGGTCTATTCAGGGGGCGGCCACCCACCGGCATTGCTGGCAACGGGTCTGTCGGAGGGGAGCCCCAGGATCGAGCAGTTACATGCCCCCAATTTGTTCATCGGCGGCATGCCGGACGTTACTTTTGAAAAGCGCTCCGTCCGTCTCGATGGTCCCTGCCGCCTTTATGTGTTCAGCGACGGTGTTTACGAGATACAAGGAAGGGACGGATCAATGTGGGATTTTGAAGGGTTCGTGGAATTCATGTCACGAATGGTTGCCTCGGAGCAATCCGTCTTGGAAGGGCTGTTCAGCCATGTTATCGATTTGAATTCGTCCGAAGATCTGGACGATGACTTTTCCATCCTCGAAGTGCTCATTCCTTGACGAGGAGCCGTCTTCGATGAAGATACTGGTCGTATCCCCTCATGCCGACGACGAGACCATCGGCATGGGAGGAACCATTGCCCGATACGCGGAAGAAGGTCATGAGGTCGTCGTAGCGGTCATGACCGGACATGGCGAGGAAGGGCCTCATCCTCTGTGGCCGCAAGAAACGTGGGACACGGTTCGGGCTGAGGCGAGACGGGCCTTTGAGACTCTGGGCGTCAATCAAGTCGTATTTCGGGAAATACCCGCCGCGCAAGTTGCCGACCAGCCGGTATGGAAGCTGAACCAAATCACGGATGAGGTTCTGAGGAACGTACGGCCCGACATCCTGTACGTACCTTTCGCATTCGATCTCCATAAGGACCATAGAGAGTTGTTCCACTCATTTTCGGTTGCTTGGAGACCCTGCTCCGAGGTCGGCTCACGAATCAGGGAGATCTACTCGTACGAGGTCATGTCGGAGACTCATTGGAATGCGTCCGCCGTTGAACCGGGATTCCTGCCCAACGTCTGGGTGGACGTCTCGGCGTACCTTGAGAAGAAACTCGAAGCGTTGAAGTGTTTCAGGAGTCAGATACAGCCTGCGCCTCACGCACGTTCGATTGAGGCCGTAAGAGCTCTTGCGGTTTTCAGGGGATCTCAGGTGGGGAAGGCGGCTGCCGAAGCGTTTGTGACCGTGCGGATACTCCGATGACCCGCAGGGG
>JAZDHD010000310.1:0-26003 GCA_043806215.1 Pseudomonadota bacterium | reverse complement strand
AAGCAGCCGAGGACTAGGAGCATCAACTGCATGAGCAGGAGAACCATGAAGGGCGACAGGTCAAAGGACATTACCGCCTGAATGAGACCACTGCTGGCCCCGGAAAACGCCAGAATCTGACTGAACGTCATCGAGCCCACGATGATGAGGAAGATCATCGAAGTAATCTTGACCGTGCCCATTACGCAGTCTGAAAGTATCCTGAAATTCATTCTGCCGAGCATAAGCGCCACGGCAAACGTTCCCAGAGATCCCAAAGCAGCAGCCTCCGACGGCGTGGCAACGCCAAGAAAGATCAGACCGACCACCAGGAATATGATCAGGCCCAGGGGAAGAACGTTTACGACGGTCTCCCGGATCTTCCGCCCAAAAGGGACGGACTCGACGTAATAGGGAGGGGCGATCTCCGGCTGGAGCCAACACCTGGTGATCACGTATACGGCCATGAAGCATGCAATCATGATCCCGGGCACGATGCCTGCGACGAGAAGCCCCCCGATCGAAATGTCGCACAAGGCGGCGAGAACTATTGCGAGAGCACTGGGAGGAATCAACATGGCCAAGCCACCGGTACCGAGAATGGGACCGATGCTCATCTCGTGCTTGTACCCTCGTTTTTGCATTTCCGGGATGAGGATCTCACCAAGGAGCGCGGTGGATGCAACGGTGGATCCGCTAACCGCGGCCAAGAGTGTACCGGACATGATCGCCACCAAGGAAAGCCTTCCCGGGACTCTCCCGATCCAGTGATCCACCACCTCGATGGCCTTGAACCCCACCCCGGAGCGGAACATAACCTCGCCCATGAGGATGAAGAGTGGTATCGGCAGGAGGCTGAAGGACGTGAGACTCTCCTGCACGTTCAGGATAAGCTGTCTGAGGCCTGCTTCTCCTCCCATGAAGAGAAAAGCGCCCACCAGGTCTACTAGGAGAAACGAGATCAATACGGGTACGCCCGAGAGCATGAGCAGCAGCATCGTGCCCAGCAGCAGTACCAGAGCTTGCCACCATTCCATAGAATCGCCTCACAAGAGATGGACGGCAGCCTACCCCGCCGTACCTGTGCGAGAACCCGGGCATCGGCCCATTACGAAGCGACGCCCTTCCGCAGGACCGCCGATTGGCGAAAAGCCTTGCGCAGGAACTCCAATGCAAGAGGAGCCGAACCGAGTGGTACGGCAAGAAGGACCAGGTATTCGGGAACCCGAACCGTTCCAAGGGTGGGAACCGCTCGTTGATAATAATCCGTCACCACCGCGCAGCCCGCGTACGTCAGAACAGCCATGACCCCAAATCCCAGGATCGAACCCCACAGATCAAACCAGTTTTTCGTCTGCGGACTGAGGTGTCCCACCACAATATCCACTCTGATGTGGGCATCGTGCTTGAGGACATAGGCCGCCCCGAGAAAGGGCACGAAGAGCAGGACGTATTCGCTGAACTGCATGACCCATCCCAGGGGCCTGTTAAAGAAATACCGAAGGATCACGTCTGCGCATACGGCCAGCATAGCGAAAACGATCATCACCCCGGCGGCCGCGGCCAGAGCATCTTCAACGATGTCGAGTATCTTACCGGTTCCGGACATGCAACTTCTCTCCCACCAGATCTTATGGGCTAAGGAGCTTCTCCAGCTTCGGACCGAGTTCCGGAGCATGACGGGTGACATCGGCCCACTGGGCTTTGTAAGCCAGTTCCACAAACCACTTGGAATCTTCCGGGGTGAATTTGATCGTCTTCATCCCCTTCTCCTGCATTTGCTTCAGTTCCTTCTCTCCCAATGCGGCCATGATCGTCGCGGATTCCTTCTCGTTGGCAATCATGGTGTCCAACATGAGCTTCTTGAGATCGTCCGGGAGGCTGTTCCACTTGTTTAGGTTCACCAGAGCCTCGATATTCATCTGGAAAATACGCGGCTCGAGGATAAATTTGCAGACTTCGACCCAGCCCGACTTCACGTTTCCCAGAACGCTCCAGGCATACCCATCGACCGTGCCCCTTTCAAGGGCCGTATAGATGTCTTTTCCCGGAATGGTCACCGGTACTCCGTCCAGGGCCTTGATGAATGCTTCGTACGTGTCCGAAACCCTGATCTTCTGTCCCTTGATTTCCTGGGGCTTGCTCACCTGCTTGTTCGTAAAAACCTGGAACCAAGTGCCGTATTCCGCACGTCCAAGATAGAAGACGCCTTGCTTTTCAAGCAATTCCTTGCGGAAATCGTAGTATCCGTTGGCTCGCTCTTCCCATGGGGTGAGACGGCTGAGATGGGTGTACGCCGCGCCGCTCACCTGACGCCCGTAATAGGATTCGGCCCCGAAGATTATGTCCACGATTCCCGTTCGAACCGCATCGAACTGCTTGAACCCCGGAACGGCTTCAGGGCCGCCAATCCATTTTATCACCAGTCTTCCGGCGGCCTTCTCGTTAACATCCTTGACGAATTTATCCCATGCCGTCATGTTGACGTCCCCGGCAGGAAGGAAGCTCGTCATTTTCAGGACGATAGGGTCTCCGGCGCCGCCGGGCACCGGACAAACCATGAACAAGAAACCTGCGATCAACAGTGTTGCAGCCCATCTTTTCTTCATTGGTTCTCCTCCAAGCTACCATTATCCGGACTTGTGGGGGAACGATACTACGGTCGCCCCATTTCCGCTTTCTCAGGGGCACGTCTTGTACCCTTCATGACTTGTGCGCTTGCCTCCATGAACTCCACTCTGTCGGCGGACGTATCGAGCAATCGCGCAGACGAACCATATTCCGAAACGGCCGAGCTTCATTTGCCAAGGGGACCGTGGCTGATCAGTACGGATTCAACCAGCCCCCGGCCGGCATCGCCGATGCCCGATACATTGGACACGGCACCCGTGTTGTTGGAGCAAATGCCATGCCAAGAAATGGGGATTCTCATACTGCTGTTATTCCAATGATTTCTGAAGTGAACCTTTTTGGTTGCCGTCCCAATGGCGACACTAATGTCGCTATCGCGACAGTCCTCTTGACCGCTGGCCGGCTGACTGCTACTTTTGGAATTTCGCCGGCCTACTCACGAAACGGATCGCCCGCAGATGAGGGGCATAGACATGAAACTTGATTCTAACATATCGGAAGGATTCGCGGAAGCCTGTCGTGTGCAAATGGGATCGGCCCGCCTTGCACTGGAGGCGGGCAGGCGTGAAACCGCGTGGGCGCAGATGTTTGAGGTTTTGGGTAAGCTTGCCGGGAATTCGCCGGCTCCGGATCTCAAAGTATTGCGACTGTCGACGACCCTGGAGTTGTCCAATCTCAGTTTCGTGATGGGCAGAGGATTTCAGGATCTTGTTGCGATTCTGCAGGATGCCCTTCCGGTGGCCGAGGAATTGGGCGATCTCCGGTCCGGGGCATTGCTCAAGATGCACTTGGGAAGGCTTTACTACTTCGGTGAACGGCGCGTGGACGCCATTGCGTTGCTTGCCGAAGGTAAGAAAGAAGCCGAGCGACTGGGTGATGAAGATATTCTCGTACGCACCGCGGAGTTTTCGGGACTTTATTTTTTTATTCAGGGGCTGTTTTCCGA
Organism: Pseudomonadota bacterium; assembly: GCA_043806215.1. Classification (GTDB taxonomy): domain Bacteria; phylum Desulfobacterota; class Desulfomonilia; order Desulfomonilales; family Desulfomonilaceae; genus JAVHLK01. The sequence goes on along the minus strand of JAZDHD010000310.1, from coordinate 22,447 downwards.
GGCGTCAACCTATTTCGAAAAGGCCATGTGGGCATTTGAGACCACCGAGGAAGTGCTGTTGGCCAATCCTTCCGCCCCGATATGGCTTGGCTACTGTGCTGCTTATCTGGGGCAGTTCCACCGAGCCATCGGAACGCTGGACTATTATTGGCGCTTCGCTTTCGGGAAATCGGACCGCTCGCTTGCCGCCACCATTCGGGCGGTGTTGGGCGTTGTGTTGCTGATGGTGAAGAGGATGAAGGAAGGCGAATACCACCTCTCGGGTGCACTGGAGGAAGCCGTCGCCACGAAAAATGCCTTGGCCATTTTTTTCGCGAGAGGAGGACTGGCATATCATCGTTGCCTGCTCGGCAGGTTGGAAGAAACGAGAGACATGTTCGATGAGGCGTTTAGGGAGGCTGCCGCCGTCGGGATTGTCCGGCAGTACACGTCGCCTCTCGCTCTGGAAATGCTCTACGAGCTTCACCAATCCGCATTGTGTGTGGAATCGACCAATTTTGAGCGTGAAGTCGCCCGAATGATGAAGGAGCCCAATCCGTATTTGCATGGTGTTGCCCTAAGACTCAGAGCGAGGGCGCGTGCACACAGGGGTGGAAACCTCGAAGAAAGAAAGAGAGACCTCGAGGAAAGCATGGGACACCTTATGAGCGCCGGTGCGCCATTGGAACTGGCCAAGACCGGATTGGAGATTGTCCGCATAAAGCTGGCCGAAGGGCACGTAGAAGCTGCACGGGAAGCGGCTCAAAAGGCGTGGAGAGACCTGTCCGAATATGGAGGCGAATTCTTCCCGGACGATTTAAGGTATTTGCTCAATGTGCCGTCCGACACCGCTCTGAAGGTGCCGGACAGGGGAGAGTTCGTAGCCCGATTCGCAGACATTATCCAACAGTTGGCTCCTTCCCCCGATCTGGAAAAGCTCTTGCAGCGTACCGTTGCCGCAACCAACCGTTTCTTCGGGGCGGAACGCGGCGGCATCTTCTGGTTCCGCAAGAATAACGGAAAAAGGGCGCCGATTCTGAGGGCCGCGTGCAATCTGAGCTCGGCGGAAGTCCAATCCGAGACCTTCCGGTCCAACCTCGCGCTGGTGTTCACTGCGTTTCGGCAGAAGAGCCCCCGGATATTCCGTCGGGAGCCCGCTGAGACGGGGCTCCGCGCCGAGAAAGCCATGCTTGCCCTTCCCTTCGAGGTGGAAGGCGAGGCGCGGGGCGTATTATATCACGACAATTCCTATCTCGATGGATGCTTCGAGTCGTTCGACAAATCGGAACTCATTCATATGGCCCGCTGCCTCAGCACGTACATCGGACAAATCCACAGTTACTGTCTCGGCATGGAAAAGAGTGTTTCGGAGATCGCCCTCCTGCGGGAGGCAACCGACGCACCTGCATTGGTCGCTCAAAGCGACGCCATGGTCGACATCCTGGCCCAGGCCGATCACGTTGCCGATTCGGAAGGGACCGTGTTGATCCTGGGGGAGACAGGAGTTGGAAAGGAACTCCTGGCCAAACGCATTCATCAAATGAGTGCCCGGAGCGACAGGCCTTTCGTAGTGTTGGATGTCACCACCGTCCCGGAGAACCTGTTCGAGAGCGAGCTTTTTGGCTACGAGAGAGGCGCATTCACCGGAGCGGACAGACGAAAGAGGGGCAGGGTCGAACTGTCTCACGGGGGTACACTGTTCATCGATGAGGTTGGCGATCTCGCAAAGACCATGCAGGCAAAGCTCCTGCGGGTGTTGCAGGAAAAGACGCTGACGCGGATCGGGGGCAATCAGCCTATACATGCGGATTTCAGACTTATAGCCGCCACCAACAAGGACCTGGCCCGGGAAGTGGCTGACGGTCGATTCAGAGAAGATCTCTACTACCGGCTCAATGTAATTCCCATAACCTTGCCCCCCTTAAGAGAGCGGAGGGAGGATGTCCCGTTGTTGGCTCACCACTTCCTGAAAACCTTTGCCTCGAAATATGGTCGCCCCCTCCTCCGGATGAGCCAAGAAACGGAACGGAAACTGATTGCCTATTCGTGGCCCGGCAACGTGCGGGAACTCCAAAACGTCATGGAGAGGGCGGTCCTCCTGTCCGTTGGAGACCACTTGGTTCTGAGCCTCCCCGCGGATAATAGGCCCTCCATCATGGATCTTTTTTCGGATTTGCCGACACTGGACGATCTGCAACGCCGATATATCGCCTTTGTGCTTGAAAAGACGAATGGCAAAATAGGAGGATCCAACGGTGCGGCGGAACTGCTGGGAATGAAAAGATCGAGCTTGTACCGACGCATGGAGAAACTCGGCATGCGGTGATGCCAAGGTATACCGACACCCCGTTAAAGGGGCCGTTCCATACCCCCCCCCCATGATCGGGGATCACAACCGACCATGAAGATCCATCGGTGTTCCGGGCCGAAGACCGGGCAGAGCCAGGTGGATAGGCATTCCCAGGCTGTACGGGTCCCGCGCAGAACGCCGGCCGGGCCTGTCCCAGGGAAGTTCCGGGGAATTCCGTCACAAAATGATCTTCCTCGGCCACTTGAAACGAGCGAGGCTTCCATTGCAGAATGCAAGCACCTCCTCTTCCGCCGGCACGGAGCCGCTGGAACGGATAATGTGCGCGTGACCTATCTCGCCCCAGTCTTCATAAGGAATGCCCACAATCGCGGTGTCCCGTCGCCGTTTCCCATTGCCTGTTATCCCTCTGTATGATTATCATGTGCAGATCTTCGACGTCGCATGGAGGAATGGTGTATCATGTATGGTAAGGCTATTCGACGAGGATTTGTGGAGACCCCCAAGGGCCAAATTCACTACGCCGAGTGCGGAACCGGAAAGCCGGTATTGTTCCTGCATCAAACGCCTCGTTCGTGGGATGAGTACCGCGATGTCCTTCCGATGGTGGGCACAAAGTATAGGGCTATGGCGATGGATACGGTAGGATACGGGGATTCCTACAGGCCCGAAGTGCCGGGTTCCATCGAGTTGTACGCCAACGGAGTTTTCGATTTTCTCGATGCCGTGGGTGTCCAACAAACTTCGCTTGTCGGCCATCATACCGGTGGAGTGATTGCAGTGGAAGTTGCTGCGACTCGTCCTGAGCGAGTCGTGAAGCTGGTTCTTTCTTCTACGCCCTACGTCGATCAACAGAATCGAGCGGACAGAAAATCTCGGCCTCCCATCGACGAGGTCCAGGAGCGAAACGACGGATCCTACCTTACGGAACTGTGGCAGCGCAGGATGCCGTTCTACCCTGCAAATCGGCCGGACTTATTGCGGCGCTTCGTCATAGACGCACTCAAGAGTCTGGAGCGGGTGGAAGAAGGTCATCAGGCTGTGGGTCGATATCGCATGGAAGATAAGACGCGATTAATACGGGCACCAACTCTGGTGTTGGCCGGAACCGAGGATCCTTTCTCGTTTCCACACCTTAGGAGCCTGGCAGACGCAATCAAGGGCTCACGAATCGTCGAGGTTTCCGGCGGGATGATCCCCATGGCGGATCAAATGCCTGAAAAGTTCGCCGAAATTGTAGTGGACTTCCTGTCGTCGGATCCATGACGCGGCGCGTCCCGGCCGTTCACATCTTATAGGGGCCAAGGAACCGCTCACCGTCGAAATGAATCAAGTGCGATGGAGAGTCTGCCACCCACACTTCGGTTTCCCATGCAATATCATTAAGGTACTTACCCATAACGGCCCGAGTCGGGAAAGCGGTAACATAAACTAAGCCGGCGGTTGATCCCCCAAAAAGTCCGGCGAGTTCAGAATGCCGCTTCGCGTCCACCGGACCGTGGCTGGTAACTGATTCCACGAGTAAGAGCCAATTCCGATTCGGGTCATACAGCACGACATCCGGCATTTTCCCATGCGAATCGACATGGACCCCAAGTTCAGCAAGAAGCACCGCATCGAAATACCCCCACTTGTCGCCAGTGTCGCCTGCGTAAACCAACTTACTTCCAGGAGCGAAACGAGGTCCGAAGTCTTCAATGACGGCCCGGATCAATTCGCTGTGTTCGCCGGGACTGAGACTGATCTTCTTACCGTGAGCGATTTGCACAGGGACGCGGTTCTGCTCTCGTTCGTGGGCGTACCGTGAGGCCAAAGTCTCGCGGTCGGCAAGATATTCGGTCAGGTTATCATGCCATGCCGAAGTCCCAAAGGTGCGCAAGAGAGTCAGTGTTGTCGGCGCTATCTGATAAACGGTCATAGGGCTATTCACCGGGCGAATGGGTTGGTCGGGGTTGTAGAGTGCGATTCCGGCATCCACGAACTGATGGACGGTCTGGCGCCGCACTGTCTCACGCGTGTTGGGGGCATATTCCTTCTTGTAGTGCCGCCTCGCCCAATCCATGATCGGAGTGATTCCCATGAGAGGGTTTTCCGCCTGGGCCCATGTCTTGTCCGGCGTCAGATTCAACAACGCCAACAAGCATAAGGCAGATCTTTCATTCTGCTGAGCACTCGGCATGCCAAGGGACGCAAGCGCCTTGAGAGCATCGCTGATGTGCGCTTTCTCGGCCTTTCTCATGAAGCGAGAATCTCCAATCGGCTGTCAATCATATCTTGCGTAAGCTCACCCTGGTGCATCGCCCATTTTCCCACGGAGATCAAGGCTTCACGGCTCGGATATTTCAATAGCCTCAGATCCGTCGCATTCACTTGGGTGTGACCATTAAAACCCCGTAAATAGTCATCCAGAGCAGTGGAATTCAGATACACGGTCAGCCCGTATGCAAGTGCCTCCGGCAACCCCTGCTTGTGCTCGTGGAACACATTAAGGTGATTCTCAAAACCCAGCATGGTCATATGAGGGAAGTCGTGAGGATTAACAACGCTTGCCACTACACGGCGCTTTTCCTCTTTGGTGGTAAAACGACGAACGACTGTGTAAAAGCCGATCGGGTAAAGCCATTTCTCTGTTTCTCCATTCCATTGTATCGCGTTGGCCTTCCTAAAACCTCGCTTGGGCCATTCGGTTTTCTGCTGCACAAAGTGGCCGGGATAGAGCAATGGAACGCTGTTCTGATCCGGCATCGGTCTGAGATGCGGTCTCAATCGAAAATCAACAACGGGTCCGGTGGAGACCTGAACACCAATATTCTCTAAAGAATACCGAATGGACATTGAACGGTCGATAAGATTCCGATCAAAGGAGGTAGGAATATGGATGCATTGCTCCTGATCATCCGGGGACACAATCCTATCGAATGCATGCGTTTGATGCAACAGATCACCAAACCTTCCATCGGTCGAGGTTGAAACCACAACATCACTCTGTTGACCACCTCGATCAAGCCGAATAATGACATTTTCTTGCAGGACATTGTCGTCCTTGAAGGCCTTGTTGCGAGCAGTGAACAAGTGAATATGCCGGATGGCGGAACGCTCCAAGATGAAGTTCCGGAATGGCTTGTAGTACAATCCGTTGCAAAAACTCCGCGGAATTATCGCGACAAGTTGCCCCTGAGGTGCCAGCAGTTCCAGCGCGAGTGCCGTGAACGCGGAATACAAATTGACAGTTTCAATACCTACACTACGCAAGGCAGTGCGATGATAAGAATTGCTTCTCATTTTCTTGTAAGGCGGATTCAGGATGGCGTGGGAGTATGGAGGAAGAGTCTCAAAAAAGAAACTGCCTGAGAGCGAGTTGACGGCAGCCTCGATAAAATCCACCGCATAGACTCTAGGGATAATAGTGGGGTGCTGCGCATATTCAGCCAGAGATCGTTCCAGGTCGGGAGTGAGCTTAGTATCGATCTCGAACGCATCAACCGTCACATGATGGAATCCAAAATCTCCGGTAGTGCACCTTTCAAGGAATGCAGCGGCAAGGGAGCCGATACCCGCTCCCGGTTCCAATAGACGGCAGTGCTCAAAGCTGCTCGCTGAAAACAATGAAACCATGAACCTCGCTATGGTCAACGGCGTTAGATATTGGCCGAGCCGTGATTTCTCTTCGGCGCCGGTTACAGCGGATACACGGTGTCGCGTTTGCTCGATGTTGCTTAACAAACCTATACTCCCCTATCGTTCGTTGGCGTCAGGGACCCTCTCCCTCTACTCCGAAGACACTCGGGTGGAGATAGTCTGTCGGTCGAGAATGCGCATGCTCAAGTCTCTCCTCCTACGAACCGGTTGTCAAGGAAGTCGTTACACAGTACGCCCGGATGTCCACTCCATGCTTTGTTCACCACCCGGACATCGGGGCGAGATACGGCGCTGTAGTCCTCCCGGCAAAAGAAGGTCGGTCGGCTGCGTTCCCTCATTGCGTTACGTGATGCGGCCGGCCCGGAAATACCACTCGTGCAATCCATGCCATATCCCACTCTATACTCCTCCTGCCCTTTAACATCAATGATTGAGTATGGTGTACCAGGGATTCGGAAACTTCGAACACTTTCTGCTTGCCTTATGGTTCATGGCGCTATACGCTATAGGCATGATCAAATCGTTTTCGGATAAGGATACTGAACGCCTCTTCAACCGTGAGCCGGTCAAGCGTTTCCGTGAAATAGAACGGGCCGCCCGCAGGAAGCTCGAAATGCTCGATGCTGCGGAGGTAATGGACAATCTCCGATATCCACCCGGCAATCGCCTTGAAGCGCTCAAAGGAAACAGGAGAGGCAGTCACAGTATGCGGATCAACGACCAGTACCGCGTCTGCTTTGTTTGGGGCGATGACAACAACGCTTATGACGTAGAGGTCTGTGACTACCATTGACCAAGGAAGGTGAATGAGAGATGAGAAAGTTGCCTCCAATACATCCGGGTGAAATCCTCTTGGAAGAATTCATGAAGCCTCTGAGCTTGAGCCAAAATGCGGTCGCTCGTGATCTTGGCGTCGATCCGAAGACGGTGAATCAGATCGTGAATGGGAAACGTGCAATCACTGCGGTCATGGCGCTACGCCTCGCGCGATATTTCAGGATGACCCCCGGCTTCTGGATGAACCTTCAGACCCGCTATGATCTTGAGACGGCCAAAGATATTGCAGAGGCGGAGATTCGCAAGACGGTCAAGCCGTGTCCAATGAAACTGCCCGACGCAACGGTGTGAGGCTCCGCGTTTTGTCGCGCTTGTAGCCGGCAGTTCAAGTAGTTCCGATAGTTCGACGCCTCCTCCTCCGGGTCATGCACGGACCAATCGAGGCTTCTCTTCGCTGTTCCCGAAGCCTTTGCGAAGGAAGCACCACTTCGGTTGACTCAGAGGCCGAGCGTGTCACGTCCCCGAGGAAGCCTCCCCATCGATCTCCGCCCAGCGGAAACAGTCGGTTGTGTGATCGTTGACCATGCCCACTGCCTGCATGAAGGCATAACAGATGGTAGTCCCGACAAACGAAAAACCTCGTTTCTTCAGATCCTTGCTCATGGCATGCGATTCCCGTGTCGAGGCCGGGACTTCGCTTGTTGCGCTCCACGCGTTGCGTATGGGTCGGCCGTTCACAAACTGCCAAATGTACGCGTCAAAGGTTCCGAACTCATCGACAATCCTCAGAAAGGCCCTCGCGTTGCGAATCGTTGACTCAATCTTCAGCCGATTCCGCACAATGTTCCGACAGGTCAGAAGCTCCTCGACCTTGCTGTCGCTGAAACCCGCGATACTGTCCGGTTGGAAACCGCAAAATGCTTCTCGGTATCCTTCTCGCTTGCGAAGGATGGTGGTCCAGCTCAATCCGGCTTGGGCCCCCTCCAACACAAGAAATTCGAATAGGGATCGATCGTCGTGGAGCGGCACGCCCCATTCCGTGTCATGGTACTCTTGTTCCAATGGGCTCTTGCCGGCCCACGCACAACGAACCTTTTGAGTTCCGTCGACCATAATCTCCACCTGCCTCGAAGGATCGGACTCATGAGCCCGCTTTGTGAAGCTCCGGGTACACCAACGTCAAGTCTTGTCATTGCGAAACAGACCCATAAACTCATGGCTCCCGAGCGGTCGTTTCTTGCTGAAGAAAGTCGGCCCGGTCGCCGATTCTCTCCAAGAAGGGCGCCGTGTCGACCGGATCATCGTTGATGCCCTCCCGGGGAGCTTCCCCGCGATGACCTATTTCTTCCTTCTTGACTTTTTTCCCTTATGTGAACCCGGCTTGTGAGTGCCTCGCAAGAAGTCCGCAAACCTATCGGCATCACCGTCGTATATGAAATTATTCTTGAATAGCTCATTCAGTTTGTCTTGATGCTCCCGGTGTTCCATGGGAGCGGATCCATGATGGCCAAACAGAAATGCTTGTACGAGGTACTCGTTGGTCAGTTTCAGCTTTGGCCTGATTACCCGATAAGTGTTAATGATTTGCTCAGTTGCAGCGCCGAAATCGGATTTGCTGTCCTTTAACTCAACAAAGCACAGCACACGCCTGCCTTCCGCTTCATTTGCATAGAAAACCAGTAGATCGCAAATCCGCTCTCCCGGCCTGTTGCCCCATAAGTCCTTTCTTAAGTTACATCCGGAACATCCTGAATGTCCTCTTGATCGGTCATCTATACAGAAGAACAGGATGGTCTCTCCGGCCTGGGGTGAGATTTCGACGCGAGCTCGACTCTCTCTAAAGCTGGTCTTGCCGGGCATCAGGCAAGAGGTGAATAGCAGTCTCTCAAAAGGCATGGTAGTTCCTTCATTCTATTAGGCCGGAATAAATGCTTGACAAATCACGAGAGACGTTGCCAAAAGTTTCCCAGTTTATGTCTCCGTCTTCTTTCAAAATATCGGTGACGGAATCACTCTCAAACAAATAGACCGATACGTCATCTTTAGCGAGAAATGATGTGACCTGTTTGAGATAGAAGAGATCTTTTACCTTTTCCTTATCAAGATCATTTGCACGAATCAGATTTGGGATATGGTCGACAATATAAGGACTATGAGTAGTTATCAAGACATGCAGCCCCGCATTTACAAGCATGCCGAGAAATTCGGTCAATTCGACTTGAGCGGCCGGGTGAAGGTTCATTTCCGGCTCATCAATGACGAGCAGATCACCCGGTTCGGCCAAGCATTTCAGATAGAGAGCGAGAGGCGCAAGCTCTTTGACCATGGAAGAAGATACGTTCAATTCCAGGCTTACATCTTCTGAGGGATTGTACATGAGTTCGACTTGGTTTCCGTGTCTCTCAGTACTGATATTGCCCAACAAGATTTCATCCTCGAGGAACTTGCCCAACCTCATCAATTGAATTACCTTGGGGTCGCGTGCCTTTTCTTCTCTTCCGACGGAGGATTGCCTCATACAAGACTCAATAATTCCCAGCAGGTTGCCCACAGGTTGGGAAATCCGCCATGCCATCCCGGAACGCCCCGGTCTTGTCCCCTTTTCCAATTGGTCCATTTCTCGATATTCTTCTTGGTCATGCGGAAAAGGCAAGGTTATGAACGTCGTCCTTTCAGTAGGGAAAATCACCACGTTTTCAAATAACGCTGAGCCAATAATGCGGAAAATCGTAACAACAACGAACTCCTTTATCTCCTCTTCAACAACGGGTGGAGGTATTGCTTCTGAATCGTTTTTTTCGTACTTTGTATAAAAGTATAGCTGGTCATCGCCCTTTTCCTTGAGACAGGTCAATCTAAGCTTAGACGACTCTCTTTTCACGCCGACGAAGCCTTCTACTTTTATCCCGGAATCCTTTAGCCGACTGGAGAGCGCCTGCTTGGTCGCTATAGACAGTTCGGCGTGAATACTCATTTTGCCAAAATCAACTCGTGTCGTGGCAAAAAAGCGGTTCATCCAGGTCGGGGCCAATTTCGCAAGTTCGTTGATGTAGGTTTCAGCATGTTCCATTGAAAACTCTGCGACATTCACGGTAGCACTTCCCTTCTCGACGAGATCATTGATCGCCTCTTCGACGAAAGTGTACCGAAACGCTGTTTCACCCCGCAAATAGGCTTTCACATATTTGTCGAACCCGTAGTGTCCAAACATTCCGGCAATCGTGTATGCAGTCCAGGTTTTTCCCGTGCCGTTTTCACCGACGAATACGGTCAAGGGCTTTAAAGATATTTGCAGATCGGGAACAATGCCCAGGCCGGATAGGTCTATTTTCATCACACATTCTCCAATACGCGCTTCATGCCATTCATTTATGCGGTTTGGAAGCTGAGTCACTGATGAGAAGAGATGTCTTCATGTCGAAGTCCTGCCGTGACTCGGCACAATGGAGTGTGAAGCTCGCAGTAGTATTCTCGGGCTCCGCCCGCCGGGAAACGACTCCCCCATGGCTGATGAATTCGCCGTTTCTGATGGGAGGCACCCCGCGTTCCACGGGGCCGGCACGCGTTCCCAGGCAGAGCCCCGGAACGAGGAAACAGCATGGACGCCCGGCACGGAGGCCGGGACGCTGCCGTTTTGCCCATACATGCCGTTGGGCCGATCGCTATCGCCCCTATGCGGTGGATCCGATAAACGAGAAGTCCGCGACCTTTTCGAATAGGCCTGCAATTTCTTTGAGCAGGCCGAGACGGTTGTCTCTGATTCGCCCATCCTCGACCATGACCATCACCTTGTCGAAGAACAGGTCAATGGGAGCCTTGAGTTCCGCGATGACGGCGAGCGCCTCGGCATAGTCGCCGCTCTCAATGAGCGGGGAACAGCGCTCCTGCACCGACTTGAAGGACGCATGCAGGCTCCGTTCGGCATCTTCCTGAAAGAGATCCTGTGCGACCAGAGCGGGCTGCGTGTCCTTGAGAATGTTTACCACTCTCTTGAATCCGATGATGATTGCGTCGAAATCATCACTCTGCTTCCATTGGTTGAGCACCTCGACCCGTTTGTACGCATCCACCGGGTCATCGAACCGCGCACGGACCGCGGCCTCGACCACGTCGAGCGGGTACCCCCGGGACGTGTGGAAGTTCACGAACCGTGTCCGTATGAACTCCATGACATCGGCTTCCACTTCATCCGCAGGACGCGTGCGTTTGTCGTCGAGAAGACCGTCGGCTTCACGCACCAGCCGCCTCAAATCAAGTGCCTGATCGAGGTTAATCAAAATCTGGATGATTCCCAGAGCATGCCGCCGAAGTGCGTACGGATCGGCGCCTCCGGTGGGTATGAGCCCCACTCCGAAACACCCGACGATGGTGTCGATTCTGTCCGCGACGGAAACGATTGAACCCACGATTCCACCGGGGAGTCTGTCTCCGGCATAGGCGGGAAGGTAGTGCTCACGGACCGCGGTGGAAACCTCTTCGGCCTCTCCGTCCATCTTTGCGTAGTAGCTTCCGATAATGCCCTGAAGCTCCGGGAACTCATACACGATGCCGGTTTCCAGGTCACACTTGCACAGTAACGCGGTCCGTTCCACCTCTTCGGTCTTGTCCGGCGCCAGTCGCTCGGCAGCCCACCGTGCCAGGTGCTTGAAACGTTCCACCTTCTCGTATGCGGTCCCCAGCTTGGAATGAAAGACCACCCCCTTGAGGGCCTCCAACCGGCTCAACAGCGGAATCTTCCTGTCTTCCTGGAAATAGAACTTCGCGTCCTCGAGCCTGGCCTTCAATACCCTTTGATGGCCCTTGACCGAAACCTGCTCGTCTTTCACCGGCGTGTTGTTCACCGCGATGAATCGGTTGGTGATGCGTCCATCCGCATCTTGGACGGAAAAATACCGCTGGTGCTTCTTCATGCAGGTGATCAGTATTGACGCCGGCAGTTCCAGGAAGTCGGGCGAGAATTCTCCCATCACCGGATGCGGGCTTTCAACCAGATACGTCACCTCATCCAGCAGTTCCGGATCATCGAAGACGTGCATTCCGCCTTGTCCGGCCAATGCCTTGACCTGAGACCAAACGGCTTCACGCCGCTGTGCGGGATCAATGAGCACGCCCTGCCCGTTCAACTCGTTGCGTAAGTCGTCCAGGGAAGTCACCCGGAATGCCTCCGGGTGGGTGAACCTGTGGCCTCGGCTCATGTCTCCGCTCCGGATATTGCCGAATCCAAAGGGAATTATTTCTCCCTCATACAGGGCCGTGATCCAGTGAACCGGCCGGGCGAAACGGACGTCCTGGTCCATCCATCGCATGGTCTTGGGAAAGGAGATCTTCTCCATGAGCACGGGAATCATTTCCCCGAGGACTTCCGGGGTCGGGCGCCCCGATTCGGTCTTTCGGACCGCCACCTGCTCTCCCTTGGCACCCTTCACCACGTAGAGGTCCGATACATCGACACCTTGACTCTTGGCAAATCCCAAGGCCGCTTTGGTAGGTTTACCGTTCTCATCGTATGCGGAAGCAACCGGAGGCCCGGTTTTCTCAATCTCCACGGTGGTCTGTGTAGGCGCCACATCCTTCATGTGCAAAATCAGCCGCCTGGGCGTCGCGAAGATCTCGATTTCTTCAAACCCTATCCGGGCGCCTTCAAACGCGTTGCGCATCAGATCCCGGAGCGATGGAATCGCGGTTGCCATGAATCCTGCAGGAATCTCCTCGGTTCCGATTTCCAGTAGGAACTCGCCTTTCATTACGCAGACCTGCCTTGTGAGAATTTGTTGAGAAGGGGAAAGCCCATGGCCTCTCTCTGGGCCAAATAGGCCGCAGCGGCCTTCCGGGCCAAGTTCCGGACCCGGTGGATGTATGCGGTCCGTTCCGCGACGCTTATGGCACCCCGCGCATCCAGAAGGTTGAAGACATGGGAACACTTCAAACAGTAGTCATATCCCGGGAGAACGAGTGGTTCTTCGGCACCGAGCAGCGTTTCTGCTTCAGTTTCGTACATGGTAAACAATTTGATGAGCATATCCGAGTCGGCCCGGTCGAAATTGTAGGTGGAACCTTCCACCTCCGAGCGGTGATGTATGTCGCCGTACGTCACGTCCCTGGTCCACTTGAGGTCATAAACGCTCTCGACGCCCTGGAGATACATGCAGATCCGCTCGAGGCCATAGGTCAGTTCCACACAGACGGGCTTGAGATCTATTCCGCCTGCCTGCTGAAAATACGTGAACTGTGTGATCTCCATGCCGTCCAGCCAAACTTCCCAACCAACTCCCCAGGCCCCGAGAGTCGGCGATTCCCAATCGTCTTCCACAAACCGGATATCGTGAGCCAACGGATCTATTCCAAACGCCCTCAGAGAGTCCAGGTAGATCTCCTGAACCTCGAGTGGGGACGGCTTCAGGATAACCTGGTACTGATAGTACTGCTGAAGTCTGTTGGGGTTCTCGCCGTATCGGCCGTCGGTGGGCCTTCGCGAAGGTTCCACATAGGCAACATTCCAGGGTTCGGGACCGAGAACCCTAAGAAAGGTCGCAGGATTCATGGTTCCGGCACCCTTTTCCGTGTCATAGGGTTGCTGGATCACACAACCCCAATCAGACCAGAACTTGTCCAAAGCGAGTATAAACTCTTGAAACGTAAGCATATCCCTTGCCTCGCTCGATGATTCTCCATCAGTGGAAGAGATGGAAACGGACGTACGCGGGTTGCCGCACCAATAATACCTGTCGGGCGAATGGTTGGGCAAGCCCATTGTAACCGCATACTTGTAACACCGGGGTTCAAGTGAGTCAAGCTCTCGTGCGGTTGAGGACTCGCCGGCCCGAGCATCGTTCCATGCAGATTTGATTCTCGTTGCCCGCCGGCCTATAATGGATGATTGACATCATCGAATACCACACCCGAGGTACGTAGCTTCATGTTGCCACGCTATGCGGTCGTTCCGTTCCTTGTCGCCCTGCTGAGCTTTTGCCCCGTGACGACTCCCCTCCTCCGGGCGGAAGGAACTTCCAACGCTTTCGAGGAGGGCAAGGCCGCCCTAAAGGCCGGCAAGATCGAGGAGGCCGTGGAAATCTTCTCGCAGGTCATTGCGATAACTCCTCAGGCTCCGCCGTACTATTACAGGGGTATTGGGTACAAGACAAACGGTAATCATGCCGCCGCCATAAGAGATTTCGACAAAGCAGTCTCTTTGAGCCCCGGCGAGCCTTCCTATTATTTGCAGAGGGGCATGTCCCTCCATCAGACTCAGGAGTACAAAAAGGCCATTGACGACTTCACCAAGGTCCTCGAGTTGGACCCCATGAATCCTTACGCTTTGGCCAACAGGGCACGGGCGCGCTTTGCCTCGAATAGCGCCGACGGAGCACTGGATGACGTAACCGAAGCAATCCGGCATGCTCAGGACAACTCCTCGTTGTACAAACTGCGCGGGGACATCTTCTGTGCCACCGGGGCATATGACCGTGCCATAGCGGATTACGACAGGGCAATCGAGCTCAACCCCACCTATCCGGCAGCCTACAATAATCGAGGAACCGCCCTGGCAAACCTCGACAAGACCAAGGAAGCTCTCAAAGACTTCATTACCGCCATGGAAACAGCCGATTCGATGCCGTCTTTCGGGCAACTTCCCGGGTTCGAGCCTGGTTCCTGGTAGCGTGCATGGCGGATTCAGATGCTTCACTCCACGATTGCTAATTTTTTGTTTGACGATTCCGGCACCGGTAGCGTATGATAGCACATTAATCTCAGGAGCTTAAGGGGGCCTGCGAGCATGAAGCGAGTCATCGTAAGTGCCAAGCAGTTCATTGCCGACATCAGAAGCGGTAAGACCGATCATTGTCTCATGCGAGACTACCGGCTGTCGCCGACGAGCCTGTTGGACCTGAAGAACGAGCTTCTCTGCAGGAGACTGATTTCTCTCAACGAACTGAGAAACCAGATGGGACCGGTGAGGACCAGGAAGAAGATCAACTCGGAACGCTTTCTTTACGACTTCCGCCAACACCCGGACGACTTCTATTTGATGGAGAGATACGGTCTCAAACCTCATCAACTGAAGAAGGTCTATCTAAACCTGATCGAGAAGCGTTTACTTACCGATTTCGAATATGAATCCCGTGCCGTGCGCGACCCCGCGGTGGACGAGGTGCACATGCCCGCGCCGGCCGTAGGTCAGCTGAGTGAGGCTTCCACCGTGGTCAGCGTTGTCGAGCAGTGGGAAGATTCCGAAGCCCGGTTCATTGAACAGCACCGGGACAGCCAGCTGCCTGCAGACTTTTTCAAGGATTACTCGGGAATTCGTATCGGCAAAGGTGATGCTGCCGATCTCGCCGACTTCGGCACGCCCCCGGGATCGGACCGGCCTCACGGCTCAGGAGATCAGGCCGGTAACCGGAAGACTCGCTTGGAAATCATCGGCGATGATTATTGCCCCAGATGCGGTACTCTGAAGAATCCAGCGTCGGAGGATTCCTGTTTGAACTGTGGCGTCGTTTATGAAAAAGTGCTCTGCGGCGCAAAGATTGTCGCCGGTGCGATCTGGAAGAACGACCGGCGATAAGAGTTCCCTCCCTTGGTGTTGCACATTTGTTTCCCCCATGGCTGGGCGGCAACGGGCTGTGCTCATTCTTCAAATTTGCTCTCCACGCTTTTTTCTGCTACAAATTTCATTTCCGTATCCGTCCGCTGGCCGTTCCTCGTTGATAGGCGGATTAGTGTGGATTTTTTCGTTCAAGGCCGTGGAACCGGACTCGGAATTTCGGTCACTCTTTTCCGACGGTTGCCACACATGAATTAACCGGTGCCCCTCTCGGCCGGCGCCTTTTCATAGCGGAAACGGTAATGGATACTCATACTCAACCACGAGTCGTAATCGTTGGAGGCGGAATTGCAGGTCTCTCCGTCGCCAAGTCCCTGTCGGGCAACGGCTTGGCCTGCACTCTCATCGAGAAAAAGAACAATCTTGGAGGGCACGTACGGACCTGGGCGTGCATGGCCGCTGATCAGTGTCTCAGGTGTTATTGCTGTACCGTGGAGGACCTGGTCGACGCAGTGGAATCCTCCGAGAGCGTTGTCATCCTCACGGGATGCGAACTCGAGGCCCTTCAAAGATCGGGTGAAGGTGCCTTCTCGGTTCGTATCAAAGACATTGGCGACGGTTCCGCACAAACCGTGGACGCGGCCGCGGTGGTCATCGCCGCGGGCTTCACGCCGTACGATCCATCGGAGAAAGTCTTCTGGGGTTACGGCTTGCATGACGGAGTGGTGACGCTCAATGAGTTGGACATGCTCGTCCGGCAAGACGATTTGGCCGGCTTCGTGGGAGAAACTAACAAACCTCTCAGGCTGGCCTTTTTCCAATGCGTTGGATCGAGGGACAGTTCCATCGGGGCAAACTACTGCTCCCGGTATTGCTGTAAAGGAGCGCTGAGAATGGCTCTCAGGCTCCGTCGGGATCACTCGGATTGGGAAATCACCATCTTCTACATCGATCTCCAGATTGCAGGCAAGTTTGCAGGATCGCTCTTGTCTTTGGCCCGGGAAGGGAACATTCGGCTTGTGCAAGGCGTGCCGGGGGAAATCACGGCCCTTGAGGACGGAGCCTTGGAGATCCGGCGCGAAGAGGCAGGCCTCAATGTGAGAGAAGCGTACGACAGGATCGTCCTCTCGGTGGGGCAGCATCCGTTGCCGGAGGCAAAACGCCTGGCATCCATGGCCGGTGTGGAAACCGACGGATTCGGCTTCCTTTCTGCAAGGGGAATTCAGGACCCATGCCGTACGCAGGCCGACGGCGTGTATGTGGCAGGAACAATCTGCGGCGCCAAGGATATCGAGCAGACCGTGGAACACGCCGGCCAGACGGCAGCGGCCATACTCGCCGATCTGAAAGGATTGAGAACAAAGTCATCATGAACCGAGAAACAGCCGGTCTTTCGAATGGTGCCCATATGCGGCCGATCCCTGCGGCTCTCGTCATCGGTGACGGGCCGTCGGGATTGTTGTGCGCCAAAGCCTTGACGGACATGGGTATCGACGTAGCCCTGGTGAAGACGGGATCCGATCGACGGAGCCTTTTCTGCTTCGCCCCGGACTTCGATGCCGACGCCTATTGGCAGTCGCTCCGCTCGGTGCCGGAAAGAGTCGAGATTGTGGAGGCGCAGGGAGCCTTGAGTGCGTGCCGCGTCGGAGACGGTTTTGAGGTGCGTTTGAGCGCCCGCAACGTACGTTGGTTTGGGTGTATCGTTATTACCTCGGGCGTAAAAATGAAAACGGTGGGTTCGGGCCTTCCTCGGGGAGCAGCCGTCCTGACGCCGTCCGGTTTGTCCGAGGCGGGCAAGAGCACGGCTTTCCTCCTGGATTACGGAGATCCGTCGGATCCCGCCGCGGGTGCGGCAGCTATAAAACAGGCGATGGACAATGCGAAATCCGGGGGAACCTCATTCGTCGTCATGAGACATGCTCCGGTGCTTCACCTGTTCGGTGAGACTCTCTACGAGGAGGCGAAAAGAGCCGGTGTCCGGTTCTACCGGTTCGCGACCGATCTCCCGGAGGTGAAACCGCTGCAAACTGACTCCGGAGAGGACTCAGGGATGATCGTCACGGTTCTCGACGCGGCGGACAGCGGTGAACCCGTTACGCTGGAGGTTGATCGTCTCGTATTGGCGACTGCCCCGGATGCGGCATCGGTACCGTCGTTCGCGAAAGAGATCGTTGCAAATGAAGTGGACGAGGACGGGTTCCTGCTGACGTCAAGCGTGCATTGCCATTCGGGCCGCTCGTTTGCCAACGGGATATTTGCCGTGGGTGAAGCCTCCGGCAACGTGGATCTGATCCGGACGGCGGCCCAGGCCGCAGCCGCGGCGGTACGGGCGAGGGAGTGGATGCTTTCGGCTCGCGCCCGCAAAGAAGCCGAGACGGTCCGATTTACCGATGCGTGCATCCGATGCATGACATGCCTGCGTCTCTGCCCGCACAACGCCATTTCGTTCGTGCACGGCTCGGCCGCATCAACCCTTACGGCTTCGGCCGCGGCATGCGAGGAATGCGGGGTATGCGTATCGGAATGTCCCAGGCTTGTGTTGGACCTGGTCTTTTTTCCGGAGGAGGCGATCACGTCGTTCGTGGAAGAGGTGTCGCGACGCGGCGATTCCCAACCCGTGGTTGTTTATGGTTGCCAACGCTCCCCGGGCCGGGCGGCCGCACGGACCTCCTTGCCGCGGGAAGCGCTCTTCATGACGGTGCCCTGTGCCGGTCGGATATCCGAATCGGTACTGTGGGCGACATTGGCCGCGGGGGTGAAGGGCATCCTCGTGGTAGGATGTCATCACGGGAATTGTGCATCCAATAACGCCACCGATTGGGCGGAAGCGCGGGTGGCCGCGGTACTGGAGAAGCTCGGCGAACCCGCCGGGTCGCAGCCGTCTGTGAAGTACGCCACGGTGGCGGCAAACGAGGAAGCCCGTTTCGGCAGAATCGTCCGCGATTTCTGCGAAGCCGTACGCGGAACCGTGTCCTGAGATTTTTGGGCACGGAGGCCCCGGGCTGCGAAAGAGACCACGGAGCCTCGGACCTCCTTCGTGGGACGGGCGTCCCTGCCCGTCATCGACAGGCGAGACGCCCGTCCCGCCAAGCCGGGGTCGGGGGAAGGAAAGCCGGCTCGCGGCCGACGCGACTGCCTTGCATCGGCCTGAATAAACGGCATACACTTCAACGACAGCTTCGGAGAACTTGATGACTGAAATAGCGAATCCCCGTACGCCGGACTTGGCGACGATGATCTCAACGAGGCACGGCGGAGAAAACCTCGTTGTATGCCTGACCTGCGGCCAGTGCGTGTCGAGATGTTTTCTGAACGACGGCTATCCCGACATGAATCCCCGTAAGCTTATCCGGAAGGTGCTCATGGGCAGGAGCCAAGAGATGGTCGATTCCGAGTTCATCTGGGCCTGCACCCTCTGCGGCCGGTGCACGACCGATTGCCCCAAGGGGCTTCAGATGGACGTGATCATCCGAGAACTCCGGGGATTGGCTCTCGAACAGGGGAAGGCCCCGGATCGCATCGTAAAGGGTGTGGAAACCGGTCTGAGAATGGGCAACAACGTGGCCATGGCTTCCGAAGAATTTGTCGAGAACGCGGAATGGCTCGCGGAGGAAGCCGTGGATGACACCGAGGGCCTTGAGGAAGGCGACCTGGAGGTTCCGTTCGACCGCGAGGGTGCGGAGTTCCTTTACATTGCCAATCCGAGAGAGTACACCTCCACGCCGGAGATGTTCCAAACCTATTTGAAGTTCTTTCATTATGCCGGGGCCGACTGGACCATGTCCTCGAAGTTCTTTGATATCACGAATTGGGCCTACTACCTGGGCGACCGTGAAAACGCCATAACGTTGGTTCGGAACCTGGTTGACGAAGCCAGGCGGCTCAAGGTAAAGGCGCTGGTATCCACCGAGTGCGGCCACGGCTTCAAGATCCTCAGGAAGGATGCGGAACGCTGGTTGGGTGAGCCCCTGGGGTTCGAGGTGGTCGGCGCTGTAGAGCTTGCAGCCGAATGGGTCAATGAGGGACGCTTGCAGGTCAAACCGGGCGCATTGGACACTCGGGTAACCCTCCACGACCCGTGCAATGTGGGAAGAAAACTCGGGATCTTCGAGGAACCGCGGGATGTCTTGAAGGCGATTGCCGCTGAGTTCGTCGAAATGTGGCCGAACCGGAAATACAGCATCTGCTGTGGGGGCGGCGGCAGCGTGGGACAGAATACGGACATGGCCAAGAAGCGGCTGGAACACGCCAAGAGCAAACGTGACCAGATTCTGCGAACCGGAGCCGACACTCTGGCCACGTGCTGCCAGAATTGCCTCAGCCAGCTTGGAGATTTGCAAAGCCGATACGAAATGCCGCTCGAGGTGAAGTCGGTCATTCAGATGCTGGTCGAGGCCGTGGAGGCATAGCGGCAGGATCCGTCTCGGCCTGCTTCGACGAATTCCTCCGTGCGTTTCCGGTAAGCATTCACCGATGGAATCTCGTTGACACGCTTTCGGTCCCCATGATATGCATGCATCCGTTTCTACGGGAGATAACCATGAAAAACGCCGGTCCCGTCCGCATGCCGCATGCCCCAGTGGAGGCTGTAGACAATCGTTTAAAGTTCGCACATTTTGCCTCTCTGGGCCGGGCGATTCTGTGTGAACAGGCCTCCGGCCCCAAAGCTTTGCGGATTCTGGACATCGGTTGCGGTTCCGGTAATCTTGCTTTTTTCTGCAAACTGCCGGCGGATTGCAGACTCTTCGGTGTGGACCTATGGCCTAACCAGCTCCGGCAGGCCTCGGCAAGAAATGCCTATGAAGTGCTTTTCCAGGTCAATCTTGTTGACGGCCTTCCGTTTGCACGCGAATCCTTCGACGTGATCGTGTGCAATGAAGTCCTCATGTATCTGCCCAAGGGAAGTGAGATGCTCACGGAGGTGTATCGGGTGTTGGTTCCCGAGGGAAAGTTGTTGGTGTACAATCCCATCAACTGGTTTCCCCGGCTGCATGCGCCTGTAAAGAGACTCGTGAGAAAGATCTACCAGGAAAGGAATACCGTTTCCCTGGACATTCAGACCAGTTGGAAAGGCTCTGAAAGACCGTGTAGGATCTCCTATTATTCGTTCCAATCACTGATCGAACAGATACGCTCGGTCAACTTCCATATTGCCGGAGTTTCCGGATTCCGCATCTTCCGGAACAGAATTCGCTTAATGGCGCGCCTTGAAGAGTTTGCCTGGTACCGGCGCTTCATTCTGTTCCTCACCGGACGTTACCCTCGTCTTGCCTCCGACCTCCTTGTCCTGGCGTACAAGAAAGCCGTCGTAGAGACAAAGCCCGTGTGTTTGGACAGGGCGGCAGCCTGACGCACTCACCGATTCATCTTGACCCGGGATCGGTCGTTACCCTCGAAGAGCAGACTTGAGATCTCCTTTATGTGCGATACGCCGACGACGGTTATCCCGCGGGCCGGCGCCACGGATTCGACGTTGGCCGACGGGACTATGATCCGATTGAAGCCCAGGCGGCTCGCTTCATTGATTCTCGGGCCCGATTTCGACACGCGGCGGACCTCCCCGGCCAAACCAACTTCACCGAACACCAATGTGCCGCCGGGAACGCTTCGTTCAAGGTACGATGAAAGCAGTGCCGCGGCCACGGCCAGGTCCGAAGCGGGCTCGACGGCACGCACGCCGCCCACGGCATTGAGAAAGATATCCTGGTCGCCCAAGGCCAGTCCGAGTTTCTTCTCGATCACGGCTATCATGAGCGCAAGACGCTGTGAATCCGTCCCGAGGCAGGTTCGTCGGCCCTGGCCGGGAACCGGCCCGGTCACCAGAGCTTGAATTTCCGCCAGGATCGGGCGGGTGCCTTCCACAAGCGCAGTGACCGTGGAACCGGACACCCCTTGGGGTCTTTCAGCCAGAAAGAGCTCGGACGGATTGCTCACTTCGGTGAGTCCCGCGTCTCCCATCTCGAAGACCCCGATTTCGGTTGCCGATCCGAAACGGTTCTTCACGCCCCTCAGGATGCGATACGCGTGACCCCGCTCCCCCTCGAAATAGAGCACCGTATCCACCATGTGTTCGAGTACCTTGGGACCGGCGAGAACGCCGTCCTTGGTAACGTGCCCAATGATGAAGCACGCGGCCGATCCCCTCTTTATGCGATTGAGCACGGTGCCGGCAACGTGCCGCACCTGCGTCACGCTCCCCGCCTGGCTGTCCGATGCCCGGCTGAAAATTGACTGAACCGAGTCGATAACCACAACGGATGCTTGTACACCGCCCATCTTCTCCATGATGGGGTCCAGTTCGTTTTCTATGAGGATGAGAAAGTTCGGTGATTTGACTTCCAATCGTTCGGCCCTGAGCTTGAGTTGTTCCAAAGATTCCTCGCCCGAGACGTACAGGACGGTTTCCCCTCTCTTGGCCATCAAGCCGAGGGCCTGCATGAGGAGCGTGCTCTTGCCGATTCCGGGGTCTCCCCCGAGCAGGATGACACTCCGCCTGACGATTCCTCCCCCAAGCACCCTATCGAGTTCCTGAACCCCCGTCGCCAGTCTGGGAACCTGATCGCCTTGGATCTCGGTCAATGGGACGACTCTGCCGGTTTGTGCTTCGAGACTTCTGACCCCGCCTCCCTTGGATCGGGTGACTTCTTTCTCCACGACGGTGTTCCACTCACCGCAGCCGGGGCATCGCCCCATCCATTTGTGCATCTGCTTTCCGCATTCCGTGCACACGAACACGATATCGGTCTTCACCGGCATTTTCACCCTCCAAACCTATCCAAATCCGCCCGCGTCTTCCTTGATTCACGTTGTTTGCAGAGGCCGCATGGTAGTCTTAGTGTTCTGTAGCGCAAATACGGTCACACATTCTGTAGACACGCGGTAGCGACCCGGCGTCCCTGCCGGGCGCATGATCAAAGAGTACCCCGCGGAACGCGGGGAGGCCGGCGCTACCAAAGCCGGGATCGTTGCCTTGAATCCGTGACCGTATTTGCGCCGCGAAGCACTTAGATATCAGTTCCCGCGCGCACATGGAAGTCCTAAACCGACCCGTTCAAATCCCTGGCTTGAATGCAGCACCGAATTCCGGATCGCCAACCAAGGGGCCATGCCTCCGGTTACGCGCGGCCATCGAGTCCCATGACGGAAACCAGGTGACATTGAAGTGCCGACTGTGTCATCATCGGGTCGATGACGACCCATTC
>JAZDHD010000309.1:0-2371 GCA_043806215.1 Pseudomonadota bacterium | reverse complement strand
ACCCACTCATTCCGGTCTGTGCCGTAAATGACGTCATTGCCGTTGACTCCGTGTAGCACTCGATATGACTCGGCAGGGTCCCCCTTAATCGCTTCTGCATTGTCGGTGCCGAACAGATGCACGGAATCCCAGCCGGGCGTCGCTGGATCCGGATGCTCCAGCACCGGCACGCCGCCGGTATCGAACACCCAGGCGAGGTCGGGATCTTGTTCGATGAAGTGCTCGCGTAACGACAGGAAGCAGTTGTCATCCCAATAGCCCATGCCGCGACGTGTCCTGGCAAATTCAGAGAGGAGTTCCTTGCCTTTAACCGGGTCGTCGGCAATGGCTTGGTCGAGGGCAGCGATGAGCGCAGTGGTGTCGATGACGTAATCCTGCTTTTCTTCGCTCCAGGTGTAGGTTATTGTTTCGTAAAGGTCACTGAGGTGAGTTTGAGCCATGAGGTCTGCGTAGAAGATCTCAAACACCTCGTGATAGGTAGCCTCCCAAGAGGCTGCCTGACCACTATCCGGGTTCCCCGGCGTCTCGCCATAGAGTTGCTCGAGCACGACTACTTTGCGGCCGTCCATAAACGGTCCACGGGCCTCCGGAGAAACTTGGTCTGCTCCGGTCCATCTGAACAGTATCTGTTCCATAATGGATCCCCGATTGTCAGACGATTCCTCGGATATAAACGACTCGACCAAGGACTTGAGAACGCCGGAGGAGTCACGCACCATTTCCTGTTGCAGATTGTAGACGTTGCCGTTGAACATCAAATCCGGTAGAGCCAGTACGTCCTCCGGAACTTCCAAATATTCCGTGGGAAGGGTGTAGCTCGTATCGCGCGTGAAAGAGTACTCGGCAGCAAGACCCGTACTCCCGTCAGCCCACTGAAACAGACCGGATCTGACCTGAGTGTTGCCCTCACTGTCCGTTTCGTTGCAGACTTCAGAGTCCAGGTAAATTGCAGTGATGCCCAATTCCTCGACCGTCGAAATAATACCTGATTCGTCGGGATCGTAGTTTTCGACGTCGTCTTCCCCGTATTGCCACACTTTCAATTGGGACCAGATGGGATCCGCTGCGTCAATCTTACCATCGTGGTTCGCATCGAACAGGGAGAGCACTTGAAACCCATCACCGCCTACAGGAATCCCGGTCGACAGAAGCGTGTACTCCCCGAACAGCTCCATCCCGCTATCGAGTCTGCCATTGTTGTTCCAGTCCAACATGAGCATGCCGTCGCCATGAGCTACCCAGCCTGTGTGCTCATGAAAACCGTTCGCGTCATGGTCGAAGAAGACTCCGTTGTCGATGCCGATAGTCCGTATTCCGTCACCATCCAAGTCCAACGCCAACGGGTCTATGATGAGGCCGGAGGGCGCTCCTTTGTCCCAAAGCGGTAGTTGGCCGACTGGACCACGCCCCGGGGGACGTCCCGGGCATTCGCACACTTTGGGCCGCCAGAACGTGACGCCCTCCTGCAAATCCCACGGCGATACTGCCGGCCCCGTCCACCCGTCTCCATCGGGGTCAGGGGGGGACTCGGGATTATAGGACGGGTCCCAGGGGTAATCGGGTCGACGCTCGCGATTGTTAGTACTATTGTACGCTGTCCCGCTCCTGCCCTCTAGGGGGGCCACCCTGTTAGTCCGCACAATACCCATGTGTCCATGACGACGGCCGGGCTGTTCCCATATTATGATGTCGCCTGTGTCGGCTTTATCGGGATCGACTTCGCAGTAATAATAATCTCGAACGGTTTCCCGGTAGTGTTGCTTGAGAAGTGCTATTAATCCCGGAGCCTTCCGAAAGAAGTCTGTGGTCAAAAATGGGAACTGCCATCCGCACTTATTCGGCAACGCGGCCTTAATTGCTTCCCACGGGAGGTGGCTACAGTCTATTTCCCGGACTCCATCGTTATCCGTGTCCGCTTTGCCAGTACCGCCATTTTCCCACTCATACTCAGGGAAACCTTCTATCCAAGGATGTGGGCCACCAAAGATCTCGATAGCCTTCCACAATATGTCCGGATTCGATTCCCCTGGACACCTACATGTCATTATCTTCCACATTTTGGACCTTTCCTCAATTGGGTACCCGTGTAGCAGCGTTTACCGCGCGAGGGTCCCAAGTGTTGATATGACTGTATCAATCCGACAGTCTGTTTTGCTATTCCACGGATGCTTGTTCGAGGATGCTTACGACGTCGTAATGGCCTTTCTTCTTTGCCAAACTAGCCGCGGTGTCGCCGTCCTTGTCTTTTAGATCCGGATCGGCTCCTGCTTTCAAGAGAGTCTCCACAACCTCGGGTTGTCCTTCAGAGGCCGCAAACATGACCGCCGTCTTTCCGGTCTCGTTCCGAGCATTCACATTCTCGCGTTTGGCA
>JAZDHD010000308.1:0-4197 GCA_043806215.1 Pseudomonadota bacterium | reverse complement strand
CCCGCGGGACGCGGGCAGCGCCCGCCCTTGAAGATGACGGGCATCCCGCGTCCCGCGGGACCCCACGAAACAGGTCTAGGGCTTCATGACAGTCCTCGTAGCCCGGGCCTCCGTGCCCGGATCTTGTTCTTGCCGGCACCCGAGCCGGCTGTTCGCGGTTGAGATTGCCACACCCTCCCAAAGCCTCGGGCTCGCAATGACATGGTTCAGCATGGTGCCGTGACCGAAACCGCGTGCAGCCACGAGATGTCATTGCGAGGAGCGCAGTCCCGCGCAGAACGCGGGAAAGCAATCTCAGCGCTAAAAACCCGTGACCGTATTTGTGCCATAGAACACTTAGTCCTTCCGGTGTGCGGTTGTTTCATCGGCCGACGTTGAGCGGATCCCGTTTCCATAGCCGGAGAATGGCTCGGCGAATATATTCCTGGTAACGGAATGTCACAAACCCCAGTACAAGCGGGAGCAGACAACAGAGGAAGAAAAAGAAGGCTACGGAAGCGAGGTCAACGCCAAGGAAATCCTCTGCGATTCTACTGAAATCCATCCAGTGCCCCCCGCACTTGGCTTGCTCGTAACTGCTCCGCGCCGTGTCGTTGGTCATCAATTGGAAAGCGAACCGGGTGTCGACAAAGACGATGAAAAGCCCAATGGCACAATAGAGCGGCCGTTCCACGGAATGCACCACCGCTGCTCCGCTCAAGGCCCGATAGAAGAAAATACCCGCTATTATCAGTTCCGTACCATGTCCCATGAACAAAACGACGACTTCGTTGAAATAGGTGAGCGACAGGACGAGGTGCACGATCAGCAGCACGGCCAGGAGTATCATGGTGGACATGTTTTTCCGGTACGTGAAAATCAGGAACGCGAGAAGCGAATAGAGCACTATGAGAAGACCCGCAGACCGTTGCGCATGCAGGGTGAGTCCGCCGCCATAGTGCAAATCAAATGCCGGCGCCGACGGATATCCGAACAGCCAACCCGCAATGGTGTGGCCCATTTCGTGAACGAGAACTACCAACGTCATGAAGATGTGATTCAGCAAGGGAAACATCATGACGACAATCGCAATGACGAGTCCCGAACCGAGCACGATCCAGTCGTCCCGGTCCATGGTCCTCGGTTCCGGGATAAGATCCTCCTCGTCTTCAAGATAACCGGATCGGCCGGATTGTCCGACCAACTCCACATCGTCCGGCTCCACGTCGGTCCCCGGACTCCCCGCAGAATCTCCTTGCCCGCTTGATATCCCCAAAGAGGCTGCGCCGGCAGATGCCCCGTCGGACCGCATCCGGATGTTCCCGTCATGGTGCTTCGGTGCATGTCGTGACCGGGAATCAGGAGCGGCTGGAGGGGCCCCGCGGCCGACCTCGCCGCCTCGTGTCCGGTGTTGCGCCGGTCCAGCGGATGTCGGTTGAGCATTACCGAGTTTGGCAAATATAACGCCGCATCTGTCGCACTCGTGGTTGGCGTGGGATTGAGAGAAGCCGCATTTGGGACATTTCATATCTTGAATCCTTACCGGCGTGCCTCCACGATGGTCCGGGTCGAGGGGGCCTTTGCGACATCGCTACTGAAAACACCCGCTTATATCATGATCTTCTTTATACCCCGCCGGTCGAGGCTTGTCGAGACCTCCATGCTCGGGCCGACCGTGGTCCCGCCGCGCAGACGCCTTTGACTTCATTGCGACGGAATGCTAATACTGACGCTGCATATACATATTCACAAGGAAATCAATCTGCAGGGAAATCATTGTTGCCTGCAACGATGCAATCTCCCGGACAGGACTTCTCACCAATGGAAACCAGCGGATCACGCATGGACCTCTTGACGGGCAAATGGACCTCGCTGATTTATTCACTGGTCTTGCTCGCTTCGGTCTACGGTCTGGGATATGTTGGCGGGGAACGTGTCTATGCAATGATCTACCTGCGGGGTCTGATACCCCACTTCATCATCTTCGTTTCAGCGCTTGCCCTGGGATACCTGCTGCACCAGTATCTGTGCATACGGCGCTCCATCCATAATCTCTCAAGACTCCGAGGATTTGTTCAAAACAGCCGGGAAGAGATCGTCGCGTTGGCCAAGGTCGATCAAGCGGGCCGGCGGGATCAGGCGGCGCTGATCAATCAACTGCACTCGATTGTGCCCGCGGGCCGCGAAAATGATTTAATCGCCTCGTTGTTGAAGGATTGGGTTGAATCCGGGCAGGACTTCGCGTTCAAGAGGCTGGAGGTTCTGCTGGACTTGGAAGTCCAGGCGTCCGAGAGTTCATTCAGAATCCCGTCGGTATTGGGATGGATGGCGCCCATGCTCGGCTTCCTCGGTACGGTATGGGGAATCGCTCAGAGTCTGGGGAACTTCACGGGCTTCATGAGCGATGTGGACAACGTGTCAAGGATAAAGGACGGCTTGGGGACCATCACCGCCGGACTGGGCATCGCTTTTGATACGACGCTTCTCGGACTCTTTTTCGCCATTATCATCACCGGAGTCACAACCTACCTTCAGCGCCGAGAGGACGCGTACCTGGACGGGCTGGAGCGGACGGCCATGGAAGTCCTCAAGAGGCTCTCCTTGGGATCGTCCAAGCCCCGCCTGCAGGGCGCAGGCGCCGACCCGATCCCTTCGGATGCGGCCAAACTCGGCGCATTCGCGGACGCGGCCCGGGATCTGATCCAAAAAGTGCAGAACGAAAACAGGGATTCGGCAACTCTCACAACGGAACTCACGGATGCATTGGTGAATTTCCGGCACTACGTTAAGTACCTGGCAAAGATAGCCAAGCAGAGCGACCTTATGGCCTCGGAGATCAAGTCCGTGGAGTCTGCGGCAGAGGCCATACGCAACTTGAGGGATTTTACCGAAAGCCTGGATAACCTCAACCTGGCCAGCCGAGACCTGCTGGCCGCGGTCAAGATTCTGGAAAGACCGAGAGAATTCCGCCTCGTTCAAGAAATCAACCCCGCTGGGGACGCCTCGGATGACTAGATCACAGGGCTTACTGCCGTTCATGGACGTACTCACCGGTTTGGTGGGGATTATCATCCTGATAAACGTAATACTCGCGGTGGATTTGGCGGAGAAGGACAAGATCCCCGTGAGGGTACTATTGAAGGAAGAAGATGCGCCCGCCGCGGGCGTGGAGAGGCGCCCCGTATATGTGATCTGCAGCAGTGCGGGATTACTGGTGGGAGAAGACCTGCTCCCCAATCCCGAGTCGCGTGAACAATTCAAGGATCTGTCGAGAGCAGTAACGCACGCCGTGGAATCCGCGGGCGAGAGCGGATACGTGCTGGCCCTCATAAGGCCCGACGGCTACAAGTCGTTTGAAGGTCTCAGGGGAGTAGTCAACAATCTCGGTTTCAGGCTCGGGTACGAACCCGTGTCAAGCGATTGGGAACTCGTCCGGCAATGAGAAGACGAAGATCGCGGCCGGAAGCCGAAGCCGCGTCATTCAGCAGCTTCGTTGACGTCGTATGCAATCTTATCGGCGGACTGCTGCTCATTGCGATAATCTCCGCGCTGGCATCGAAAGATACGGTCTTCAATGTTTTCACGCCGGTCGAAGACACGCAGCAGGAGAATGCCAGGTCATACAAGTTTGCCGTCACCGACAAAGGGATCTATCCATTGGATCAGCAGGGGGCTTTTGAAAAGCTGGTCGCGGAGAAACGGAAGAGCCCGGACGCGCAGGTTGTGCGTGCCCGGACGCGGTTCTTCGATTGGGAACTGTATCCGCACAGTGGATTGGTACGAAGTAAGCTCAGGGACGAATCTCCACCGATAACGGACAGGAACGTGCACACCATTTCCCTGGACGACTACCTGACGGATGGGAATGGGAAGGATTCGGAAAAGTACTTTGCCTATTTCATGGTGACTCCGGACAATGAAGCATTCCGATTGTTCAGGATGGCCAGAAAAGCGCTCTGGACACAAGGAGTCCGGGTCGGGTGGGGCCCCGTAGACCCCAGAGAAGGCCTTGTCTTTGGCGGGGAGGGAGGCGTGCGGCTCAGACCGCAGGATTGATCTGCAGCGGGACTCAGGGAATGTCGCAGAATAAATCTTTCATCTTTCCGGCTTACTACTCCGGCCTTGAAAGACCGGTCTACTCTCATACTGTCCCTCCGGGACGTTCACGATCTCTTGCCCCGACAGGGGCTACTGAGAGTAGCCCGGTACTTCAGTGCC
>JAZDHD010000307.1:0-35915 GCA_043806215.1 Pseudomonadota bacterium | reverse complement strand
TCTGGGAATGGGAAGCGCTTCGATCTCCGCCGCGGACAGGTAGTTGTTCGTGCTCGTCAGCTTTATCCTCCAGTTGAGAACCTTTGAATTGAGCAGGCCCAGCAGGTAATCGACCGGCAGTTCCAGATGGGTCAGGGAGTTGGTCATGTCTCCCAGAAACTGTCCCGGGGCCACGTAGGCTGCCTTGAGCCTCGTCGCCGCGGCCATATTCACCACCCTGCCGAGGCCTATCCGTTCGTGTTCCCAGGGTCTGAACGCGCTTGCGGCCGGGGAAGGAAACAGCGACGGTTGTCCGTTTCCGGCCAGCTTGCCCCTGGCCTCCCACTGGTCGGGAAAATCCGCGGAAACCCAATCCAGCCGCCCCTCCCGGGTGGATGGATGATTGACCTGAAAGGGCTGCAAATGTTCGCCCCGAATCAGCGGAAACGCTGTGCGTTCACTGCTTATGAATCTCCGATGCGTCGTCAGGTTGATCTCACCCTGGTGCACCGCGGCTGCCGGGCCGACCGTGTTGTCCCCGCCGAGGGGTGGATGTTCGAGAAGGGTTTCGAGCAGCATCTTCTCTTCAACCGACCGCAACAGCGGAATCCGCATGAAGGTCCTCCGGATGAGATCTCTGGAGACCTCGACGCCTTTGGCTTGACCGATCGGACCGGTCCCGTCCCAGCACGCGGTCCTCACCGTCAGTGTGGGCACGCCTTTTCGGATGACAAGAATCAGCAAGGCCTGCGTTACTCTCTCGAACACGCGCGCCTTTTCGGGTATGACCACGGCATGGAGGAATTGTGCGTCGTCGAGGAGCTTGAGCCTCAGCTTCTCAGCCGTGGAATCGGCCAGCAACGTCGCCGGGACAATGAATCCCAGGATACCTCCGTCGCCCAGCAACCTCAGACCCCTCTCCAGCATGACCCGGTACGTGTTGATCTTGCCGCTGCACGTCTCGTACATCCTGCGGAAGTAGGCCTGTTCCCTGCCGCGGCTGAGGATGCCCGACTCCTTCACCGAGACGATCTCATAGGGCGGATTGCCGATGACGACATCGAAGCCGGGCTTGTCTCTCCGGAAGACTTCCGGGAACACCAACGGCCAATGAATCATCTGGAGGCTCTCGCACAGAGAAAGCGCGGAGTGCCCTTCCGAGGGACAGTGACCGGCGTAGGCAGTTGCGTGGACGCGGTTTGCCTCGTCGGCTTCAATGCTCTCTCCGTTGCGCCCGTCTTCTCCCATGAGTGAATTGCCCTCCCGCACGTTGGGCTCGAAGCCGGCAATGACCGGCAATCCCCGAAAGGCCCTGTGCATGAGAAGCGCACGCGCTATGGTCGCTGCCGTGGGGTCCAGATCCACCCCGTAGAGGCATTGGGTCATGACGTGAATGCGCACCGCCGCAAGCATATCCGGTTCCGCGTCGGGTCCGGGAAGTCTCATCCGCCGGACAATGCTTTCTCTGATTTGGGCGAGTCGTATCCGGTGATGGGGTCGGCATTCCGAGGCCCCATCGAGGATACGTTGCGTCAATTGCTCCAGCGCTTCGGCCAGGAACAGTCCGCCTCCGACGGCAGGATCGAGAATGCGCACATCGAGGAGATCCCGGGGATTTGACGCTTGAAATTCATCCAGAGTCTTGGAGACAATGTGGCGCACAATGTGCTTGGGTGTGTAAAACAGCCCCTGGTTGCGTCTCTCCCGGACGTCCCTCTCCGGCACAGGTCCGTGCGCCTCACCGGGGCGAAGCCGCAAACCGCGCAAGTGTTCATAAATGAGGCCCACCTGCTCGGGCTCGATCTCACCGAGTTCCTCCTTGACGCGTGCCCACAGTCGCTTCTCTGCGTCACTTCCAGGGGGAGGGGGCCCATGCCCCGCGGGACTCCCGTACTGCGAAAGCAACGCGGCCGTGATGAGCCCGACGGCCTTCCGGTACACCGTGTCCGGGTCCGGCCTTATGGATCCGCAGGCTTCGAGCAGACCCCGGACAACCTCCGGAACGAGAAGCTCCGTCGCAATCCGGGTTCGATCACATTTGCCTTCAGTGCTCATGGGCCGAACGCAAAAAGGACGATCCACTTCTGCGGATCGTCCTCGGTTTTCAGGGCATGTGTCGTTCAAACAAGGGGCATTCGACTATGACGCAGTCTCACGCTTCACTCCCATGGCCACCTTGTAGAGCAGCGTCAGGATGAGGGCCCCTATGGCCCAAATGCCCAACGTGATGGCGGCCTCGGGAAACGTGGGAACATATTCCGTGACGGTTTCCATCATCGAAGGAATGAAACCGACCACGATCAGAGCAAGCCCCTTCTCCAGCCAGAGGGCCACGAATGCCATTACGCATGCCACGGGAAGGACTTTCCTGTTGTTCCGCGTTGAAGGAATTACGAGCAGCACGGTCGCTCCAATGGCCAACACCGCGGACAGCCACATGACCGGCACCATAGCGGTGTGCCCATGGAGTCCCACGAACATGTACTTGAAATGATACATGTGCTCGGGAACCTGGCTGTAGTACACCGTGAAGATCTCACACCCGAAGAAGAACAGACTTGCGACCATTGCATAGGCCACGATCTTCGATAGGGCCGTGATTGCCTCTTCTCCGGCGTCGAACCCGTCGAATTTCTTCAGCAGGTAGGACAGGACGATAAGAAGAGCCGGGCCCGCTGCAAAGGCCGATCCCAAAAAGCGGGGAGCCATGATTGCCGTCAGCCAGAATCCTCTCGCGGCCAGGCCTGCGTACAGGAACGCCGTCACGGTGTGAATGCTGAACGCCCAGGGGATGGAGATGTAGATCAGCACCCTGGTCCACAACGGAGGCTTGACTCCTCCCCGCCGCTCATAGCTGAGGACGGTCCACCCGATGATGATGTTGAGGAACAGGTACACATTCAGTACGACGACATCCCAAAACAGGACGGAGTTGGGAGTCGGATGCAGCAGGACATTCATCACCCTGTCCGGACGACCGAGGTCCACGGTGACGGAAAGGATGCACATGATGACCGCGGGGACCGCGACGAACTCACCGAGAATCGTAATCTTGCCGAAGACCTTGAAGTTGTGAAGATAGTAAGGCAAGACGACCATGACGGCAGATGCTGCCACTCCGACGAGGAACGTGAGCTGACCCACGTACAGTGCCCATGACACGTCCCTGCTCATGCCGGTGATCCCCAAACCGAAATTTAACTGTTTCAAATACATGAGGAATCCGAACCCGGCCACGACCAGGAGGGCCAGAATCCACATGTAGTAAATATTGCTTCCGCGTAAAACCTTTTCCCACATAGCAACCTCACACTATGTAATAAACTTCCGGGCGAGTCCCAAGTTGTGGTTTGCGTTGAATGGACGCGTGCTTGCGAAGAAGCGCCCGCACCTCGGAATTCGGATCTTCCAGATCCCCGAAGGTAAGCGCTTTGTGTTCCTTGCACGCTTCCACACAGGCCGGGATCTTTCCCACGGCGAGTCTCTCTGCGCAGAAGTTGCATTTCTCCACAACGCCTCTCGTCCTGCTCGGAAACTCGGGATTCTCCTTCTTGATGAAAGGCCTGGGGTCTCGCCAGTTCAGGCTCCGTGAGCCGTATGGACACGCGGCCATGCAGTACCGGCAACCGATGCAGCGATGATAGTCCATCATTACGATGCCGTCGGCCGTTTGAAAGGTTGCCTTCACGGGACATACCCGAACGCACGGCGGATTATCGCAATGGTTGCAGAGGACCATGAAAGGCTTGGATTTGGCCGCCTCATGAACGTGTTCCTCTATGAACTTGTTGGCCTGCGTCGGAAACGCTTCTTCGAATGACGCTTTCCAAATCCACTTAACCTCGTCCTTGGGATTGTTGAACTCAGGGACGTTGTGGACATTGTGGCAGGCCGTCACGCAGTCAATGCACCCGTCCTTCGCCTTGGCGCACGCCTTGAAATCGACAACCATGGCCCATCGTTTTCCCTTCAGGACCTTGGGATCGGGTTCGTACTTGACCTCTCCGGAACCGGCCATCGCATCGGCAACCGGCTTGGCACCAAGCCCGAGCACGGACAGGCCGGCAATCTTAAGGAATCCTCTTCTCGTGCTATCCATCACTTCATACTCCTTGCGACCTGTTGCTCCTTTTCTTTCGGTGCTATGTGGCAATCCCAGCAATTCGGCGCGACATCCAGGTAGTCGTGACACCGGTCACAGAACTGAGCCTTGGTCTTGTGGCACTTCATGCACGTGTTCTGAAGGCTCATGTTGTACTGTTTGCCCGTGGAGCTTACGTAGACGCGCTTGCCTTCCCGGACCACCTCATCCCGCCACTTGTCCAACAGGACCATGTGTGATGACTTCATGAAGGCCGTCGATTCCACACATTCCTTCTCCTTGGTCCCGGTAACGAGGCTCGGCGGTTCCGCGGACTTGCCGAAATGGAACAGGAACGGTGACAGCACCAGCACGAGAAAGATGATAATCCCGACTATGATCTTGCCCGTATCATACATCCTCGTCCTCCTCTTGGCCGCTGAAGGGCTCACCACGTAGGTCCAGTTTCCTCTCGTTCTCGCCCTCCATAATGAGAGCATTCGCGACGAGCTCATGGATGCCGCCCACATCTACCTGGGGGGCCCAGTAGTGCATCAAGGCGGTAAGTGTTGCCCGGTCGATGGCGCACATGCAGGTCAACCTGTTCACGTCGTGCTTGTCTCGAACATATCTCACCGCATTGGCCCGGGGGAATCCGCCCCTCATTCTCATATCGAGGTTCTCGTCGTTTCCCAGGCCTGCACCGCCGCCGCAGCAGTATGTGTGTTCCCTGATTGAATTCTCAGGCATCTCGAAAAAGTTGTTCACGACGTTTTTCAGCACGTACCGGGGTTCCTCCATCAGTCCGGCGGCTCGGGCCGGGTTGCACGAATCGTGGTAGGTGACGCGGAACCTGTCGTTTCTGCTCGGGTCCAGCTTCAGCTTCCCATGCTTAATGAGATCGGAGGTAAACTCGGTGATGTGCACCATCTTGGTCTGCTTGGAGTTCTCGAACTTGGTCCCGGTCAGGGGCGAGACGGGCTCCTCGAGGAAATCAGCCGGCCCGTTCATGGTTTCCATGTACTGGTGCATGACCCGCCACATGTGGCCGCATTCCCCTCCCAGGATCCATTTCACTCCCAGCCGTTTGGCTTCGGCATAGATCTTTGAATTGAGACGCTTGATCATCTCATGGGAGGTGAACAGGCCGAAGTTACCGCCTTCCGATGCGTACGTGCTCCAGGTATAGTCGATTCCAAGTTCGTGAAACAGCATCAGGTAGCCCATACAGGTGTACGTTCCGGGATCGGCGAAGTAGTCTCCGGAAGGCGTGACGAAGAGTATCTCCGCACCCTTCTTGTTAACGGGCAGGTTGACCTTGATCCCCGTAAGGTCTTCGATATCGTCAACCATGAACTCCCACATGTCGGTGAGTCCGTGCGGGGGGATACCGAGGTGGTTACCGGTCCGGAAGCAGTTTGCCACCGGTTCAATGACCCAGTTGATGTTGAGACCAACCAGGTTCAACAGTTCCCGGCCGATCATCGTCACTTCGGCAGTGTCGATACCGTACGGGCAGTAAACCGAACATCGACGGCACTCCGTGCACTGGAAGAAGTAGTAGAACCACTCCTTGAGCACGGGCAGAGTCAGTTCCCTGGAGCCTGAAAACCGTCCCAGCAGCCTGCCCAGGGTAGTAAAGTTATTTCTGTAAACGGATCGGAGCAATTCGGCCCTCAGTACGGGCATGTTCTTTGGATCGCCCGATCCGATGAAGAAGTGGCACTTGTCCGCGCATGCGCCGCACCTGACGCAGATGTCCATGAAGAGCCGGAATGAGCGATACTTGTCCAGCCTCTCCTTGAATCCCTCAATAATAATCTCGTGCCAATTGTCGGGTAGTTTCCAATCGTCGGCGCTGACCGACCATTCCCTGGGATTGGGCAAGCCGAGAGCTCTCAGGTTCTTGGCGGCGGCAGGATAGCTGTATGTGCCCTCTCTTATATTGAGCGGCGTGTCCATCCACCCGGTTTCGGGCGGTGTGAGTTCTATCTCCATCACTTCCGGTTTGGGAAGATTGTCGAGTTCCATGGTTACTCCTTATCCACCGGGATTCCGGCCTCTTTCATCTTCTCCCGGAATTCGTCCTCGTACTCCTGGTACGTATGGACCTTGACCGGATAATTCCAGGGATTGACGTATCGTTCACTGCGGTTGACGTTCGCCAAGTTCCTCGTGGGGCTCAGGAACACGCCGCCCATGTGCATGATCTTGCTGAACGGGATATAAGCGAGAAGACAACACACGAGAAAAACGTGGACGTAGAAAATAGTGCCGATACCCCCGTCCGGAATCGCGGGATGAAAGGTGAACCAACCCATTGTCAACGCCTTCACGTTCAGGAGATCGACTTTCCACACCAGTCTCATGAGCACGCCGGAAAGACCGATGCTCAGGATGAGAAACAGGGGGAAGTAATCTGCGGGAAGGGAAAGGTACCGCATTTGGGGAAGGACCACCCTTCGGAGAAAGAGGTATGTCACCGCTGCCAAGAATGCCAGGTCGGACAAGAAAAGTGTCGGCACCAAAATCTGAAAGAAGCCGTCAACCGACGAGAGGATTTTCACGACGGACGGCACGTCTTGGAAGAAGAACCGTGCATGCCTCAGTACAATCGTGAGAAACGAATAATGAAACAGTATGCCGGCCAGCCAGAGCCATTGGGCCGATGCATACGTGATTCTTGGTCCTTCCCTCACTTCCGCCTTGGTGTTTCTGAACAGCGAACGGAACAGAAAGACCTCCAATGCCATGCGCAAAATGACACCGAAAGTGGTCCACGGGGCGTCCGTGTAACTGGCCTTGATCCACGGCAGCGATTTCCCCTGTCCGCCTGTTGTTGGAATGCGGAAAGGTACGGGTACCTTGGCCCAACGCACGATGCGGTACACCACCCCGATCAGGAAGATGATTCCTGCCAAATAGGGGATAATGACGCCAAAAAGGTATGTTAGGCCAATTGTCTCCACACCCAATAGGGCCAACAGGACTAAGGCCGACACCGCAACGAGGGCTGTGAATACGGAAAACCATGCATTCATGCCACCACCTCAACTATTGTTACGACTTTTCCGTTATTACAATCGGGAGCCTACCAGTCCGAGGGCATCCCGTATTTCTGACAAGCTCTCTCCAAGATTCGGGACGTTCGGTTTCGAAGTTCCGCGGATCGAATCTGGTGAAGCTGTTCCCGGCACTGACTGTAATTATCGAAGGCAAGGAGCGCAAGATTATCGATTCTTGACTCAAAAGTCAATAAATCTTCGTAGAGCCCCTTTTTACGCACCGCCGAATCAAGCGTTTCTCGTACTGCGCGCTTAAGGAAAAACACGAAGCCGATCGAATGGGACGCGGAAAACTCCTGCACGGCCCGGATGCGCACGATGTTGTCGAGAAACACGCAGATGTCCCCAACGTCCCCTTCCTCACCACGCACGAGCCAGTCGAAGAGCTTGTCGACTCCATCGACGATCGCCCCGCCGACCGGATTGGCGATTGTGTTCTTTCGCCTCTTGAGGAAAGTCTGGGCATCCGGAGGATAGGTATCAAAGATGAGATCCAACCACCGTTTCAGAATGGAGGATCTCTCCTTCACTAGAAGATGTTCCAGTGTGTCGCTCACGTGGACCTCACAACTTTACTGCTTTTTTTTCCGGAGAACTGCCTAAGAAGATCAGACTTGAGACAGGCGCTGAGCAGATCGGGGCGTTCAAATGGTCCGATATAAGGATTCAACGTGTTGTGCCTTCGAGGTAATTACAGCTTGCTCGGCCACCTCGTGGTTACCTGGAAGGCAGCCGGCCACTTCACGCTCGCTTTGCCCGGGTCTCCTCACGGATGCACCCTCGAGTCCCGGCGCTGCGGGCTCGCTCACGAAAACCTTTTCTTCCCTGGTTTGGATGCCGGACAAGCTTCCAGCCGGCGATCATGACGGCAAGAATTCCAAAGCTTTACGGATACACGTATTGCTTTGGATTGTCAACCCTTTTAGGGATTTTTTTTCATGACCGCAGGAGCCTTCCATGAGACGGAAATCGACGTTTGCCCTTTGACTTCTCGTCCTCCTTGTGTCTTGGTGGTTTTGCGTTTACCTCCGCAGGCAGATATCATGGAGAAGGTTTTCGGAAAACGACAAATCTCCATGATAGGGCGATCACAACTGACCATGAAAGCCCCCGGGACTCCGAGCCGAAGACCGGGCAGAGCCCGGCGGATAGGCATCCCCAGGCTGTAGGGGTCCCGCGCAGAACGCGGGCCGCCCGCCCGGGTAGGCACGGGGGCCTACCCCTACGAGAAAGGAGAGGGCTTTCGGACGAACTCAAAATCGAGGAGGCTAACCACATGATAACGTTCAATGGTATCAACCACTTGGCCATGGCAACGGGCGACATGGACGCTACAATCCGCTACTGGCGGGACTTGCTGGGAATGCGATTGGCCGCGGGAATAGGTCGTCCCGGATACCGACA
The DNA here is from genome assembly GCA_043806215.1 of Pseudomonadota bacterium. Taxonomy (GTDB): domain Bacteria; phylum Desulfobacterota; class Desulfomonilia; order Desulfomonilales; family Desulfomonilaceae; genus JAVHLK01. The sequence continues at coordinate 27,386 of JAZDHD010000307.1, read as the reverse complement.
CTATTTCTTCCAAATATCCGAAAACGATTTGATTGCCTTTTTCGAATGGCCGGGAGTCGAGCCCATTGCCGAAAAGGATCATGGTGCTCCGGTCAAGGGACGGTTCGCATTTGACCATGTGTCCTTCGGGGTTGAAAGCGAAGACATGCTGTGGGAACTCAAAGCCAAGCTTGACGCCGCAGGCTTCTGGGTGTCCGAAATGGTCGATCATGGATTCATACTCTCGATCTATTCGTTTGACCCCAACAATATTCCCGTCGAGTTCAGCGTCGATGTCGAGGCACGGGATATTCGAAAGACGCCCGTCATGGCCGACCCGGAACCATCCGAGGCGGCCAAGGAAGGGCCTGAACCGCAGTTTGAAATGTGGCCGGCGCCGGAATCGCCCATTCCGCAGGAAGAGCGTAAGGTTTATCCGGGAGCCGGCAGTGAATTGTTTCATGGATTGGGCTGAGATGATGTGCGACAATTGCGGAAAGAGGGAGGACGTCACGATGAAGTCGAAGGACGGATCAACGATCTACATACGCGTCCGAGACCAGGCCGGGAAGGAATATGTCTGTCCCCTGGATGCGCTCAAGGACCCGAAGGAATGCACGGAACAAGAATTGAGGAACTGCCTGGACTCCACCGCTGAAGCCTTTACCGATGATGAGGTCATGGCGATCATCAGAAGTGAGTTTCGCAAGGATTGACAGACCGGCAGGTCAGGCCGCCGAGTAACTCTTCCGCGTTGCCGGTCTTTGGGCATTGCATTGGAGGTCCGTCCGCAGGGAAGCGTGCCCCGCGGGCCGTACCTGCCTGCCGGTCTGCACCGTTACTCTTGTATTCCACGTCTTGATGTGCGAATTTTATCCGGTTCGAGAAAGAGACGGGAGCCGTGCATCAGATCTCGCCCACGGAACAAATCGAGAATCTCAGAACGTTTCTGTACACCTACATCGTCCTCGGGCCTTTGTTGTCCGCGTTGTTCGCCGAGCACATCGACAACCGGTTCTTCGCCTGCATGCTCTTTATCGCTCTGGTACTGGGAGCACTGTCATGGGTGAGGAACCGTCTGGTCCGTCTCGAAGAGTCTCTCCGGGAACAGGAACGGAGGCCGGCGGAGCTTTCGGATCAATCGAACCCGAAACCGTGCTCATCTGCCTTGAATGATGGGCCGGAAGACTGTATATAGACAGGTTTGGGACATGAGAATCACAGCCGGCCGTTTCAAGGGACACCGCCTGCCTTCGCCTCGGGCCGACGGCGTGAGGCCTACCACGGAGCGTGTCAGAGAAGCGGTTTTCAGTTCCCTCGGGACGTTGATTCATGATGCTCACGTCTTGGAATTGTTCGCCGGCACCGGCGCCTTCGGATTCGAGGCTCTCAGTCGCGGGGCGCGTTTTACGGTGTTTGTGGAAAATGACCGCAAAACCGCCGGAATTCTAGCCCGGACCGCTCGTGCTCTCAATGTGGAAGGCGACGCCTTGATCTTGAACCGGCCGGCCTTGCAGGCTGTCAGGTGGCTTGACAACCGGGGAGACGAGTTTCATGTCATCTTCCTGGATCCCCCCTACGGGGAGGACCGGATTCCCGGCGTGTTACATGATCCGCTCTTTCTATCCCTGCTTGCCCCGGATGGAGTAGTCATAGTAGAACGGGAAGCCCGGGTCCGAAACTCAAGCATTCCCAGCCGGCTTCAAAAGCGGTTTGAACGCAAATACGGAGACACTCTCATTGAGATGCTTCACCTGGTTCCGCAAGATATGTGACTACGCCTCCACCGAAGCTGGAATGGCGAGGAGTGTCGACGGCAGCCGGGAACGCTCACGAACGGCCGCACCTTTTTCAAACTTGAATGTCGGAATAAACGGTAAGAGCGAGGTTGGACAAGTATGCAGAAGGTCGCAGTATATCCTGGAACGTTTGATCCTTTCCACAACGGGCACCTCGAAATTGTTCGGCGAGCCCTCGGGACTTTTGATAGCGTCATCGTGGCGCTTGGGCTAAACCCTGAAAAAGAGACAATATTTACCGTCGAGGAACGCCTCGACATGATACGGAACAGCGTGGATGGGGACCCCCGTATCGAAGCCGACGCGTTCGAGGGTCTTCTCGTCCGTTACGCGGAAGCAAAGAAGGCCAATGCCATTGTGCGGGGACTCAGGGCGGTATCCGATTTTGAGTATGAATTCCAGCTGGCCCTGATGAACCGCAAACTCAACCGGAACATTGAAACCTTCTTTCTCATGACCGCTCATCGGTATTTGTATGTAAGTTCTCGAATTATCAAAGCTACGGTCGTAGCCGGCGGAAGCCCGGAAGGCCTCGTTCCGGACTACGTCCTCCGGGTGCTCAAGCGTAAATTCCCCGGTATAAGCAACCACGGGTTGAATCCGGAACCGCCATTACAGGAGTTGCTATGAGAAAAATACTATCGGAAAGGGCGAGTCGACTCAAACCCTCGGCGACGCTGGCCATTTCTGCAAAGTCCAAGGAATTGAAAAGTCTGGGTGTGGACGTTATCGGCTTCGGCGCGGGCGAACCGGATTTTTCTACTCCGTTGCACATTCGCGAAGCCGCCAAGAGGTCACTGGACAAGGGTGAAACGTTCTATACCCCCGCCGGCGGGACGCTTGATCTGAAGAAGGCAGTAATACGCCGATTCTCGGAAGATTACTGCCTGATGTATGAACCCGATGAGATACTCATATCGTGCGGAGCGAAACACAGTCTGTACAACGTATTTCACGCGGTTCTGGACCCGGGGGATGAAGTGCTGATCCTGGCTCCGTACTGGCTTTCCTACCCCGAGATGGTGGCCCTGACGGGAGCCGTACCGGTGATCGCGCAAAGCAGCGAACAGGATCGGTTCGTGCCCGACCTTGACCGGGTGAGGTCGCTGATCACGCCCTCCACGAAGGCCATTGTCGTCAATTCGCCGTCAAATCCCACCGGGGTCCTTTATCCCCGGGAGGTGATGGAAGGACTGGCTGCACTTGCGGAAGAACATGATCTGATCGTTATTTCGGATGAGATCTACGACAAACTCCTTTATGACGGCAAGACCTTCATACCCTTCGCATCGTTGCCGGGGATGAAGGAACGGACCGTGGTAGTCAACGGAGTCTCCAAGACTTACGCAATGACCGGCCTTCGTATCGGATACCTGGCCTGTACGCGCAAGGAGATTGTCAAGGCTTCGGCCAACATCCAGAGTCAATCCACTTCCAACCCCAACAACACCGGTCAGGCTGCGGCTTTGGAGGCACTCTCCGGTCCGCAGGACGAAGTGGCCCGTATGCGGGACATATTTGAGCACCGGCGGGACTTCATGATAGCCGGTATCGAGGAAATCCCCGGGCTGACTGTTGTTAATCCCGACGGTGCGTTCTATGCCTTCGTAAATACGAGCAACTTTTCGGGAAACAAAAATGTGGCGAATTCGACGGACTTCGCGACGTATCTGTTGGAGCGACACCACGTAGCGTGCGTGCCCGGGGAACCCTTCGGCTCCGAGGATCATATTCGCCTTTCTTTTGCCATTGGCGAAGAAGTGATCAAGGAAGGTCTCGATCGAATCGCCACGGCCTGCCGAGAGTTGGCATGACCGACACGAGGCCCCTGATCCTGCTGACCAACGATGACGGAATTCACGCGGAAGGACTCCGGTATCTCAGGGCGGCGGCGGAAAGCATCGGGCAGGTAAGGGTTGTGGCCCCCGAGGCCGAGCAAAGCGCGGTCGGTCATTCCATCACCCTTTACGATCCCATCAAGGCACGGGAGGTCTTCAGGGACGGCGTCTTGTACGGGTACGGCATCAGCGGAACACCTGCGGATTCGGTCAAACTCGCGCTGTACTCTCTCCTGGAGAAACCGCCCGCACTGGTCATGTCCGGCATCAACGACGGCGCCAACCTCGGCCTCAATGTTCTCTATTCGGGCACCGTGTCCGCGGCCACTGAGGCGGCTATCCTTGGATTGCCCGCCATGGCGGTGTCCCTGGACCAGAAGAAGGACCCGCCTTTTGCGTGGGCCGTACCCCACATAGAGGCGCTGGCCGCATGGGTGCTTAGGCACGGACTTCCCAAAGGCGTTGCGCTCAACGTCAACATCCCCGCGCTTCCTCCGGAAAAAATCCGCGGTTACCGGCTCACCCGCCAGGGGCTTACCAAGTTCAAGGAGAGTTTCGAGCAGCGGGAAGACCCGCGGGGCAATCACTATTACTGGCTTACCGGACAAGCCACTGCCGACGATACTGCCGAAGATGGCGACGTAGCCGCGGTGAAACAAGGATATGTTTCGGTCACTCCCCTATTCTATGATCTCACCGCTCATTCTCACAGGGAAACACTGTCATGTTCTCTGAGCACGATGAAAACCACGGAAATACCGGCCTAGACTATTCCGGTCTCGAGACGGTTCTCGGCTACCAATTCCGTGATCCGACTCACATGGTCAACGCACTCACCCGCCGGAGCTACTGGCACGAGAATAGAGACAGCTGTGCCGAGCACAATGAACGGCTGGAGTTCCTTGGCGATGCGGTCCTCGGTCTGGTAATTGCGGACATCCTCTATGACGATTTTCCCGACGATGAAGAGGGAGAGCTTCAGAAGAAGCGGGCGAGCCTGGTCAACCGTGCCGCACTGGCCCAACTCATGAGGCAACTGGGCCTCGCCCGGTTCATACGGATGGGCCGGGGAGATGAAATGTCCGGCTGCCGCGACCGTGACTCGATCCTCTCCGATACTCTCGAAGCACTTATTGCCGCAGTCTATATCGATGGCGGCTTTGACGAGGCGGCAACGATGATTGCCAAGCACTTCTATCCGTTGATAGAAAAATGCTCGACCAGGGATGGAATGGAGGACTGCAAGAGCGTTCTCCAGGAAAGAGCCCAGGCTGAACTCGGGAGCACTCCGACCTACGAGGTCGTCGATCAATGGGGAGAAGAACACAGCAAGACGTTTTCGGTAGCGGTGTACATCGGAGGCCGAACGGCCGGTTGCGGCACCGGAAAGAACAAACGGGAAGCAGCCCAGAACGCTGCCCGAGAGGCATTGGAGAAGCTTAGCCCGCCGTCTGCGTGATAATTTCCTCTCGTTCCCGGGCTCTGCCCGGAACGCGGAGACCGAACCAACCAGGGCGTAGGATGTGGTGAATCCCGCCATGTGCGGGATGAACCGCATCTGTCGAGAAAAGACAGCGTCTCTTTGCCATGTTGGGTGCCTGCGAGAAGAACATCCGGGCACGGAGGCCCGGGCTACGAAGAACAGAGACCAAGCCGGTCGTACACCGTGGGACGGGCGTCCCTGCCCGTCATCTTCCGCGGCTCAGGTTGTGCGACCGTATTTGTGCCATAGAGCACTAAGGATTCTCATATGGGCCGTGAGACGGTCATACCATCCCCTCCCATTTCTCCCTTCCGAGAGGCCTCATGTGGCCCAAGCTCCTATCGGGAACACTCCTGCGGCGATACAAACGGTTCATGGCCGACGTAAAGCTCCGTAACGGTCATACCGTTACGGCCCATTGCCCGAACTCGGGCAGCATGAAAGGGTGCTCGGAACCCGGGAGAACCGTCTATCTCTCCCGCAGCGCCAACATGAAGAGACGTCTCCGCTACACGTGGGAGATGATCGAGATGCCCGGTTCCCTGGTAGGCGTCAATACCATGGTACCGAACAAGTTAGTGGCTCGGTCCATTGTCGACGGCCAACTGGAGCTGCTGGCAGGTTACTCACAGTTGCAGCGCGAGGTAAGGTGCGGCGCCAATTCGCGGTTGGACCTTGTCCTTTCTTCCCCTGGAGGCGAACAGTGCTTCATTGAAATCAAGAACTGTACGCTCATTGAAGACGGTGTGGCCTACTTCCCCGACGCGGTGACCGCCCGCGGCCGCAAGCACCTCGTGGAACTCCGTAATCTGGTTCAGATGGGGCATCGGTCGGTGATCTTTTTCCTCATACAGCGCATGGACGCGACTGCGTTCAGCCCTGCGGACCATATCGATCCCGACTATGGCCGGGAACTTAGAGACGCGCTCGCCGCCGGGGTCGAAATCATGGCATATGACGTATCGCTGGATCGGGAGCGGATCGTCATCAGGAACCGGCTGCCGTGCCGGATGGAGTAATCGTTTCGTCAATGGGTTCCGGGGTGGACCCAACCCCATGGGGCGTCCCGGACGCGCCGGCCGACACTAGCCCAAACAGTATCCGGTATCAGAATACAGGTGCCTGCCGGTGTTTATTGCAGTCATCGAGTTCGGGACTCCAGTGTCCGCGGTGGAACAATCATGAGCACACGAGACATGCACGACAAGGCTATGGAAAAGGCATCGAAGGCCGACCTCGCCAGGATCATGGGAGACGCCGAGAGTGCGGATTCTTTCTTGCGTGAGGCTTACCTACTGGAACGAAGGGCGGCGGAGTCGCTCAAGGACCGGTTGGACCTGGAGCCCACCAGATCAGTATTATTTCGTAGTGCGGCCTCGCTGGCCTTGGACTGCGGTGAGTTACGCGAAGCCGAACGCTTGGCTGTAATGGGGCTTTCGGGGAACGCTCCCGACGAAATCGCCGACGAACTTCGGGGAGTATTCGAGAGAGCCACTCTTGACCGTCATTTGGATTTGCACGGCTACCAATTGACATATGAGAACAAGAAATTCGTGCCGACCGACATCCGTGAGGCCGACGAGTAATCGCACTGCCTCAAGAGGGTCCCTTGCCCCCGGATTTGTTTTCGCGCGTCCACGGAGTGCATATTCCGGCATCCCCGGTCGCCGGCGCGGGTTGACTCGCGAACCAGGTTCGAATTAGTCTGATCGGGCGGTATCTTGAATGGGTCGGCCCCTGAACCGCTTCGAATGCGTTGCAGCCGGATTCCCGTGCGAAGGGGCAATGCCCGAATTCCCTGCCGACACTTGATGAGAGAAAGGAACGATCAGATGGGCAATGGAATTACCAGACGCGAAATCATTGCAGGAGCCGGAGCCGTTGCGGCCTGGGGACTTCTCTCGGGCTTCGTGGGCTCGGCCGCGGCGGCCTCGGAACAGGCCCCCTCGGGAACCTTTACCCACAAATTGCCCCCCTTACCCTACGCGTATGATGCCCTGGAGCCTGTCATTGACAAGGAAACTGTGGAGATTCACCACGGTAAACACTTTGCAGCCTACGTAAACGGCCTCAACACCGTCTTGGTCAAGCTGGAGAAAGCCCGACGTGAAGGCAACTTTGCGGGCATCGGCCAACTCGAGAACGATTTGGCTTTCAACGGGTCGGGCGTGGTATTGCATTGGGTTTACTTCAGCACCATAGGTCCCAATGCCGGGGGGAAACCCACCGGAAAGATCGCGGAATTCATCGACCGGGATTTCGGATCGTTCGATGCCTTTTGGAAACAATTTGCCGAGGCTTCCAAGACCGTTCAAGGATCGGGTTGGGGAGTACTGGCGTGGGAACCCTTCAGCAAACGTCTCGTGGTTCTGCAGGCCGAAAAACACCAGAATCTCACCAGTTGGGGCGTTATGCCGATTCTCGTCTGTGACGTCTGGGAACACGCGTATTATCTCAAGTATCAGAACCGGAGAGCCGAATACGTGGACAACTTCGCGAAGATCATCAACTGGAACAAGGTCGCGGAACACCTGGCGATGTTTGCCGGACGGTGACGGTACTAACGCAAACCGCCCCTCTCTTGGCAGCGCCGGCCTCTTCTCTTCCGGCGCTCGGCAGAGACGCCGGGTCGCTACCGCGCGTTTTCAGGAATCTGGAACCGCATTTGTGCCGCAGGGTACTAGAGAAACATCTTCTCCGGAGGCCTGCGCTCAGGAACGTATTCCCGGGAAATCCCTCCGTTGTTCCAGGCCTCGGAAACGTACAAATTGCAGTAGCAGATGCCGTACTCCTCCACGTCGGGAACCCGGTACACGCACGGACAAATGATGTCCTTGTCATGTTCGCGGTTGCTTGCGGCAAGTCTGCACGGACAACACATGTATCCATAGCGTTCCTTGTTTACGAGGAGCGCCTCGAGAAGTTCAAGCACCCTTTCCCTGTCCTTGTTGAAAAAGTAGCCCTTGGGTTCTTGAACCTTCCTCAGCATTTCGTAGAGCTTTTCCACTTCGTTCATAATCCGAGTGCCTCCTCTTGCCGTTAACGTTCAAGGCGTCTCGCGCTCTGCGGATTACGGCGGTCTTCATTCAAAAAGGCCGACAATATCCGCAATGCCCTCAAAAACATATTCCGGCCGATACGGGCTCCGTTCCGCATCCTCCTTTGTCGAGGCCCCCGTCAAGACCAGAGCGGAATCCATTCCCGCGTTCTTGGCAAAAACTATGTCGGTCTCGATCCGGTCTCCGACCATGAGGCAGGCTCCCGCATCGAGTTGCAGGATTTCCAATGCGAGTTCGGCCATGTCAGGCGAGGGTTTCCCGAAAACCCTGTCCGGATCTCTCCCCGACGCGGTTGCTATGGCTGCCGCGATACTCCCGGCCCCGGGACGGAACCCATCAGTGGTGGGATAGGATGGGTCCGTATTGGTCACCCAGAAGAGTGCGCCATTCTGAAGGGCTTCGTGAGCCCTCCTCAGTTTGTCATAGGTAAAGTCGGTATCCAATGCCGTCACAACGATGTCCGTCCGGTCGGGGTCCTCGGTAATCTCCACGCCGGCCTGCCCGATACCCTCGACCAATCTCGGCTCCCCGACAACCATGACCCGTTTACCGAGGAAGTGCCTTTGCAGAGCATTGATGAGCGCAGATGCCGAGTTCACGAATTGACTGCCGGTTACCGCAAGGCCCAGGGATCCGATCTTCGCCGCCAGATCCGAAGCCAACTTCATGGCGCTGTTGGATACGAAAACCCAACGGACACCTTTTTCAGAGAGCCGCTTGTAAGCCTCGGCCGCTCCGGGAAGGAGTAGTCCGCCACGGTTCACGGTTCCGTCCAGATCTGCGAGTATGCCCCGGTATGTCTTCTTGTTCATTGCCCGTTGACCGAGTCCGACTTGTCGAGTGTGACCTCTTGCGGGTCATTGACCCGGGAGATCGTCGCCGGTGTAATGGCGGCCTCTTCCTTTCTCAACACGAGTTTGAGATTGTATCCGGCCGTATCATATTCGGGATACAGTTGGAGTGCCCGGTTCAGGGCATCCATGGCTCCACGCTGATCTCCGGTCTTATATCGGAAAAAACCCAGATTATTCCACACCTGCGCGTCCCGAGCATTGATCCTGGTCGCTTCTTCCAGGTCTTCCCGCGCCATGGCCTCGTCCCCCAAGTGAAAACGGACGACGCCCCGGAAACTCCTCCCCCGCGCCGAGTCGGGCCTCGCGAGGACAACCCTGTCCAGGTCCGAAAGAGCCGATTCCTGATCATCCCCGTGGTGGTGGGCCACTGCCCGGTCAAACAGAATTCCGGGGTCCGACGGCAAGTTGTGGAGGGCACTCGTAAAGTCTTTGACCGCCGCGTCGTAGAGCATTCGATTCATGTTCGTCAGACCGCGCATCGAGAATATCTCCGCATCGGCCGGATCCAAATCCGCAGCTTCGGAAAGATCGCAGGCGGCCCTCACATTGTCTCCCAAACGGATGAACGTCCTTGCCCGTTCCTTGTAAGCCTCGACGAGGTTCCGGTCCAGGGCCAATGCCCTGTTGAAGTACCCGAGCGCTTCGTCCATGAGTTTGCGGTGCATTGCCGCCACGCCGAAGTAGAGATACGCTTCGGCATGTTCCGGTGCAATCTCCACTGCCTGTTTGAGGCTCCGCTCCGCCTCGTCGTAATCGCCGAGCAGGATGTGGGCCCGTGCACGGAGGACCAAATTCGGCACATCGTCCCGTGCGGAACGCAGATCTCTGGAGAGGGTTTCGAGGGCTTTCTCAGGCCTGCCCGTCTGCAAATAGACGAGACACTTGTCCCGAACCAACCTGTCGTCGCCCGGCGCCAGAGACTGCGCCCGGGTAAAATCCGTCAGGGCCTCGGCGTGTTCTTTGAGTTTTACGAAAATCCGAGCGCGCAGAGCGAAAACATCCGGATCCTTGGGGCTCAGTTTGCACAATTGGTCCGCATCCTCCAGAGCCGATCTGGTTTGCCCCGATTTCAAGCGCACTTTGGCTCTGCACGACAGTGCCTTGACGGATTCCTTGTCATAATACAGAGCCCGGGTATACTCGTCTTCCGCCTTGCCGAGAAAACCCTGCTTCTCGTAGATCATGCCTCTTAGCACGTAGGCGTTTGCGTCGCCCGCTCTGATGGTCAGATAGTGTTCCACATCGGCGGAGGCCTCGTCGGGTTGATTGACCATGATGAGACATTCGGCCTTTTCCAGTAATGCGGGCAGGGCCTTTCGGGAGTGGGCCAGCGCCGAACTCAGATCCTCGATGGCCCGGTAATAGTCCTTGGTTTTCTTGTACGCCTTTCCCCGTTCAAGGAATACGCGTGACAGCGTCTCTCCGCGCAGACTTTGATTGCTCAGGATCTTGTCAAGAATCGCTATCCTCTCTGCGGCGCTTTTCGCACCAGCCGCCTGCTTAAGCAATTCAACGGCGGCATCGTCGTTCTTCGCGGAACAAGGAGCATGCGACGCAAGTACAAGAAGAGCGACGAAGAGAACGGCCGGTCCACAAAAACCGGTCAAACGGGAGGTCTCTTGTCTTGGGGAGGTTCTCGGCAATTCGGCACTCTAGGGAAGCCTGTTCTTCAGTTCACCGACAAGCACCCGGAGAATCTGGTCGAATTGGTTTTGCATACGTATCATGTTTTCCCGCATCTCGAGAATCACTTCGACTCCGGGGAGGTTGACCTCAAGATCTCTCACGAGATTCGCTATGATTCGTATCCGCTCGACCTGATCCGGCGGGAAAACCTTTTCACTGCCGGGCTCCTGCTGCTGCGGGTGAACAAGATCCTCAGCTACGATTAGGTCGAGGAAGCTTTCCTCGACTTCGAGAATCTCGACAATCTGCTTCCTATAGTAATACTGTTTAGACATTACTCGGTACCCATACCTGCCGGAGTTTTTTGAAGCGCCCTTGCGGAGCCTGTAACACTGCCGTAAGCCTTTTACCTAGAGACGGATATCCTGTCGTAAGTCCCCCGAGTAAAACCGTTCCAACGTCTTGGCTGCCGACAGGGCCTCCGGATCTTCCGTGACCGGCACCTGAACTCTCACGGTCACGAACATGTCTCCCGGAACCTTTGTTTTCAGATTGGGAACTCCCTTGCCTTTCAATCTCAACCGCCGGCCGGATCTGGTTCCCTTAGGTATCTTGAGCTGCACTTGGCCTCCCGGGGTCGGCACGGTAATCTCCGTTCCATTCATTGCCTCGCCGACACTTACGGGAATCTCCACGTTGAGAGTGTCGCCGTCCCTCTGAAATACGGGATGCGGTCTTACGCGTATCATTACGTACAGGTCGCCGGGGCCGCCGCCCTTCCGGCCCGGCTCACCTTTGCCGGCCAGCCGGATACGGGACCCGTCGTTCACTCCCACGGGGATGGCGACATCTATTGTATCCGTCCCGCCGACAACGCCGGTGCCGCGGCAGACAGAGCACGTCTCGCCGGCTCGTCCCGACCCTCCGCAGTCGGGGCATGTCTGACTAAAATTAAACGGTCCTTCAGCCACTCTGGTTTGGCCCGTCCCATTACAAGCCCTGCATACGGGATTACCCGGTAAGCCGATCCGCCCGCTGCCTCCGCAACTCGTGCAGCCCCGGTTGCTCTGGATGGACACGCGGGTTGTCCCGCCTCGGATAGCCGTCAGAAAATCGATCTCGAGCGCCGATTCCACGTCCCGACCCTTTGTGGGACCGGTTGTTGCCGAGGGTCCCTGCCCGGCACCGAACAGGTCGCTGAATATGTCCTCAAAACCCGAGTATTTGAAACCATCGCTCGACGCGTGCGCACGGAAAGAGGATCCGCCGGGCTCTCCGAATCCTCCCGCCTGTTGCCGACTTCGATACCGTCGTGCCTGCTCCGGATCAAAACCCGCCCTGAGTCCTTCTTCCCCGAACTCGTCATAGATCTTGCGCTTCTCAGGGTCGGAGAGTACATCATGCGCTTCCGATACCACCTTGAACTTCTCTTCCGCTTCACTGTTTCCGGGGTTCACGTCGGGGTGGTACTTGCGGGCAAGCTTCCGGTAGGCCTTCTTTATCTCCTGTGGGGTCGCATCCTTTTTGACGCCGAGGACCCCATAGAAATCCTTACCTGCCATGGCAAGGCCTCCCGAGGATGTCCCCGTCAAGATTCACGGACTGAATCCGCGCGGTGAACTTAAACGGTGTTTCTCCTGACGTTCGGATGAGTTCTCCTGACGGGGGCGATTTGTTGCACTGTAGAATAATTAAGTATCCCGGATCTCATGTCAAGCACCCCTTAGATTTGGGGCCGCTCCGTGGAAACGCACCACGGTATTAATTTACTGTTGACGTCGGGTTTTCCGAGCCGGAACGGATCATGCAGGTCCTCCGCGTGGCCGGCCTATCCAGGGCTTTGCCGGGCCTCGGCTTCACCGACATGATGCCGGCAAGAGTCTTTTCATCAAAAGCCTTGAGAAATTGTGAACCGAGGCTTAAGATGATGCGCGTCGAAGCACTCTTTAATTCATCTGCGGAATGCGAGGCGGCTCGCCATACAACAAAGCCATGATTATCGATTCTCACGTCCACTTGTTGCCCGGAAGGGTTCAACGCGACCGAACGCCCTTTTGCCACAGCGATCCCGCGTTCGGCTCCATATATTCGTCCAACAAGGCTAAGCTCGTTTCCGAAACGGACATCCTTCAGTACATGGATCGGTTCGACATCGCCAAGGCCGTTGTTTTCGGGTTCCCGTGGGAAGATCCGGATCTGGTAAGGGAGAACAACGACGAGATTTGGGCGTTTCACCAAAAGCACCCGGAAAGGATAATCCCGTTCGCGGTTCTGAGCTCGGGCCGGCGCGAGCCCTCCCTTCGCGAAGCGGCCAGGACCCTCGATGGAGGATTTGCCGGTTTTGGTGAGTTGGCCATGTACCACCACGGATGGAGGCTTGCCGATTTTGAGGCTCTCAGCCCCAGTCTCCAGTTGGCACAGATGAAGAAGGTACCGGTCATCATCCACGTGAACGAACCGGTGGGGCACCACTATCCCGGGAAGATTCCGGTGGATTTCCGGGGTTTGCTGCGAATAATAAAGGCCCATCCGGAAGTCGATTTCATACTGGCTCATTTTGGAGGAGGCATCTTTGTCTACGCGTTGATGCCCGAGGTGGCAAAAATCCTGGGCCGTACCTACATGGACACCGCGGCCTCCCCCTATCTGTACGATCCAAAAGTATTCCGCGTGGTGGCCGACATAATGGGACCGGACAAGATACTTTTCGGCAGCGACTATCCTCTCCTCCCCTTGAATCGTTACGTTGAGCAATTGGACAAGGCCGGGATCGACGCCGTCACGCGGACCAAAATACTGGGAGGCAACTTTGCGGCACTGCTGAACAAGGCCGAAGGGGACTCGGCGAGGTGAGTGGCATAGCGACGGAAACGGGGCACTTAGTGTTCCGTGGCGTAAATACGGTCACGGATTTTTCGCGCCGAGATTGCTTCGTCGCTGCGCTCCTCGCAATGACATCCCGCAATTTGTCATTGCGAGCCCGAGGCTTTGGGAGGGCGTGGCAATCTCAAGAGGTCAAGAATGTGCGACCGTACTTCTGCCGCGGTGCACTTAGGATCTCAGGGCAAAATCTGTATATGTCCCCCCAAAACGCCCATCCCCACCAAGACCGGGCAGAGCCCGGAGGACACGCATTCCCAGGCGGAGCCTCGGAACGAGAGGATCATCCTTAGGGCCTCTCCGTTAAGTGGTATAGCGATGGGGGCCGCCTGCAATCGGGGACATGATCCGATTTTGCGAGTGTCGCCAAGCGACCTCGCAAAACTCGGAATCGTGTCCCCGGATTGCTCCTACGAATCGGACTCTGCGGAGCCTGCGTCCGTCTTTTTCCCATAGATCAGGTTGTAACAGATGGGAACCACGAGCAACGTGAAGATGGTGGACGCGAAGATCCCGAAAATGAATGACCATGCCAGGCCCGAAAAGACCGGGTCAAGGGTGATCACCCACGATCCGAATATGGCCGCGCCCGCGGTCAAGAGTATGGGGGTGAACCGTACGGCGCCCGAGTCAATGATTGCCTCTTTGATCCCGGCCCCCTGGGAGATCCGCAGATGGATAAAATCAATAAGGATAATTGAATTCCGCACGACAATCCCCGCCAGCGCGATCATGCCGATCATCCCCGTCGCGGTGAAGAAGATGGAATCCCGGAATACTCCGATATCTTGGGCGAGTACACCGTTGAGGAAAGCAAATCCCGGCAGAATACCAAGCAGGGTAAGAGGAATCGCTATCATGATAACCAGCGGAATGACGAACGACTCGGTCTGTTGCACGAGCAGAATGTAGATCAGCAAGAGTGCTCCGGCGAATGCTATGCCGAGATCTCTGAAAACCGTGAGCGTTATCTGCCATTCCCCTTCCCCGGCCCAATCAACCGAGTAGCCGCTTGGCAGGGGTGTCTTCTCCATTGCGGCTTTGAGATCGAATATTGCCTCCACCGGGCTCCGTCCGGCAACATCGCCGGTAACGTACACCACGCGCCGCAAGTCCTTTCGGTAGATGGACTTATCGAGAGTGCTTTCCTCGATCCGCCCCAGTTCGTGAAAAGGAAGCATGGTTCCGTCAGGTGACTTCATACGGAGAATACCCATGTCCTGGAGCCGAGACCGGTCGGCCCTGGGTAACCTGAGGTTCACCTCCAGCGGTGAGCGCTCCGAGTCAATGTGCAGTATTGTCGGCGATTCCCCTCCCAGGAAGACGCGGGCGGCGCGTGTAATCTCGTCTTCACTTAGACCCGCCAGGGCAGCCTTTGTCCGGTCCACTGCGAATAGGTATTTCTTCTGATCCGCCTCCACCATGTCGTCCACATCCACCACCCGGGACGTGGATTCCATGACGGCTCGGATCGAAGCGGCCTGCTTAATCAAGTCTTCATACGACGCGTCGGGCGGTCCATAGACTTCGGCCACCAGCGTCGAAAGGACAGGAGGTCCCGGCGGCACCTCCACGATTTTCACGTTTGCACCGTGCTTCTTGGCGATTTCCGCTATTTCCGGGCGGATTCTCAACACAAAGCCGTGGCTCTGGTAACTGCGTTCGTGTTTGTCGACCAGGTTCACCCTGATGTCGGCGATATTGCTCCCTGTACGCAGATAGTAGTGGCGGATCAGCCCATTGAAATCGATGGGCGAATGCATGCCGACAAAGGTCTGAAGGTTCTCTACCTCGTTGACCGTTGCAAGGTACCGTTCCAGATCCCGTGCCGCCGCATCGGTCCGCTCCAGGGTGGTTCCTTCAGGCATGTCGACGAGCACGAGAAGCTCGCTCTTGTTGTCGAACGGGAGCATCTTTACCGGAACCAGTTTGAAGAAGACGAGTAACATGGAGACGATAAGCGCGGCAAACACTGCTCCGAGAAAATAAGCGCTCCTTCCGCGGTTTTCAAGGAACGGTGTGATAATGCGGCGGTACGCTCCGTAGACGGCGCTTGCCTTGAAGTCATAGGGTTCGTGCGCCTTATCGTATTCGGCGCGCAACGCGTGATACGTAGCCCAAGGCGTCACCGTAAACGCAATGACCAACGACATGAGCATGGCGATGGGAACGTTGAACGCCATGGGGCTCATATACGGCCCCATCATTCCCGTAATGAAGAACAGGGGTATGAACGAGACAATGACCGCAAGCGTCGCAAGTATGGTGGGGGGCCTGATTTCGTCGACGGCCAGGAGGGTTGCATCCAGAGGGGGATGCTCCTTTCGTCTGAAGTGCCGGTGTATATTCTCCACGTCCACGATGGGATCGTCCACCAGCAGACCAAGCGAGAGGATCAGCGCGAACAGCGTCACCCGGTTGATCGAATACCCGGCCAACAGGTTGAACATCAACGTCACGGAGAGGGTCATGGGAACCGCCAGGGCCACAACCACGGCTTCCCGCCATCCCAACATGACGGTCAACAGCGCGATGACGCAGAGCACCGCTATGCCGAGATGCTCAACCAGTTCATTGACCTTCTCGTCCGCCGTCTTCCCGTAATCCCGGGTCACCGCAACGTTAATGTCGGAAGGGATGACGCGCTCTTTCAGTTCATCTACTTTCGCAATCAGTCCCTTTGCGACGTGGACAGCGTTGGTTCCTTTGCGCTTGGCCACCGCTATGGTTACCTGAGGATAGGAACGCAATTCGGAACGATCTGCCTGGGCGGCCGTTCCTTCGGGTCCCGAGGTGAAACGGGTATAGCCGGTAACTTCCTCCGGGCCGTCTTCCACACGGGCTACATCGGCCAGGTATACCGGCCGGCCGTCGCTCACCGTCAAGGCCAAGCGCTTGAGTTCTTCGACGGATCCAATGAACGGACCCGCGTCGACAACGATTTCCTCGTCCCGCACGTCCATGGTTCCGGCACGGACATTGACGTTTGCCCCTTTGAGAGACTTCACCAGATCATCAATGGAAACCCGTCTCGCAGCCATGCGGTCGGGTTGCAGCAACACGCTGATTTGCCGGTTGCGCCCGCCGACTACGTAGGCCCGTCCGGCATCCGGGATTGCCTGTATCCTGTGGAGGATCTCGTCGGCAACCCGCCGCAATTCATAATCCGAGTACCGGCTGCTGTACAGGGCAAAGGTCACAATGGGAACATCGTCTATTTCAACCGGCCGGACAACCCAGCCCGTAACACCGGGAGGCACACGGTCGACATAGGACTCGATCTTGCTGTAGGTCTTGATGAGGCTCTTTTCGCGGTCTTCCCCGACATAGAAGCGCGCTGTCACCACAGCGGAACCCGGCCTCGATACCGAGTACACATACTCGACCCCGTCGATCTCCCACAGTTTGCGCTCCAGGTTGATCGTAACGAGGTTTTCCACCTCCCGAGCACTTGCACCGGGAAACTGGATCAAGACGTCGACAACGGGGACCACGATCTGCGGTTCTTCCTCCCGTGGGGAAACCAGCAGAGCGGCAGCACCGGCTGCCAGGGAAAGGATTATGAAGACGATGGGAAGGCGGCTTACGAGGAACATCTCCACGATTCGGCCCGTGATGCCGAGATTGTATTTTTTTGAGAGGCTTTGTGTCGGTTTCGAAGAACTCATGAGAATGCTCGTATGGGGGATTACTGTCGTCCCCGGCCGGAAAGCTTTGACAGGAGGCAGAGCCTCCCGGCATGCATTCCCAGGCGGAGCCCGGGAACGAGAAAAGCGGTTAGAACCGCAACCAAAAGGCGATTGCAGGCACCGGCGTCACGTACGATCTTGGGTTTCGCAAGTACCGTCGTACTACGCCGGGGATCCGGACGTTGCTCCCGGCGCCCACGCGCGGGGCGCAACCAGACCGAAATTCAGGAGCCAATTTCCGAAAAGACTTTGTGGTACGACATGAGAATGCGGATTAGCAGCACAGAGTACTGGCCCTGTCGCTCCTCCTCTCTGTGAACGATTACAAGAATCTATTGCACCACCAATTTTTCGCCGGGTTTGAGACCGGACAGGACCTCGACGGCGTCGTCCTTTGTCCGGCCCGTCTTCACATGCCTTGTCTTGACTTCACCGTCTTCCAGCACCCGGACGGTCTCCAGTTGTCCAACGGTCCGCACCGCGGTCTTCGGTATCAAGACGACCGTGGAATCGCCGGTGCCGAAGGTGAGGGTGCCGTACAGACCCGGTTCGAGTCCCGGTTGATCCTTCAGCGGCACCTTGACCGTAATACTGCGGGTCTTTTCGTCTCTCACGGGAACCACTTCGCGAATCGTGGACTGCCGTTCGAGTCCCAGGGAAGGGAACTTGACCAGGACCGGCGTATTCTCCTTCACTTTCGGAGCGTACTGCTCGCCGACCGGGGCCACAAGTTCCACGGTTCCGGGTTGAAAAACGTTCAAGAGATACTGACCAGGCGTCACCATGTCGCCGACGTTCACTTTCCGTTCACCCACGATGCCGTCGAAAGGGGACCTCACAACCGTGTACGACAGTTGGGCCCGGACCTCCTCGAGACGCGCCTTGGTGCGGCCCACTCCTGCCTGGGCAACGTCATATGCGGTTCTTGAACGATCGAACTGCTGCTGCGAGACTGCATGTTCTTCGAACAGCTTCTTGTACCGGTTGAAATCCCTCTCACTCTCCGACAGGTTCGCCTGCGCGGTATTCAGCAGAGCCTCGGCCTGTACGACCTGTTCCTTGATTTCCCGGTCGTCGATGCGCAGGAGCACCTCGTCCTTTTTCACCTTGTCTCCCGCGTCCACTTTGATCTCCACGATGAATCCCTGTAACTTGGCTGCTATTCGAGCGGTCTCCCGAGCGGCAACCGTTCCCGTCACCGTCACTTCACCTTTGGAAATGCCCGCGGCGATCTCCATGGTACGGAGACCTTTGGCTGGTCCCTCTCGAGGTACGGATCTGCCTCCCGGCACCTTCTTGTGAAATCCTCCCTGCATCCATACCAGCACGAGGATGAGTATCACCAGAAATAGTCCGCCGAGAAAAAGCTTCTTCTTCATGGTACCCGGATCTCCACGACCAATTGTTTTACAACAACCGGTCTCTATCGTGACGCGCATTGAAATTCGCGGTAATCCTAATCCAGTTCCTCAAGAATCCCGCCGGTCGTTCCCGTCATTGCGAGGAGCGCAGCGACGAAGCAATCTCAATGCCTCGTGAAAGGCTGAGATTGCCGTGCCCTCCCGTAGGGGCGGCCCCCTGTGGCCGCCCAGGGTAGGCACGGGGGCCTACCCCTACGGCTCGCAATGACAAACGTGAAGGCGTCCGCAGTATTCAGGGAGCGACACTCTATTGCCATGTGATACCGTTTGTCCGGAGGCGATCGGCTCCGTTCACCGGCGTGTATTGTAGTGTGAGATATCTCAAGAAACAAGAGAATCGATGCCCGCGCACGAAGTGCCCGGCTTCACGAAGAGGTTGTCGGAAGTTGACTTCTTGACGGCCAACCTCTAGCATGTGCTTCAATGGGGTCCTGTGAAAGGAGGGTTTATCGTGAAACGAATACTTGTGGGATTGGTTTGCGTACTTGTCATCTTGCCTGTGGGAGGCGCCTATGGCCAAAATACATATGTGGAAACCGGCGGTCTGTGCGATCTGGTCTTTGATGTGATGACCGCGCCGATGGATCTCTTGGGCCATCTTTGCGGGCAGGGGGCCGGCGCCTATCCGGAAGGGTGTGTTCCGGTCGTCTGTGTCCCGGATGGATCCCGCACCTCGCGCTCCGTCCGTTCCGGCTCCGGAGCATCCGCCACGACATACCGGACTTCCCGGCAAGGAATATCGTATGTCGACTGCCGGCCTCGGACACCGGAACCTCGTTACGTTTCGAGGCGCGTTTCCGCACCTCGTGATTGTCCCGATTGTCCTCCTCGGCAGGACCCACCGCAAAATCGGCCGAAACTCGTCGCCAAGCTCTCCCCGGACGGCGGACTGAAAGCGAAGCAGCCTGAACCTGAACAGATCATTCTCAAGGTGGAGAACAGGCAGGAAACGAGATCTCCGAGAGAGATCGTCATCAGAGTCGAACAGGCAAGCAGGCCTGCCGAAGAACCCGTCGTACGGGTGGTCTCTGCGCGGGAAACGACGTCTCCAAGGGAGATCGTTATCAGAGTCGAACAGGAGCAAGCAAGCCGGCCTGAGCCTGAACCGGTCGTCAAAGTGGTCACCATTCCAGAGAAGAAATCCCCGAGGGAGATCATCATTCGGATCGAGCAAGAGAAGGCGGATCGGCCGGTACCTCAACCGGTAGCGAAGGTAGAAACCAAACCCGTGCCTGCGCCTGAACCGGAAGCGAAGGTCGAGACCAAACCCTTACCTGCACCGGAGAAAGAGGCGATCATACGCGTCGAGACCAAAGAAGCGCCGGCTGTGATGACTCCTAAGGAAGCACCCCCCGAGCCCGCTGTTGAGCCGGAAAAGCCAAAGAAAAAGAAGAAGGTTGAAGGTTACCGCGGGTGTTCCCCCTACGGTGGTTATTACTACTGGGGGCCCGGAGGAATCCGCTAGTACGGCACGGCGAAAGTACGGCGGCGGTATGAACGCAAACCGCCCTTTCAGGGCTCATCGGTTCAAATGCTCCGCCTAGGTTGCCGGTATCCTTAGTGCTCCGTGGCGTAAATACGGTTACGCATTCTGTAAACACGCGGTGGCGTCCCGGCGTCCTTTATGTTGATGGAACGAAGAGCTCACGCTGAATTGTGGGCTCTTCGATGAAGGTAGGTACAATACCATTGGACACCATCATTTCAAAAGGGTTCCACTTTTCGTTTACCGCACGCACGTCACTTTGTCCGAGGCGATACGCTGATCGTTTAGCGACATTCACGAAATCGAACACCCGAGGTCAAAAAGGAGTGGCTTAACCGACGGATCTGGACTAAACTTACGTTGGCACGAAGCGCTGATGTACGCAACCGGAGGTGCATATCTTGGGTGGCGATTTCACGGAGAATTCCAGACTAGCAGGGCTTTTTGAGCTCGCCGATCTCGAAGTTACGGAAACTTCAATCACCCGTAGAGGTGAGGGCGCTTCAAGTCCCGAGCTCAACGCCGCGCTCATGGAGGCCTCGCTGGAGGGGGACACCGAGGTGGTGGATCTGTTGTTGGAGAGCGGAGCGGATATTGAAGCACAAAACGGCACGGGCGACACCAGCCTTATCGTGGCGGCCTACGAGGGCCGGTTGGGGGTGGCGCAACGGTTGATCGAGAAGGGCGCGGACATCAATGCAATGAGTGACTATGGAAACACTCCGTTGCTGCGCGCCGCCTATCGGGGTCATGCGCATATCGTCGATCTCCTCCTGAAACGAGGGGCCGACCCTCGGACCAGGAACAGATACGGCAATACGGCGTTGGTGGAAGCGTGCTTGGGGGGCCACGGCGACGTGGCAAAGGTTCTTTTGGATCATGGGGCGGATATGGAGGAACGCGACAATGACGGAACCACTCCGCTGATTGCCGCGGCGAGCCTGGGCCACCGGGAAGTAGTGAAACTCCTGCTGGCAGGCGGGGCGTCCGAGAACGCGAAGAACTATTTCGGCAACACCGCTCTGATTGTCGCCGCGAGGGGTGGATACACAAGAGTGGTGGAATTGCTTCTCGACGCACGCTCTGATGTCGAAGCCAGGGACAACAGAGGCAACACCGCCATGACCGTGGCGGCCAGAGGCGGCTATGCCGAAGTGGTGGAACGCCTGGTGAGTATCGGCGCGGATCTTGAAGTCCGGGACAAGTCGGGCAACACCCCGCTGATGAGAGCGGCGTACAAAGGTCACACCGAAGTCGTCAGACGCCTGTTGGATGCCGGAGCTTCAGTTCATGCCTCCGATGGCAGGAATGGGCTTTCCGTATTGATGAAGGCCTGCTTCAAGGGACATGTCAAGATAGTCAAGATGCTCCTCGACAAGGATGTCGATGTGAACGAAAGGGACCGCAGCGGCCATACGGCCCTCATGGTCGCGGTTTACAGAGATCACCCGCGAATCGTGGAAGCTCTTCTCGAGCACGGTGCGGATGCCTACATCAAGGATGCCTCGGGAAAATCCGCTCTTATGTACTCCAAGTCGGCTCAGGTAGACAAGCTCCTGCAAGACGCCGTCGAAATGCTGTAGCGTCCGGGTGCCCCTGCCGGGCGGGACCCGCGTAACCTCACCGGGTCAGAGCCGCCATTGCATTCGCAAACTCGGCGAACTCATGAGGCGCCAGGGTTTCCGCCCGCCTTCCGAGATCGATCCCGGCATCCCGAGCCGCAGCGTGCATCATGTTCTCCGATATCCCGAAAACTCCGAGATTTTTCAACGTATTCCTCAGGGTCTTCCGCCTGCCGGTAAACGAGGCCTTCACCAAACGCGTGAGCAACCTGGGATCTGAAACACTCACCGGGAGGGTCGGTGGAAAAGAGATGCGCACCAGAGACGAGGTGACCTCGGGAACGGGAAAAAACGCGTCCGGCGGGATACTGAAGAGTATTTCGACTTCGGCCGTCACGCCGAGGAGTACCGTGAGGACGCCGTAATCCTTGGTGCCGGGTTCCGCGATGAGGCGCCGGGCTACTTCCTTCTGAAGGAGGATGCACAATGACTGGAAGATGTCCCGGTTTTCGTGAAACATGAAAACCAATCTGCTCGAAATATTGTAGGGCAGATTGGCCACCACCATGAGTCTGCCGATTTGACCGGCAAGGGTCCGGAAGTCGTATTTCAGCGCGTCTTCGTGAAGAAGAACAACGTCTTCGGAAGACGGGAACCTTTCTTGGAGAACCCGGAAAAAACCCGAGTCGAGTTCCAGCGCCCACACCCTGGCCCCGCTTGCAACGAGGGCCTCGGTAAGGACCCCCAGACCGGCCCCGACTTCAACGATGCATTCTCCCGGACGAACCTGCGCCGCGGAAACGATCTTGCTTAAGTACGCCCGGTCCACCAGAAGGTTCTGTCCCATCCACTTCTTGGGACTGAGGCCGTACTTCCCGAAAAGCTTCTTGACTTGATTCGTACTATCCAACCGACATTTCCTATGACAACCCGGTTAGAGCCCCGACTGCTCCCGGCATTTTTGTTCAAGCTTCTTCTTGCACTCTTTCAGAATCTGGGCGCCGAAGTTGGAGGCATGCGCCCCCGCGCCGCCGATCAATGGGAAACACTGTTCCCAGTTCTCGTTGCACCAGTCAACGGCGCTCTGAAACTGCTTGTAGCACTCGGGCAGGCCCGCGCGCCGACACTTGTTGAATTCCATTCTTTTCCTGGCTCGATCTCGGTACTCGGCGGCCTGTGACTGCTTGACCGGCGGATTGATACCGTTCGCGTCGCTGCCGGCCGCGCCGTTACCGGTCCCATCGAGGACACTGAGCAGACATACGATACAGACCACCAGGCGCACGGTCATTGGCTTCCTTTCGCATGGGGCCATAGAGGCCGGCGGCGTTTCCAAGGCATCATATGTAAATCCTCCGACATGTGACCCCGGTCGGGTACTCGATGGGGGGGCTTGGGGGGGAGATGGTCTCCCCCCCATATACTCCGCATCGTGCGCTCTTC
Organism: Pseudomonadota bacterium; assembly: GCA_043806215.1. Lineage (GTDB taxonomy): Bacteria > Desulfobacterota > Desulfomonilia > Desulfomonilales > Desulfomonilaceae > JAVHLK01. The sequence continues at coordinate 4,267 of JAZDHD010000307.1, read as the reverse complement.
GTACCCAATCTCCGAGGCAAAGCCCCGGAGGGATCCTTACTACCGAGGACCTTCATGATTCGTTACGGCTTGAAAACAGCACAAGCCATGAGAGTTCATACGGTGTCCAGGTAGGCTTTGGCCTGCCCGTTGACCGTCGGGCTGACGCCGGCGGGGACATCCCGTACAATTCGTTCCAAAGCATTCTTCACCAGGGTCCGGAGGTCTGTCTTGAGCAAACGGACCAATTGAAAGGTGTTGAGCAGTCTCGAGGCTACGTACCCGTTGATCAAGGCCAACTCGATCACCGTGTCCGCCACCCATTCCACGCCCCGGCCGGTCCACACCATCTTGGTATTGGCGGCCATGGGGAGCAGCAACGCTCTGGACCAGGTGGGGTTGTTGATGTCGAATGTCGGCCGCCGTTTCTCCACGGCGATCATGTCGAAGACATCGTCCCGCGTCCCGACGGAAACCACCCGCAGATAGTTTGCATATGCGCTGATGTGCCCGTGCCAGGCCCGGTACGTTTCCTCAAGAATCGTCCTGCGTTCCGGAGCGGAACTCCGGTTCAAGGCGATGAGGGCGGCAACGCGGTCCGTAATGGTGGTAGCGGAGCGGTAATGGTCCAGTATCAGGCTGTGAGTTTCCGGTTTGTCGTCAACCGCTATGAGTTCCAGGAGCACATTCTTGAGTATCCGTTCTTCGATGCCGGCCCTGGGCGATTCCCGGGGACGGTAGGTATCGAGCCCGTGAAAACGCGCCGTGAGAAGTCCCCTGAAGGAACCGTTCACCTCCGACATGAGGATTTCCCGCGCCCGTACCATTTCCCGATACCAGCTAATGTATTCCCTGTCCAACGGTTGCTCGTCGATACGGAGACAGTAAGCCTTCAGACCCGCCGGCATGTCGCTGTCTTCCAATATCTTACGGTAAAGGGCCGGCCACTCCCTATCGATTGCGCTCCCCGGATCCCGCAGCAACCGGACCCGTTGGATGTCGGTCAGTTGCCGCATGGCTTCGACTCTGTTGAATGCATTGGTATCCAGGCGTACCTGTAAGGCGAGTTTGTCCGGACTAGCTCCTTGGACGGTAAATGTCCCGTAGAATGAGTAGTCACGGTTGATTGAAGCAAATGCCGGTTCCGCCTCAATCTCTGTAAACGACAACGTCGCTTGCTCCCGGTCGAATTCGAACACCTGGCCGCTCCCCGGAACCACCGTGCCGTCAGCAGCGACGAGGGCGAGTTCGATGGGAACATGGAACGGTGATGACGCCGGGCCGTACTCCTGACAGAAATCTATCTGGTACTCTTTCTTCTCGGCATCATACCGCGTCGCCGCGGCAACTTTCGGATAGCCGTTGGTATAAAGCCACCCCTGTTTGAACCGGCTCAAGTCCCGTCCGGAGACTTCCTCGAAACAGGCGAAGAACTGCTCGGTGTCCGCATTGGCATACTTGTAACGTGAGAAATAGAGCGCCTTGCCGGCATTGAATTTGTCGCCGCCGATGATAAGCCGCAACATCCTGATCACTTCCGCGGCCTTCACATAGGTGACCCCGTCGATGAGTTCATCCGGATCATTGAAGCCTTCCCTTACGATGCGGCCGGCTCTCCCGCCGTCCTCTATGGCCAGGGGGCCGAGGAGCGGGCTCCGGATACCGTCCACTTGAGTCAGCCGGATGAATGCGGGATCGAACATGTCCGCCATGAATTGTCTCTCGACATCCACCGTGTACGCTTCGTTGAGCCACACGTCAAAGGGCGTCTCCATGGTGGTTTCGCTTCCACACTGATTGTGTTCGAACTCGTGAACGATCACCGCATGAACGTAGAGCAGGGTCTGGTCCAAGGTATGCTCGTCCACCAGTGCGGAATCGGTCACAATGGTCGTATTGCCCATGTTTTCCATGCCGCCGAAATTGGACTTGTTCATGCAAATCGTTCTGTACGTGTCCGCGGCATATTCGTAATCCTGTGTCTTCCGGATCCAGGGCACCACATCCTTGAGGATTGCCATGGGAATCCGCACGTTCTCCACTCGTCCGGGCGGAACGAGGTATTCCAGCCGAACGGTCCTCCCGTTGTCGAACGTCACGGAGTCCGTCAAAGTGTCCCACGTTCCAACACAGACGAGAAAAAGATACGGCGGCATGGGAATGAGGTTTTCATACTTGATGATTTGCCTGGATGGATCCCCCGGTTTGGGAACGGGCTTGCCGTCGGGATTGAGATCCGCACCGATGTTGCCGTTGCTGATCATACGCGTGTAGGCGGCATCGGCCTCTATGGTGGTCGTCATGGTGCATTTCGCGCGGCAATCGTCCAGGATGGGGGCTATCCGTTGAAATCCCCATTGTTGGCATTGGGACATGAACTGCTGTGGAGCGCCGGGTGGAGTCGTGTCCTTGTAGATTCCTTCCAGAATGTGGTCCGAGGGGACGCACACGGTGACCGTCCTGATCCCGAAACGTTGATCCCGGAACACCCTCCGCGGAAGATGAACCATGATCCTGTCGGCATCCCGCAGGTATCTATACTCGATAGCCCGCCCCACAGAATTGGTTTCGGCAGGGTTCTCGATCCACTCTATCTTGCGGACGTCCAAATCCTTCGCGTCCAGCGCAAGGGTATCGAGTTCTTGAACCGCAGTGACATCCAACAGATTGGCAACTTCGACCGTTTCACCGAGAAAATTGATATAGAGGGTTAAATGATTGAGCTTCACGGGCAGGGGAGGGAAATCCTCCCGTCGGTACTTGTATTGTTGCTCCACCAATTTGGAAAACTCCTTTCGTCATGGTGAAAAGGCCATAGGAAGGAGCGTATCTCCGGGCTCTCGATCCGGATCCATTCAGCTTGACTTCTGAGCCGTCCGAGTAGGGTCTTTCCTTATGGGCTGCCCGTGCGGAAGTCCGACGGCCTGCACTGATGTGCCGGCTTGTCGGCCCTTGGCCCGGGGGACTTATTCTAACACACTACGCCCCCATCGACGCATGTCGCTTCAATTCGGCCAAGGTGACCGGCCATGATCACCATGAGGATTATCACTATCCTGTTTCACCGGGCACGGCTGCGTGGTAGACTTTGTCTTCAGACCTCGAGCCGACCGGGGAGGAACCTGCGGATGAGCGCACACCGCGTTTACCCTATCGAAATCCTAAGACCACTTCTGGTCGTCATCTGCGTAGTCGGTCTGCTCTTTACCCTGAGAGACGACGCGATGAGGGCATGCGCATACCGGGGGCTCTCCGGGCCGATCCCTTTCTTGGTGAAAGTCGGAGCGGACGTGAATATCGGACTTGTGTATGCCGCAAGTGCTGGTGAAACTTCCACGGCCGACCTCCTCCTGCGGCACGGAGCAAGGGTCGATGCCCGCAGAGGCGGAGACACGGGGCGCACCGCGCTCATGGAGGCTGCTGCGAGGGGCCGTCTGGAAACCGTGAAGCTGCTTATTGGAAAAGGGGCCGACCTTGAAGTCCGTCTACCCAATGGCTGGACCGCGCTCTCCGTGGCTGCGGACGAAGGCCGGTCCCGTGCGGCGGCCCTCCTGCTCAAGTCCGGCGCCGGGGCCGACGCCAAGGACAGGGATGGTAAGACGCCTATGGACATCGCCAAAGAGAGAGGGCACACCGGGGTCGTGGAGGTACTGTCCGGGTACAAAAGCGGCAAACCGAGATAATCCGGAGATGGAAAACCCCGGAAGGTTCCATTTCGCATCTCATGATTGCGCCGGCTTGCCGGACGCCCGCGGGAAGTTTCTCGGACATTTCTTCCTTCATGCGACCTGGTAGATCACCGGACGATAGCGAGGCTCGGGAATGGGCTTCCCGTGCTCGCGTGCCGCCTCCAGCCATGCCTCCTTTGCCTTGAGTACTTCCCTCAAAGCTTCTTCCGGAGTGGAGCCAAAAGCGGAACAGTGCCTCAAATCCGGGATATCGGCAATGTACCCCTCATCCTCTTCGCTATGGAACAGATTAATGTGATAGTCTCTCATTGCTCATCCCCCAGATGCAGATTGTATCGTTCTATGACCTGCAGCAGCTTTCGCTTCTTCATTCGTGATCCTCCGACACATTCCGGTAGTCTTGTATGACTGAATCATCTTGGCCGCAAGCATGATCAGGGATGTTGGAGATCGATCACGGCGACGTTGAGAGAATCGACCTAAGAGTCGTTTGCTCTTGTGCGCAAGGGACGTCCTCAAGAAATAATACTTAGGGGGGGGGGGGGGGGGGTTTTTAGGCGTACTGGCAAGGTTTTGCGTAGGAACCGCCCGCCGGATGC
>JAZDHD010000306.1:0-9072 GCA_043806215.1 Pseudomonadota bacterium | reverse complement strand
AAGACCGGTCTACTCTCATACGGTCCCTCCGGGACGTGCATGATCGCTTGCCCCGACAGGGGCTGTTGAGAGTAGCCCGGTACTTCAGTGCCGGGTCAAAAGCCAAGCGAGTAGTCTCACGATCGTTCGGTGACCGACATGTTTGTAACAGTTGTTTGGTGACAGACCCTAAGCAATCCCGGTGCGACAAGGTGCACCTGCTTTCCTCAGGGTCTGAAGACGACCGGCAGGATGCCGGTCCCACTGAAGAGGGCGTCCCGGCGTCCCTTGTATGTTGTTTCTACTAAAGAATACCCCGCGGAACGCGGGGAGGCCGGCGCTGCCAAGTCGGGGACCGTTTTCTTGAATACGACACCGTCTTTGGGAAATGGAGCACTCAGGAGACGCGACACGTGAAGGCTCGACGGGAGACCGGAATAGCCACTGTTTTCGGATTGTTGCAGACCGAGCCGACAAAAGAGCGTACCGTCTTTGCCGTTCATCTTTGTGCACTGTGCGCCTTTGCAATTGCCCAACCCCTTTACGATCTCATTGCCCGGAACGCGGATTTTCTTACCGCGCATCATCTCGGCCCATTTGACATAGTCATTCTGACGCTTCTGGCGGCCGCGGGTCCCCCCTTACTCTTGACGCTCACGGAGTCCGCCGCGGCGCTGTTCTTGGGTGCCGGCACCCGAAGAGGCCTGCACCTGGTCTTTGTCGCCGGTCTGGCCGCTCTGATCGTCTTGCCTCTTTTGAAACGCTTCGTCCAAGTATCGGCATCGGTGAACCTCGCATCGGCTTTCCTCATCGGATTGGCCGTGACCGTTTCCTATGTACGTTTCTCCACGGTGCGAACCTTTTTCACTCTGTCGGCACTTGCAGTTATTGTATTTCCCTTGACATTCCTGTTCTTGAGTCCGGTTTCACAAATCGTTTTCGGCCGCGGCGACGCATCGGGCTATGGAGGGAAGGCGGTTCGGTCGGACGTCCCCATTGTCTTTATCGTATTCGACGAATTCCCGGCGACATCCATTATGGATGCAGAGGGAAACATCGACGTGAACGCGCTGCCCAACTTCGCCAAACTGGCAAAGACTTCCACATGGTACAGAAATGCCTCCACCGTGTCGGACTACACCACCGCGGCACTTCCGGCAATGCTGACCGGAACGTACCCGACCTCCTATCGGCTTCCGCACGTATCCAATTATCCGGGAAATCTCTTCACGTTGCTCGGCCCGTCGTACCGGATGAACGTTATCGAACCGTTTACCGATCTCTGTCCGGCATACCTGTTGAGCGATGATGTCGCCGGCGGATCGTTCTTCGACCGCTTCAAAGCGTTAGGTTCAGATCTCTCTCTCATTTATCTTCACTATCTATTGCCTGCCGAATGGACGGGCTCACTGCCGGACGTTACCAAGACCCTCAAGAACTTTGCCGACGGTTCCCGCGCCAAGAGGAGCAAGGAGTCCCGCATCAAGTACTTCGACCTATTTCTACAAGGGATCCGGGACACATCCAAACCGTCTCTCAATTTTCTCCACATCATGTTTCCCCACGTGCCGTGGGTCTACTATCCTTCGGGCAAGCGCTACAATGACTACGCCAAAGGATTCGCAGGAATATTCGGACTCGAGGAAGAGGAAAGGTGGAAGGATGACGAATGGGCGGTCAACAGTGCATATCAGCGCCACCTGCTGCAAGTGGGCTTCGTTGACAAACTGCTGGGAAGACTATTGGAAACGCTTAAGAACAGGAATCTCTTCGATCGGTCGTTGATCGTCGTAACAGCCGATCACGGAGTGAGTTTTGTGTCCGGCGACAACAGACGGAGACTCACGGAAAAGAACTTCCCGGACATAGCCGGTGTTCCGCTCTTCATCAAGGCACCGTTTCAACGTAAAGGCGTTCTCGATGACTGTGTGGTGGAATCCATCGATATTCTGCCCACCATTGCTTCCATACTGGGGATCGAGGTTCCGTGGCCGGTCAACGGCATAAGCCTGACGAGCGGCGCTCCAACCCGGACCAAGAGGACGGTGTTCCATTACGGCGAGCGGGTGGATGACTCCAAAAAAGTCGAACAGGCGCCTGCGCTGAACAACCAAAGCAGTCAAACCCTGAAACGAAAGACCGAGATCTTCGGCTCGGACCCCGACCTCGAGAAGCGGTACTTCACGTTTGGTCCTCACCGCGACCTCATCGGCAGTGACGTTTCACGGTTGATGGTCGAGCCCCGCGGTGGGGATGTTGAATTGCTGCTGGATAATGAGGGTTTTTTCGCAGAAATGGATCATGCAGCGGATTTCCTCTTTGGCAACATCTCCGGAGTCCTCAAGGCAAGAAACCCACGGCGGGTTCCTTCATCTCTTGCCATCGCGGTAAACGGCACGATACGGGCAGTTACCCGGACCATACCCGTCGGTGACGATGCCGAAGCCTTCTCCGCGGTGGTTCCGGAGAATTCCTTCCGCTCCGGCGACAATGCCGTAGACGTATTCTCCATTGAATCAGGGACCGACGGCCGGGTAACCCTGGAGCCTTTGAGAAAAGCCCGCGCAAAAGCATATGCCATTGCCTTGCCGACCGGTGGGATCACGGAGGTGTTGGAATCCGGCCAAGGGGACCGCATCCCGGTGATTCATGGATCATTGGTGGGACGGCTCGATCGAGTGGTACGGGGTGAGTCCGGAGACTCCGAGTTCATCGGATGGGCGGCCGACAAGACCCGCTCTCAGCCTGCCGGCGACCTGCTCGTCTTTGCCGACGGGAAACTTGTCCGAACGGCCGGCACGAACTGGCACATGCCGGCCGTGGCCCGGTTTCTGGGAGGGCCGGAATTCGTCAACTCCGGATTCTGGTTCAGCTTGCCCACGAAACTCTTGAAGAACGTGAAGGAGTTGCGGCTCTTCGCGGTTTCTCGCACTGATCCCAAGACGGCATCGGAACTCAACTACTTCCGGGGCTATCAGTGGGCGCCGAAGCCGGGTCGCTTCACCGTTTCCGGCGGCAAGGAAACCGAGCCTGCAATCGCGGCCTCGGCCGGCGGGGCAAGAATCCCGGTGAAATCGGGAGCCGTGGACGGTCGGGTGGAGAGTACGGCGGAAGAGGAGGGCGGCCTGGTTGTCGCCGGGTGGGCTGCGGAAGCAAACCGCCGGGGGGTTCCTCACACGATTCTCGTGGTTGCCGGCGGCGATTCCGTGCTTGCGGCAAAACCAAGCGTGTTCCGCAAAGATATAGCCGAGCGCTTCAATGCTCCTCAACTCTTGCTGTCGGGATTCAAGATCAAAGTGCCCTCCTCGGTGCTCAAGGGTAGCAAGGGCGTCCGGGTATTTGGGGTGAGTCATGACGGCATTGCATCGGAGATTGCCGCAGATCCGATGACCAAATGATGCGCCCGCGCAGCAGTCCGACTATGGGGTCCGGCGCGGAGGTTGGTCAGCTCGGTTCCAATATGGTGCTGCGTTGAGGAGTTGACCAAAGGGAACCCCTCTCAGAACCGGAACCGGGCAGGTCATCATGCAAGGCAAAGGCCCTGGAACCGACTATTTTCGGCTTCTCCGCCGCGGGGGTTTTCGCAGAATGCGGCCCAGAAACAGATTTATGAAATAGATTTCCTCCGTGACGGTCATTTCGTCCAGGTCCGCTTGTTTGTAACCGAGCTTGCGAGTTTCTTTGTCGAAGAGGTCGCAGAATCGGTTGAACCCCTCCCAAACTTCGGTTCCTGTGGGAAGAACCGGGTTGACGTTCCCTACAAGCCAATGGCGAACCTGCCTCACGAGTCGTTGCGGCTCTCCGTGGTGATCCTTGATGTCGTTTCCCGACAAATCGGACAGTACACGCTGATAGCGGAATCGCTCGCGTTCGAGGATGAGAGATTTCTTTCCCGCAAGTTCCCCGGTGGCTGTTTCTTTGCAACCAATATCCAAACCGAGCTCGAACGGCATGTTGAAGCGAGGAAGATCTCCGGTTTCAAGTGGTTCCATACGGGACAAGTCATGGATACTGTACTTGCATGCCTTGATGAGTTCCAGAATCTTGGTAATCCTCACCTCGCCGGAATCGCCTCGTTCGCTCGCAATACGAGGCGTAAGACCACAGTAGATCAAAGTGAAAAGCAGGGCTCGAAGCAATGGCTTGTACTGGCCGTCAAAAGGACAGTTGATGAAGACGTTTTGGTCGAACGTACCGCCGGAGGCATCCATCACGCTTCAGTAAAGACGGCCTAAAGATGTGACGGAACGCGTTTGTGCACCGTGCCGTCCGAATTGTGCACAACAACTTCCATACAGGGGTCACGTTCTTGAAGACCAGCGGAAAACTCCACGGCTTGCTCCCGCGTGTCAAATACCCGCAGTGCCCTGTAAGCCTCCTGTGGTTTGACGGCCCATGCGCCTTCGCGCGAGATGACGCGCACTATTCTCTGTTCACTACAGCGGGATTCACTCGAACCCGGCTCAGGTAGAGATTCAATCCCGGCCTTCACTTGTTCACACAACGTATCAACCGAAAGTGATCTCACGTCAAATGTTGGAAACGATGTCAAGATGTCCGGCAGCGGTTCGTCATCGTATTGGGCAATCATCAGCGCATATGCCGAATCAACTTGAGCTTTTCGCGCGAGCAATCCCATTTCAAATTCAGTCCACTCGCGAACCCTGTAGAACTTTGACATTATGACCAGACACAGTCGCGCAGACCAGTAGACTCCGGCGAGATGTTCGGCAAGATCCATTCCCCACAAATCGTCAACGTAGCGGCTGCCGTGAAAAACCCTGAGATCCATGTCTTGGAGACGGCTCGCGATTCCCTGTGCCAAGTCGAAATCCTCAGGTACGAAGGAAATGGCCAGGTCGTACGCCTTTTGCGCGCTGTCTGACGGCGCTTCGGCGAATTCTCCACCCGGAGCATCGTTTGTGGCAGAGACGGTCCCTTCACGTCTCTGCGACAGCCGATTGAGATCCTCGGTCCGGAACTCCGACCCATGCCGAGTTTGTCGACCTGGGCCCGCTTCCGAAGGGTACCGGTAGCGAATCTGCTCCAGAGCCTTTCTCAGCATGCTTCTCGCCGATACAGGCTTTGAAGCCAGTTCCCGTCTCCACTTGTCCACCTTTGAAATTGCTTCCGATTCCCACGGCAGCCACTCCCCGGGATCCCGGAGGCGAATAATCTCTTCAAGCTCTTGAGAAATGGGGGGAACAATTGCATCTTCATAGTATTGCTTGAGAAGAGTCAACAACTGGTCCTTCTCGTGTTTGCTCAGGTCCCGAAGGAAGTGTTCTTCGAGACCGATCCGTCTCAATAGTTGAATGCCGCTTTTCGTCTTCAAATCCCGGATGAGATCCCGCAAGAGGTAACGGCTTTCCTCGAAGTTCTCTTGGCCTCTCGTTGCTGCAGACGACTTGTAGGATAACATGATGCGTTCCTCCGCGGCGCCCATGACTCAGTACGCTTGCCGCTCGGATTTCCATAGTACCCGATTGTATCATGAGTGCGGCACAATTGCATCAGAGTCATGGTGTCGCCCGGAAGCGTGATGCAGTTTCGAATCGCCTTGTTCGATGCAACAGGAAGCACCATGCTTACCTGGACCTGTCATGGGGTCACGGCTTAAGACGGGGTATCCGATGCTTTTTCATCGGCACCAATGGGAGGTTGGGGGGGCCTGCTGGGTGACTGCATCCAAGCAACCGCGTGTTTGCCTTCACTGCCTGCAGGTTTGTTCCACTGCTATTTGGAGAGGATGTACACGACTCCCCGATCACCGTCCACCCGTATCCGGTCACCCGTCTTAATCTTCCGGGTACCCTCCACGCAACCGGACACGCAGGGGAGCCCGAACTCTCGGGCCATAATGACCGGATGAGACAGAGCGCCTCCGCCGTCGGTTACAAGTCCGGCCACGATGCTGAACACGACCGCCCACGAAGCGGAGGTTCCCGGCGCCACCAGTATTTCACCGGACTGCAGTTCCTGCAGCAGGCTCTCGTTCATGATTACCCGGGCAACGCCCTCGACCGTTCCCGGTGCCGCAGCGGCCCCGTAAAGGTCTGCCTTGAGTTCCTCCCTCACAATGGGAAGTTGTGTGGAAACCACAAGAGTGGGGTCGCTCCGCAGCACCTCCTGCGCCTTGGCGATGTCCCCGAAGAACGGCGCCGGCTCCATCTCCAGGTTCTCTTCATGCAGTTTCTTCCGACGTTCAACGTATGGACGGAGGTTTATCCTACCCATGGGGATGGCGGCTTTCCGTATCTCGTTCGGATGGAGGTAGTGGACGTCTTCGGGTTGATCGATGCACCCCGCTTCGGCGAATCGCCTGCCGAACTCGGTAATGATCCATCTTCCCAGGGAGCCGATGTAGAGGTCGCAGTAGAATGTGTGATCTTCGCTCCAGTAACCCGACTTCTGGGCCGCACGCATGAGAAGGTCGAACGCGCTTCTCCTGTCTTCCGGAACTCGGGCGAGCACTTTCTTTTCCGTCCGTTCCCTTTCCCGTTTGACGCGCTCATGCTCTGCGTCGAAAGGAAAGACTTCCCTCGACATCAGCATCTTTATTCTGCCGATACCCAGACCCGGCTTTTCGATCCAGGCAGGCGTGTCGTAGGCGTGCATCCGGTCGCACCGCCACCCGCTTTCCAGCAGAAAGCCGTGGTATGCATCGGTCCATTGCCTACCCGTCTCGGTTGATTTGAGCCTTTCAACAACCTCATCATCAGTCGCCTCATTGAAAACACTGTCCAGGCTCATCTCCACCGCCTTCCTGCCAAGCCGCCACAGGTCTCTGACTACTCTGGTGTCTTGAGCCTCGAAGCCCGCCATCACGCGATGAAAATCCGGATCGATGGAAGCCTCGGCTCCAAACAATTCCCTCCACATCTCCTGAAACAGCCCACTTATGTAGTACGACGCCATGAGCATGATGAAGTGGACCTCTCCTTCCTTCCGATTGAGGACAAAAGCGAAGTCCAAAAAGAACGACAGGAGTTCATTGTTATCCAGCTTCCGTATGTCTTCCCATTCCTTGAGGCCTCGGGATTCCTTTGCAGTTTTGTACATTTCGAGAAGCTCGGTTTTGTACGCGTCCCACACCTCGTCGAAATTCTCGAGAAAGGGCCTGATCCTCTCGCGGAAGACGGGCTCGCGTGCCGCGGCCTCTTCGGGAGTCGTTCTTATGGCCGTGATATACGGGTAGCCCTTCACGAACCTCGAGTCCCATCCGTGGGTGGTCGGCAGACACAGAGTCGCGGCTCCGTAGCGGACCCCATGATAGTACCAGTACCAACCGATCCCCATGTACATCGGCTTCATCGGCGGTCTCCCATGGACAACATCGCACAGAAGCACCCCGTACTCCTTAACGTCCTTTTCTTCATCGAATTCATAGAAGCTCAAGTCATACGCGTCGTGAAGCATGTTCCCTCCTTGCTGCATCTTGCCTGCTTATAACCTGATAAAGCGGCTCATCATCATATCGAGCAACTGGTCCACCGGTTCCTTCTTCTTTGCCAAGACCTCGGCTCTGGTCTGCAACAAGACAACGGCGTCAGGGAAGGAAAGATCCCCGTCAATGGCCCATTCCACATCCTGGGGCAGACCGAAGTGTTTTTCCAACCGTACTCCCGTTTTCGCTATTTCCGCCACCTCCTCGTCCGACAGGCAGAAACGGCACGCCATTTCCTCCGGCGTCTGCTTTTCCACCGTGCCCTTTTCACTCGGAACGACGATTCTCGACTTGGTCCCCAATCTTTTTTCAAGGACCTTGAATGTCTTCTTCTCGACAATGTAGGTGTCGGGCATGGATTCTCCCCCGACCACGCTCTCGCCGAGGCCCCAGTTGGCCTCGATCATCATCCGCGAGGTGTCGCCGGTATTCGGATCCGCGGTGAACACGATCCCCGCGACGCGGGCGTTGACCATCCTCAGAACGGCCACGCCGATTGGATCGCTTTCCAAGCGCAATCCTCCCTTGTGCCGAAAGGAGAGCGAAGTAGGGTTATACGTGCTGCTCCAAACCTTCTTGATCTTCTCGATCAGGTCGGCCTTTCCCTTCACATTGAGATGAGTTTCGTATTGCCCCGGACGGCTCAGGGCCCCTGCCGACCGGGCGGACACGGGAAGCTCGGCAACACCGCAACGGGCGCTCATGTGCTCGTAATGGGACCCAATGGTCTCCTCCATCTCACGCGGCATCGGCTTCGATTCCACGGTTCGCCGGATGGCTCTGCTGAGCTCGTTCACGCCCGCTATGCATTCGAGTGAATCATTCCCGCACTCTATACACGCCGCCACCTCTTCGGTTGCGCCGGTGATGCCCATGAACTTCCGATAGGCGTCGAGAGACAGTGCAAAACCCTGGGGGACGGGCAGACCGATTTTGGCCATTTCGCCAAGGTAAGCGCATTTCTTCCCGACCATGTCGTTATGCTCTTTGCCCAACTCCTCGAACGTGTACAACCATCTTTCCGACATGTCGCCTCCCTCCTTCATCATCCCGCAACCCGGAGAATCCCTCGGGAAGCGCTCGTGCAAAAGCCTTTGCGATTCGGCGGAGAGTACATTCCGGGTACTGTAGAACGATCTTTTCGGTCAGGCACCAAGGACTGGTGATTATGGGCTGCTTACCGGGTTTCCCATGGTTTCCGGAAGGCGGAAACCTCGATCACGCCGATTTTCGCTCTTCCGGTGATCCGTGCCGGCCGAGGCCGTATATTGCGGGTCGGATGGTTCGCTGTTGTACCGATCATCCGATTCGTAAGGGTTTGTATGGCCGAACCGTTACCGGACGTCGTAAGCGGACGGCCTGAGTGAATCTTAAATCCGCGGGTAGGGCACCCGTTTCAGCAACATTTTTAGCACACGCCTCAGTTTTCGCAATGGAGATCTGCTTATGACATCATAAAATATGCCGCCGCACTCTCCAATAAACCAAGGCCGGCTGTCGCTCTATTGGTTTTTCTTGAGAGTTTCTTCAAACTCCTTGAAGAATGCGTCTTTGTCCTTCCAACCGGATCCGATCTCACGTGCAAAATAAGCATCCGTCCGATCAAAAGACTTGCGCCACCAGAAGCGTTTCCCGGTACCTTGAAC
>JAZDHD010000305.1:0-19958 GCA_043806215.1 Pseudomonadota bacterium | reverse complement strand
AATACGGATGGTGTGCTTCATACGTCACCTTCACATCGCCGGACCAAGAACCGGCAGACTGTTCCACGGCCCGGCTCCTTAGTGCTCCGCGGCGTAAATACGATCACGGATTTTTCGCGCTGAGATTGCTTCGTCGCTGCGGTCCTCGCAATGACATCTCGTGGTTGCACGCGATTTCGGTCACGGCACCACGCTGAACCATGTCATTGCGAGCCCGAGGCTTTGGGAGGGCGTGGCAATCTCAAGAGGTTAAGAATGTGCGACCGTATTTGGGCAACGAAGCACTTAGTCTGTGTCCCCACTATACCCAAAGAACCGGGAGCCCACAACCGCACTCCAGCCCGAGCGGATGTTGTTGAAGAGTAAGCGGCATTGAACGCGTGGGAACGGCGCATCGTAACTATGCCCCTCGGCGAGGCGGGATGGATTTGCGGGGTTCCTTGAAAAAAGACTTGACACGGCCAACAGGGCCGGGTAGTCTTACTGCAAATGCAACGCAATAGCAACATGGGGTGCCCTGCATGAATGACCGGCCTACGCGAAGATTGACCAAACAGCGGATGATCATCCTCGAAGAACTTCGTAAGGTGACCTCTCACCCCACCGCGGAACAACTCCACCAAATGGTCCGCCAAAGGCTCCCGGGGATCAGTATCGCGACCGTGTACCGAAATCTTGAAACTCTGACCGATGAAGGCGAAATCATGAAACTGGATACGGCGGGTACCCGGCGACGTTTCGACGGCAATTCCGTGAATCACTACCACATCCGGTGCACAAGATGTGGACGGGTGGACGACGTTCACATGGACCTGGTCGCTTCTTTGGAGCAGGCTGCCGCACGGCTGAGCGGGTACCGGATACAGTCTCACAACGTGGAATTCACCGGGATTTGCCCTGAATGTGCCGACAACGGCCAAGGGCATCCGGATGAATCCCGACTCCAAATAACCCTTAAACAAAACAGCAAAGGAGGAAGGAACAATCATGTCAAAAGTTGAGGATTTCTTGAAGGAAGCTTTTGCCGGTGAGTCGCAGGCGAACCGCAAGTACCTGGCGTTTGCCGTCAAGGCGGACAAAGAGGGCAGGCCCCAGGCGGCGCGGCTCTTCCGGGCGGCGGGTGAGGCCGAAACCATTCATGCACATAACCACCTGAAAGTACTCAAGGGTATCGGAACAACCGCTGAGAACCTGGAGGCGGCCATTGCCGGAGAGACACACGAATTTGAGCACATGTACCCTGAGATGATTGAAGCGGCGCGGGCCGAAGGAAACAAAGATGCGCTGAGAACCTTCGAATATGCCAATGAAGTGGAGAAAATACACGCGGCGCTCTACCGAAAAATGTTGGACGGTCTGGGCTCATCCCAGGAGGAGTGTCCGTATTATGTCTGTCCGACCTGCGGTTACACCGCGGAAGGCAGTGCCCCGGATAACTGCCCCGTCTGCGGGGTCAAAGGGAAAATGTTCAAGAAAATCGACTAACACCGGCAACGGAAAGAGGAGGTAGGATGTCATGGACGCGGTCATGCTGTCTCGACTGCAATTCGCCGTGGCGACATATTTCCATTTTCTCTTCGTGCCCCTGACGCTGGGTCTCTCCATCCTCACGGCCGTCATGGAGACCCGATATGTGCGGACAGGCGACGAAGAGTATAAGAAAATGGCGAAGTACTGGGGCAAGCTGTTCGTAATCAATTTTGCCCTTGGGGTGGTAACGGGCATAACGTTGGAGTTTCAGTTCGGCACCAACTGGTCCCGTTACTCCAGGTACGTGGGGGACATCTTTGGTTCCCTTCTGGCAATAGAGGCAACCACCTCCTTTTTCCTCGAATCCACCCTGATAGGGGTGTGGATATTCGGTTGGAAGAAGTTGTCGCCAAAGGCTCACGCGGCATGCATGTGGCTCATTGCCGCAGCCTCGAGCTTATCGGCGTACTGGATTTTGGCGGCAAACTCCTGGATGCAACATCCCGTGGGGTACGTGATCCGGAACGGTCGTGCGGAACTGGCCGATTTTTGGGCCGTTGTGTCGCAACCCTACGCGGTTCTGATGTTTCTGCACGTTGTCGCTGCGGCGTATATCCTTTCGGGATTCTTTGTAATGGGAGTGAGTGCTTATCATATACTCCGTAAGCGGAATGTACCGTTTTTCAAGAGATCGTTCCGAATGGCGGCCGTTTTCACGGTCATCTTTGCCGTTGCCGAGATCGGAATCGGCGATTTGCACGGCAAGGAGATGATGAAGGCGCAGCCCACGAAGGCTGCGGCCGCGGAGGCCGTGTGGGAAACCACAAAGGGAGCTCCCATGTATCTCTTCGCGATCCCGGATGAGAAAAACGAACGAAACAGCGTTCAGATTCTCGGGATCCCCAAGCTTTTGAGCTGGGTGGCCACCGGCGATTCAAACGGTGTGTACAAGGGACTCAAGGAGTGGCCCAAGGAGGAGAGACCGCCGGTTGCGGTGACCTTCTGGTCCTTCAGGCTGATGGTGGGACTGGGAATGCTCTTTGCCGCAGTGAGCATTGCCGCATGGATCAAGCGGAAAGAGCCGGAAAGTGCCCCGACATTGCTCAAACTGCTTGTCCTGTGCATACCGCTTCCGTACGTGGCTGCCGGGCTGGGTTGGACCGTCACGGAGGTGGGGCGGCAGCCGTGGATCGTATACGGGGTGATGAAGACATCCGATGCAGCCTCTACGTTGGCCGTGTCGCAGGTGGGGATTTCTTTGGCGGCATTCATACTGGTATACGCGGTCTTGGGAATAGTCTGTTTTTGGCTCATTGCCAAGTACGCTGGTGCGGTTCCCGAGCCGGCGGATCATCCCGGCATCGTCGGGCTCGCGTCCGGACAAGCCATCGCGGCGGATAAGTAGGAAGGGGGGAAGACGCTATGTTGGAAACGATCTGGTTTTTGCTCTGGGGTATCCTTTGGGCGGTTTACTTCATGCTTGACGGCTTCGACCTGGGCCTCGGCATTCTCTCTCCGTTCCTGGCACGCAGCGAAGAACACAAGCGCGTGGTATACCATGCCATGGGACCTTTTTGGGACGGTAACGAGGTGTGGCTCATCACCGCGGGCGGTGTCACTTTTGCCGCTTTCCCGACTACGTATGCGGTCATGTTCAATGCCTTGTACACGCCGCTCTTGTTGTTGCTGTTCGCCTTGATTTTCAGAGGGATCGCTCTGGAATACAGGAACAAGGTGGACGGCGACGGTTGGCGGAAAGTTTGGGACACGCTTCTCTTTGTCGGGAGCTTTCTCCCCGCGCTCTTGCTGGGAGTCGCCTTCGCGAACATATTCAAGGGGATTCCCATCGATGCTGACGGGATCTTTCACGGCAACCTGCTCACCCTGCTGAATCCGTATGGACTCCTTGGGGGTGCGCTGTTCGTGCTGTTGTTCGTAGTGCATGGGGCGTTGTGGCTCGCCATCAAGGCCGAAGGAGACCTAAGCATTCGAGCGGGCGGCGCGGCCGGGCAGATATGGTGGGCACTACTGATCGTAGCCGTGGTCTTCCTCGGGGCCAGCTGGTTCGCCACAAAACTGTACGGGAATTACCTCACCTATCCCGTGCTCTTCCTTATCCCGCTCGTAACGGTTGTCGCTCTGCTTGCCGCGCGTCTGTTCATAGCACAGGGGGCTTGGTGGAAGGCATGGGGTGCTTCGAGTCTTACCATTGTGGGGGCTACACTCTTCGGGGTGGTGGGGTTGTTCCCGGACCTGTTGCCGTCCAGCCTGAATCCGGCATATAGTCTTACGGCCTTCAATTCGGCATCGAGTCCTCTCACCTTGAAGATCATGCTTGTCGTGGCACTGACCTTTGTGCCCATCGTGATCGGTTATCAGGTGTGGAGCCACTATCTGTTCAGAGACAAAGTGACCTTGGATGACCTGGCCTCTGATGAGGCGTACTGATTGACGTCTTCCGGTGCGGGATGTGATGCCCGTACCGGAAGCCTTAGTGCCTCATGGCGCAAATACGGTCGCACATTTTCCTCTGGTTGGCATCTCGGGTGCAGGCAAGGACAAGATCCGGGCACGGAGGCCCGGGCTACGAAGAACAGAGACCAAGCCGGTCGTACGCCGTGGGACGGGCGTCCCTGCCCGTCATCTTCCGGGGCAGCTTGTGCGACCGTATTTGTGTCACAAAACACTTAGACCTGTTTCGTGGAGTCCCGCGGAACGCGGGATGCCCGTCATCTTCAAGGGCGGGCGGCGGCAGGCAGATCGGCAATTCAGTTCCGCCCGCTGGGCGCCACCCTATCATGACCTTGGGGACGCCTCATTCCGTTGGTCTTCTCGGACGGCATCAATCCCGGAGAATTCGATACCTTGAGACGCTACGCAAAACGGGATGATCGTTCCTCCTGAATCGGAGACGGCCCTCTCAACCGCCGACCGCTTGGCGGCCGGCGCTAGTGTGATCATGCAGCCTCCTCCGCCGGCACCGCAGACCTTGTTGGCCGCTGCGCCTGCTGCCGTAGCCGCAGCCGCTATCCGGTCGATGGCGGGAGTTGAAATCCCCGGCGCCAGGCTGCGTCTCAGGGTCCACTCCGCATCCACCAGCCGTGGAACGTCGGCCCATCGGCGTAATCGCAAAGCGCCGGCGAGGTCGTGAGCCGCGTCCCGAATCTTCAGCAGCTTGTCCTTGAGCTGCGCGCGTCCTTCGATAACCCCCTTGGTCACATCCCAGTTGTTCATGCCGGAGAAACGGCCCTCGCCGGTGTAGGAGAGAATCACCATGTCCTCCAGGCGTTGCCGGTCGGCCGGCTCGGAACACAACGGGGCCCGGGAAAAACCCCGGTAGCCGAACTCCACTGAAGATATGCCCCCGAAGTACGCGGCAACATGATCCTGTCTGCCCGT
Source organism: Pseudomonadota bacterium (assembly GCA_043806215.1). Lineage (GTDB taxonomy): Bacteria > Desulfobacterota > Desulfomonilia > Desulfomonilales > Desulfomonilaceae > JAVHLK01. The sequence continues at coordinate 15,089 of JAZDHD010000305.1, read as the reverse complement.
GGGGACGCCAATGGCGGCACACTCGATGTTTGCCGCCAGGTCGACGACCTTCTCCGGTTCTGCCGATTCCGACCGGATCTGCAACAATCCGGTCACCAGCGCCACCAGAAGTGCGCTCGACGCGCCCAGCCCCGAACCCGCCGGGGCCTGATTGCATGTAGTAATCTCCATCCCTGTGGCGGGAGGAAGCGCGCTCACGGTCCTTCCAATAAGGCCCAACGGTCCGTCGGTGGGCAGGTGAGAGGCATCGGGAGCTTCCACTGCCTCCCCGAGATCGAGGGAGGTAAGGCGGATTGCCTTCTCACCCAATGTTCTGAATTCGACGACGCTGCGCACCGTTATGCCTGCATTTACGGTGCAGCCGCCCCCCAAGAAGAGGTAGAGAGGATAGATATCCGTTGTTCCGCCTGCCAGATCAATCCGATTGGGAACAGAGACGCGTAACTCCATGGTCAGTACCCCAGATCCTCGTCGATGATGACCACCGTGATATCCGTAAACAGGGGCTTACGATGGATGATGCTGGTCACGCGGCAGATTCTCTCGGGAGAATCACAATCCATGCAGTACCCCGTCTTGGTGCAGGGGGTCTTTCTGTTAAGGCTCATCGCACGGATCGGTGCCGCGGTCTCTTCGATCCGCGCGAAGGCCGCGTCGAGATCGGCAACAACTTTGTTCCGTCCCACAACCAACACAACCTTCTTCGGGCCGAACGTCAGAGAGTTCGTCCGATTTCCGCAGCCGTCCCGGTTGACGATTTCGCCGGTCATGGTCACCGCGTTGGCCGACGAAAGGAACATGTCGGCGAGCATCTGATTCCTGCGGCATTCCAGTTCCTCGGGGGTTCCCATGGTCATCTTCCAGTGATCGAACATGGTCTTGCCCGCTTCTTCCAGTCTGGAAACAACCCCCAAAGCCCTGACGGTGTGGGTGCCTGCGATACCGATGGATTGGCAATCCTGCGCGGCCTTCACAATGTAGTCGGCCGCTTCCTGCCGGGTCGGAAAATAGTGAGCATTGAAACCGTGTTTCTCCAGCGATTCCAGTGTGGTGTCCAGTCCAATCTTACGATGGGCTTTGACGAACTCATCCATGGCTTTCTCCTTCTTAGTTCTCACCGCGTAGGTCCGGCGGCGGCAAAAAAATCGTGGTTAAGTGCGGCATTTCATAAGTTCGGTCACACATTCTTTCGTCTCGTTGCCATGCCGGGTGCCGGCAAGAATAATACCCGGGCACGGAGGCCCGGGCTACGGTAGGGGCGGACCTATGTGTCCGCCCGGATAGGGGCGCACACGCAGGTGCGCCCCTATCCCGCGGGACGCGGGATGGGACCGGCGTTCCGTAGTCTCCCCGGCCTAGGCCGGGGTCCGGAAAAACAAGACTGGTTCACCGCCTACGCCGGGAAGACGGATCAGGTTGTGCAACCAAATTTACTCCACGGGGCACTAAGGCTCTTGGGCTTTCATGTTTCGATCCGACCGCACCGCTTTGGGCCGGTGAAGAAGCGGGCACCATTCCTTGGGCTGAGAACCCTTGAGAAACGGCACCAATATCACATGAGGACAGATCGAGGTTGCACGAAGACCCGAATCGACGCATATCTTCCTGAATACCACCCCGGACGGTACGGCCGGAAGGTTTCCCGCCGACCGTCCCGGCGGCGGTAGTAAACGGAGCATCATCTTCTCTATCAGATCGGGGTGGACGTCCCTACCCGGAACCCTGACCAGGAGGAACGTGTCCGGCCGGTACGCCACACCCCAAATCCCGGTATCGTCCTGGGAGACGAAAACGGAAGGTCTTTGCCTCACTTCGTCCAAACCGTAATTCATGTCTTCCAGCGGAGGCAGGTCCTTGAGGAGGCAGCCTATGAGAAAGAGCGGAGCTTCGGTGAGCAAACTCCGTGTTTCCTCGGATTGGGAGGGAACGGCAGCGACGGTTTGATCCTTGATTCCAACCCCATACGAGCGTTTCCAGCCCAAGGAGGCCAACATCGCGTAGCTTCGCGCCATCCGGAGGGGAGAAACGGGGGCCACGACAATAGAGCCACCGGCCCCTGTCTTGGCGGGTATCTCAAATTCCTCCAGCACACGTACAATACGCTCTTGACCGATCGAGTCGACGAGGCGTTTTATCAAGAGAGGTCTTGAACCGGCAAATGCCTCTTTCAACGTAATCGGCCTCCCTCCGGGAACCGAAGAGAACAATCGGGAGGTGAGGGTAAACTTGGAACTCCCGGAGCCGTCGGGAATGAGAGCGGCGACCGTTGCCATGGGCAATACACTCTCGAGGTTTGCACCTTTTCCATCCCATCCATCAGGTCCCGGAGCGACCAAAGCTTTTATTTCACCGGCCGGGAGATCAAGGACCGCCAAGTGTGTATCGCCCGTCCCCCCTCCCAGGTGCCGTACTTCCATGTTGGCGTCATTTTGGATCAGCGGGTCGAGGGAGGTGACAACATAACCGATCTTTCCGCTTCCCACGGTCTCGGCGTCGTCCATCTCCTCCCCGACGAGATCCTCGAACGCGGCGGCCTTCACCGGAGGCGGGCCCGGCTTCCGCACCCGCAACGGTGCGGCCCGTGCCTGATCGTACTCGTCTCTGCCGATCTTCCCTTCTTTGAACAAAAGCCCGAGAATCATGTTGCGGCGGCCCAAGGCTCTTTCGGCGTGCCGTAAGGGGGTGATCACGTTTGGGGCCATGATGGTGGCGGCGAGGAACGCGCACTCCTCCGGATTGAGCCGGTCAAAATCCTTTCCGAAAAAATTCCTGGAGGCTTCCGCCGCACCATAGACGGGGAACTGTCCCCAGTGACCGAAATAGACGCGATTGAGATATGCCTGGAGGATGACGCGTTTGCTGTATAACGCGTCGGCGATGAGTGCGAGGAAGATCTCGTTGGTTTTTCGAAAGAGGGTCTTGCGGGGCGTCAGCAACGTCATCTTGACGAGCTGTTGAGTGATGGTGCTCGCACCCTGAACGTAACGCCGGGCCTTGACATTGGCCTTGAGTGCTCTGAACATGCTTCCCGGGTCGACACCGTGATGAGAGAAGAAACGCCTGTCCTCCGTCAAGACGACCGCATCGACCAAAAGGCCTTTCATGCGGTCCAAAGGAAGCGGGCGACAGAGCATTGGAACCGTTCCGTCCGCGGGGAGTACGCCGAGGAGTTCCGGTTCCAACACAATCTTGTCGACATCCTGATGAGACCTTACCAGGCGAATGGAGCGTATCGTGTCGAGATCCAGGGAGAAGCTCACCGGACCGGTCGCTATTCCCCTTCCGGCGATGGGGCAATACTTCAAGTGTAAATCGAGTCCCGTTCCGGACCGACTCCACTGTCCGGGCTCGGCCACCATGGTGGGACCTTTGATGTATCCCAAGCGCCTCAATCGGTCGAACAGCCGGGTCTTGACGATGTCGTCCCCAACTCGCACGCTGGATGGGGCGCCATAGATGTATGTGGGCCATCTTTGGAACTTCACTTCAAAAGCCCATAAGACTACCCCGGTCAACACCAGCAGATACGCGGCAAAGATCAACAGCGCCGTCTTGACCGCCGTCTTCAATGCGCCGATGATCTGTCGCGGGTTGAAGGCCACCTGCCTACTCTATCTCGTTTGGTCGGGAGAGACATGGAAGCTCCGTTCCTCGTCTCCATGGGTGCCTAACGAGCCGTGAACGTCCTTACGGGAAGGGGGATTCAATTACGGCTCATAAGATGGGTAACGGCCTTGTCCAATCCGTCGAGGGTTAGTTCGAACATGGGGAATATGTTGGCAATGATCCCTATGGATCGCGTCATCGGCCACAGGCGGAGCGGAGTGGGATTGAGCCAACTCGTGTGCCGGAACAACTCCGCCAGCATATTGAGCCGATCTATGCTTGGCAAGCCGCTGCGTTCCTCAATGTGGATGGAACCGTCGGTGGCCATGAGTTCGTACGGGGCCATACTTGCGTCGCCCACAACGATCAGTCTCGTTTCCGGGTCCCACGTCGAAAAATCCTCGACGCGCTGAGGTTTGTAACGTCGTGGAGGGTCTTCCCACACAAAATCGTAGACCGTATTGTGAAAGAAGTAGGTCTTCACATCCTTGAATTGCGAGCGCGCATAATCGAACAGTGTTTGGACTACTTCGATATAGGGGTCCATCGACCATCCGCCGTTGTCAATCATCAGTACTATCTTCAACCGGTCACGCAGGCCTCTATCGAAAACTATTTCGATCTCTCCCGCATTCTTGGTTGTTGCGCGTATCGTCTCATCGACGTTAACCTCATCGCGCGGCCCTACCGGTACCATCCGCCTCAGCCGCTTGAGGGCTTCACCCATTTGGGACTGGGTCAACAGACCCTCGATTGAATAATCCCGGTACCGGCGGTCCATGGCCACCTTAACAGCCGACCGGCCCATGGAACGCCCCCCTACGCGCATACCGCCCGGATGAAAACCCGAATGGCCCACCGGGGATGTTCCCCCCGTCCCTATCCACTTGCCCCCGCCGTGATGAGCCTCGGTTTGCTCTTTGAGGCGGTCGAGAAAATACTTGAGCAGATCCTCCGGAGACATGGACTTCAGTTCTTCTTGGCTCATACCGAGGGCACGGGCAAGAGCTTCAGGATTCTGGAGCCATTCTTCCAGGAGTTCCCGAGCCGCAGCCTCCAAGTCGATACCCCGGAAATCCGGAAGCTCCGCGCCGTGAAAGAAATGGGCGAAAACTCGGTCATAGATGTCAAAGTAGCGCTCGCTCTTGACCAGCAAGGTTCTCGCAGCTGTGTAGAAATCGTTCAGACTCTCGACCAATCCCATTTCCAGGGCCTTGTGAAGCCTGAGAAACGAAGTGGGGGAAACCGGCACCCCCGAATCTCTTAGCAGGTAAAAAAAGTCCACAAACATGGTCTGATGTCGCTTTCGCGTTATCTGCGCATACGGCGGCTTTGTTGAACCGCCTGTTGATAGTCGGAGCTTTTCTTGAACAGCACGCCCAGGAAGGGAATCTTGTCCTGGATCAAGTCCCGCCCCCTGAAATCCGGATCGGCCCGCAAAGCCCGTACCCAGTTGATCAGCTCCCTGGTGGCCGGCTTCTTCTCGATGCCCTGGAAATCCCTGAGCTTATAAAAAGTCTTCACACACACGTCGAGAAGTTCCATATCCAGTTCGGGGAAGTGAACCCGAATGATTTGACGCATCATGTCTTGATCCGGGAACGCGATGTGGTGGAAATTACATCTCCCGAGAAAAGGATCCGACAAGTCCTTCTTGGCGTTGGAGGTAATGATGATTACCGGCCTGTTCTTTGCCGACACCGTCTTGTCGATTTCCATGATGTCGAACTGCATTTGATCCAAGACGTCCAACATGTCGTCCTGGAAGTCCGTGTCGGCCTTGTCGATCTCGTCTATGAGCAATACGGTCTTAACGTCGGCGACAAAGCTTTGTCCGATCTTCCCCATCCTGATGTATTCTTCGATATTGCTCACTTCCCTTTTCGAGTCCCCAAAACGGCTGTCATTCAGACGCGTAAGGGTGTCGTACTGATAGAGGGCATCTACCAGCTTGAGACTCGATTTCACATTTAAGACGGTAAGGGACATACCAAGACTCTCGGCAATGGCGTGGGCCAGCATGGTCTTGCCGGTTCCCGGCTCCCCCTTGAGCAGCAGCGGCATTTCCAACGCTATGGAAATGTTGACGATTTTTGCAAGCTCTTCGTCAAGAACATATTTTGAAGCCCCGGTAAACGTGGGTCCTGCGGAATAGTCTGCCATGAACTGTCGCTCCTCTTTTTTTCTGAACAGCCTCGTGTCGAAGAGTTTTTTCAACATACTGTCGGGTCTTCCTTCCCGGGGGCTCAAATCCGTTAAAGGGTTCGCTTCCCGGAAAAAATTTTCTCTTACGTACTTAATAACCGGCCGGCCGCACCGAGTCAATCCCCTTTCGGATCCACAGCGGCAGTTCCCCGAGTGAACGACCCTTGCTCAGCCGTGGGCAAACCCACGTTCAGCCCGCTGAATTCTAAAGGGTTCAATCGGTCGTATCGGCCATCCTCCACCGCATCTGTTGCGACTTCAGAGTGCCAGTCGGGGAAAGGGGAGAACGACGCGAGGGCTCCTTGAGGGATGACGGTCCCGTGCGCCCGTGATTGCGCAGTGGTCTTCGGGAAAATACGGGGGGCGCCAAAACTTTGATGATCGGCCCTGAAGGGGCCGCAGGGGCCTAAGCGCGCGAAAGGCTGATTTTTTTGCTTGACATCCCTTTTCGCGCCCCGCTAAGTTACAACACTGACGGGAGACCCCCGGGTCTCTTGCCGAGCGGATTGCACCGACAAAAAAAGAGTTGACAATGGGTGGCATTTCTGTAATAAACGTAGAAACACATCCGGAGATTTATTTTTTTGGAGGCAATCCAAAACTGGTATGTAAGCTTCCTTGATAGAAGGATTGATGAAAGGAGGATGAGGGTATGGTTAAGAGAACTGCGGTTGTTCTCGGTATTGTGTCACTTGCAATCATGATGACGGGGAGCGCGATGGCCTTTGTGGGCGGTCTGCCGACCCCGCCGTGCTTCGGCGGATCAGACTGCGACGTCCGGCCTCTCTTTGTCCCTGTTGACTGCCCGGGCCCGATCCAACAAACCATCGTAAAGAAGTGGGAATGCAACATCGTTGGTCCCTGCCCCCCCGCGAGCCCCCCTGCGGGATTCGGCGGCTGCGGCGGCAAGGATGACAGAATGGGTCTCCTGCTGTCTCTCGCCACCGCAATTATGACACCCATGGACCTGCTGGTTGCCCCCTTCGACGGCGTGTACGGTTGCCTGGAAATGGGTGACGGCGGCGTGTGCGGCTCATGCTTCGGCGGAGGGGTCCCCAGGGCCCTGATGGCATTGGGTGGAGTCGGCGGCTGCGGCGGGACGTCCGCGAGTTTCTTCGGCGGCCTTTGGTAGCCACCCGCTTGCACATCTTCTCGTGGAAGGACCGGCTTAAGAAGTCCGGTCCCTCCAAAACTCGAAAACGGACAACAGAGTCAGGGCTCGAGAAACCACGTACCATCACATCACGTGCGGAAAAAGAGCTTGACACATCAGACTGTTTTTGATAATACAAAACGTGATATCAGTTTACAACTAGCCAGAATATCACTTATTTCCGGTTCATGACCGGAAGGTCTTTGATGAAAGGAGGATGAGGGTATGGTTAAAAGAACCGGCGTAATTCTTGGAGTCCTTGCAATGATGCTGGCACTTGGTGCGGGGATGTCCTGGGGTTACACAGTCAGCCAATGGCCGGTGGCCGGCATTTCCAACACTGCATTTGAGATGACCGGTGCATGCTTGCCCGGACCTGAAAGCTACACTCTGCGCGGCCCCGTGGCTCCTGCCTGCGAGCCCCCGTTGATTCCCGGAGTGATTCATGCAGCATTGAGCGTGCCGTTTCTGGCCGTGGGCGCTGTGGCCACGCCCCTCATGACCGGACAGCTGCCCCCGCTCGGTGGGGGAGGATGCTGTGACGTGGAACTCGGTGAGCCCGCCTATGTGATGGCGGCCGTGCCGTGCACCGCGGTTAACCGGTACATACCGCCCTGTGGATACTAGCAGACTCTTCGTGTTATGATGCGAGGCCGGGAGAACCCCGGCCTTTGCTTTTTTTTGCGCCTCAAAAACCCACCCAGGAAATTCCCGCCTCGAGGGAAATCTCCCGTGTCGCCTCTGTTCCCTTCCGCCGCTTCGGTGGATACCACCCCCCCGTGTGTTTTCATCAGGTCGGACACGCCGTCGAAGATTCGTAGGCAAGACGCAGGATACGTTTCCGCGCCGCGCTCGTAAGCCGCGGGGAGGAGAGGGCAGTGATTCACTGCCGGGGGCTTGGACTTTCGCTGCGCAGCTAATAGCGGTTTTCCAAGAGAGTCGCGGGCAGGTGCCGTCACTGCCTGGAGCACGGGACCAAGGAACGGTGGTTCTTCATTGCAGGCGGGGCACGCGCACTTCCGGTGGACGGGCCCTCAGCGGCAAAAGGGAAGGTCGCCGCCGGAGTCAAGGGGCTGCACTACGACCGCTCACGGGACCGTCGGATGAAATAGGTTGCAGCGCTTATGAGCGCAGCGCAAAGGATCATGACACCGGCAGAGGAAAACATGAAGGACAGGCCGCGCAGGTTCGCTATTGCGCCCCAAAGAAACGATGACAGATGGATGCCAATGCCGAAGGATCCGGTAAACAGGGAGACAACCACTGCGCGGTTGTCGTCGCGGGACCGGTCGACCATTGACGCCATCATTGCCGGGTAGGAGAGCGCCTGTGCAGCGCCGAAGAGGATGCCCATAAGGAGGGTTTCCCGGGGGAGCGACACTCCGGCGGCAGCGGCGAGGGTGATTGCGAATCCGAGAAGGCAAGCGAAGATCACTCCGTCTCTGTTCAGGTTGTCTGCAAGGCGCCCCAAGAAGATACGGACCCCTATTAGGGCGACTCCGTAGGAGACAAAGAAGGGGCCGGATGTGATACCGACCTGCTTCGCATGAAGTGGAAAGAATGTCAGAAGCGCGGAAAATCCGGCCCCGAAGACTGCGGCCATCAGCATCATTGAAACATGGCCCTCGTGAATTGCCATTGAGAAGAAGCCTTGGACCTGCCGGCGGCGGGAAAGGGGTGTCCGTGATTCGGCGACGAGGAGGGCCGGGAGGATTCCCACGATGCCGAAGCAGACAAGCAAAGCGAAATAGGAATTGAAGCCCCATCGGAGTATGAACATTTCGGCTACGTACGGCCCCACGGCCATGGCCAGCGATCCTGAAATACCGAACAGACCGATGCCTTGGGCTCTTCTGTGTGGAGGGAGGGAATCCACCACCGCCGTGGCGCAGGCGGTGAAGCAGGCTGCAAATGCCAATCCCTGAAACAGGCGGATCAGGATCATGAGAGGGGAGTACTCTGGGAAGAGTAGGAAGCCGCAGTTGCCCAAGCCGACACCAAGGATGCCGGTCCGAATGAAAGGGTTGCGGCCGTAGCGGTCGATAAGAGGGGCCAGCAACGGGAGGGAGCCCAGCGAGGTAATCCCCATGGACCCCATGAGTACGCCTGCGTCGGCCTCCGAGCCTCCCGTTCCGACGACAAATACAGGGAGGAAATTCCACGCGGTTACTATGAGAAACAGGCAAAAATTAACGGCCGTTATGGCTAAGAAACGGCCGGTAAGCAGGGCGTTGGGCATTGCCGACCATACTCCTACTGCCGGGGGCCGTCCTTCTCCGGGTCCCCGGGGGACCATCCCTTGCGGTCGCTCCAGTTGTAGCGGCGCGGCGGCCGCTCGGCAGGAGAAACACTCGGCACTGGCTGCTCCACCCCCGGGGCCGGTGGTCCTTCCGTGACACCCGGCTCCTGAGACGGCGAACCGGGACGCCGATCCTTGGCTTCGTCGGGAACGTCCTGCTCGACGACCTTTTTCTCGTCGGCAGGAGGTGTTGTTAGGTGCTTAACCGCAGAGCAGCTCGGGATGCCGCATATGAGAACCCCTGCGAGGATTAATCTGACAGCGATGGATACCATGGGAACATCTTCCTTTGCAGGACGGTCTGTCGATGGAGCTTCATTTCATTTTCGAGCGGGTATGGTCGCAATTACGGGATCGTAGACCCCCGAGATACGCCGGCCGTACCCGGTTCCGTGATTCCCAACGATTCTCCCCGACTGGTTCGAAAAGACCTGGGTCGCGTAACCGATTCGTTCAAGGCAGCCCACAACTCCCACGCCAAGAAAACGATGCCCTCGGCTGAGGATGTTTTTTCCGTGGTGCCCGGGCTTGCTGTTCATCCATCCCAGGACCACGATGCGGGCCCATTTGTCGAGATCGGGATCGAGGGTCCGGCACGCTATATTCTCGGCACCGTAGTTTAAGTCCGCTTTGCCAAGTCTGTCACTGAAGGCCCGCCATCCCGGCGGAAACAAGTCCGACTCGTGATTGAAATTGGGAAGCAGACACTTATTCTGCGAACTGCCCCGGTTGGCGGCCGGCAAGGCTGCACACATGTTGGCGCTTTGGGCCTGAGCCAGGTAGTTCAGCGCGGCACTTGATCTCAACGGCGGCAGACCTCTCCGAGTCCTTTCCCTGTTCGTGTAAAGAAGAATGCCGTTCCGCGCGGTTTCGATTTGCCCGGGGGTCAGCACGGCTTGCTTGGCATTCGCCGCCGTATTGCGTCCGTATGCCGTGCCGTCGGGACATATGCAGGCAAAGGCTGCGACGAACAGAATTCCCCAGAGAGTGCAGCGCCTTGGCATACCGACGACGGACCCCCTCCCGGTTCGTGCCGATCCCGGCCTGGCCGCGGGCTCCGCCTGCTTCCCGTTCGAAGGTTTCCCACCGCCGACGAATGCATGAGCCGGCGGTGCGGGCTCTCCGCAAGTCCGCGAAGCTTCATCCCGGGTCCCCCGCCGATTTGCAGAACTGAAGAATTGCAGTGCCATTGGCTATCTCGATTGGGACGTGCCGGGAATTTTCCATTTGCCTTGGCGGTCCGTGACGTCTATACTTGGCCGGTCCGCCGTGATAGCATTTCAGAATATCTGAATAAAGGCCTCGACATATTCAACTTAACCGCTGGGCCGTTATATTTCAACTGCAAAAATGCTCCGGAAACGGCGACGGAGTGCATCCAAATGTGGTTTACGGATTCGATGCGGAGCCGGGCCGTTGTTTCGCCTCTCAAGCGAAAAAGAACACGGCGTACGGCCGCGGACGGATGTGGAGACAGATGACGGGATTCAGATACCGGCGGCATGACCGCGGCAAGAGATTACCCGCAGCTCTCCTGGTCTGCACGGCGGTGCTGGTTGCCGCCTTCACCGCGGAAGGCCTCGCGTCGGATAGAGCCAACCCGAGGGACACCGTCCGCATTTCCGTACTCGTTGCCACGGGAATGCCCGGCGGAACCTATTATCGGGCCGGACTGGGCATGGCTTCTTTGTGGACTACCAGGCTGAAACGTACGGGAATCAGAGTATCGGCAGCCATATCGGAGGGAACCCGCGAAAACATCGAAGCCATTAGAATAGCCGATGCCGATTTGATTCTTGCGGAGAGTGCGTTCTGCTCGATGGCATATTCAGGAACAGGGGTTTACCAAGGCAACCCTCTGCCCGAACTGCGAAGCATCACCTCGCTTTGGCCGGATGTCGTTCATTTCCTGATCCGTACGGAAGCAGTCAGGACCGGCACCCTGGCGGATCTCGAGGGGCTGGTTCTGGCGGCGGGTCTGCCGGAAAGCGGGACGCGATACACCGCGGAGGAATTGCTCGGCACGCTGAAGCCCGCAGGCAAAACGGTCCGGCTCAGATCAATGAGCAATATGGCTGCCGGCGAAGCGCTGAAAAAAGGAACGGTTCAGGCTTTGACAGTGACCGGGGGGATACCGGTGCCGCTGGTTCTGACGCTGCTTCGCGAAAACCCCGGGCGTTTCGGGCTGCTCGACATCACCGACCCGCATGTCCGAAGCCTCGGGAAAAGGGACTCGTCGATTCTCCGCCGGTCGGTCATTCCGCCGCGCACGTATCCCGGTCAGGTCAATGCGGTCAAGTCGGTGGGACTCGGCAACATACTGGCGACCACCTCTTCTCTTTCGTCTCAGGTAGTCTATGAGTTGACGAAGACGCTCTATGAGAACATCGACTATTTGACGGAAGTTCACCCTGCCTGCAGGGAAATAGTCTTGGACCGAGCCCTGAAGGAGATACACATTCCGCTCCATCCGGGGGCTGCACGCTACTACCAAGAAAGGAACAAGTCTATTCCGGAACACTTGCTGCCTCGCCAGTGATGCTTGCAGTTGATGCATCCGGGATTCCTCTCCCGGCGGTCGATTTCAAGCCGATCAAGACAACCCAACCGAGCCCGGGCCGGCGGATGCCGTGCCCGGAGCTTCATAAGTCACATAACCGAGGAGGTTTTTTTCATGAAGGAAGTGGTCATAATTGATGCCGTGCGCACGCCGGTGGGAACGTTTGGCGGAGCATTAAAGGACGTTCCCGCGGTGGAGCTCGGTGTGCTCGTCGTCAAGGAACTGATCAAGAGAACCGGGATCGATCCCTCCGCAGTAGACGAATTGGTTTTCGGATGCGTCCTCCAGGCCGGTCTGGGCCAAAACGTCGCCCGTCAGGTGCTGATAGGTTCCGGGCTGCCTCAGGAAATACCGGCCATGACCATCAACAAGGTTTGTGCGTCCGGTTTACGGTCCGTGACCTTGGCCGCTCAAATGATCAAGGCAGGCGACGCGGACGTGGTCATCGCCGGAGGCACGGAAAACATGAGCGCCGCACCGTATGCCACGGACAAGGCCCGATGGGGTGCGAGAATGAACAACAGCGTCCTGACGGATCTCATGATTCACGATGGTCTGTGGGACATCTTCAATAATTACCACATGGGAATCACTGCGGAGAACGTGGCGGAGAAGTACGGTCTGTCCCGTGAGCAGCAGGATGAATTCGGTCTCAGAAGCCAGCAGCTTGCCGCCAAGGCAATCCGGGAAGGCCGGTTCAAGGACGAAATCGTTCCGGTGCCGATCCCTCAGCGGAAAGGCGATCCCAAGTTCTTTGACACGGACGAGCATCCCAGGGCCGAAACCACCGCCGACGGGTTGGCAAAGCTGCGGCCGGCATTCAAGAAGGACGGTACGGTAACCGCCGGCAACGCATCGGGGATCAACGACGGCGCCGCGGCGATTCTGGTGATGTCCGCGGACAAGGCCAAGGAGTTGGGAATGACTCCCATGGTTAGGGTCGTTTCCTATGCAGCCGCCGGGGTGGATCCGAAGATCATGGGCGTTGGCCCGATCCCCGCCACGAGAAAAGCCCTCGAAAAGGCCGGCCTCACCATGGACGATATCGACTTGATCGAGGCAAACGAGGCTTTTGCCTCTCAGGCCTGCGCCGTGGCAAAGGACCTGGGATTCAATATGGAGAAAGTGAACCTTAACGGCGGAGCCATAGCCTTGGGGCATCCAATTGGGGCATCCGGAGCGAGGATCCTCACGACGTTGCTTCACGAGATGAAGAAGCGCGAAGATGTCAAAAAAGGACTGGCCACTCTATGCGTAGGTGGAGGCATGGGGGCCGCCCTGATAGTGGAAAAGGTGTAGCCGGCGGGGGGGAGATTCGTCTCCCCCCGGGCCGTTCGCACCGTTGATGACACATGTTGTGCCTCGATCTTCCTATAACCGGCTACGCACGGGCCCTGGACATTCAGAATGAGATCGTCGAACGGATAGTGCTCCACGGCGATCCGGATGTCCTGATTCTCTTGGAACATCCGCCCACCGTCACCCTCGGGGTCCGCGGCTCGATGTCACACCTTCTGGTTCCCGGTGATGAACTGCGCCGGAGAGGGGTCGGATTCCACACCGTGGACCGCGGCGGTGAGGCAACGTACCACGGCCCCGGACAGTTGGTGGGGTATCCTCTGGTGAATCTCAAGACCTTGGGATTGTCGGCTCGAGATTACGTCAACGGCCTCGAGGAGACCATACTGCTGGTTATCGAGTCCTTTGGCGTGAGAGGCTTCCGAAGGAAAGGTGCGGCAGGCGTCTGGACCGGAGAAAACTGCAAAATCGCTTCCATAGGCGTTCGAATCCGGCGGCGCGTAACCTCTCATGGATTCGGGCTGAACGTGTCGTCGGCAGATCCCGGAGATTTGATTATCTCATGCGGGAAACCGGGAATACGCATGGTGAATCTCCATGATCTCGTAAAAAGGCCGATATCTATGGATGCAGTCCGGGAAGCGGTGAAATCGTGTTTTGGAAAGGTATTCCGGGTCGGCATCGAGCAATGCTCATTGGAACACCTCGGTCTGCAGTCAAGTGCCGCTGAACGGCAAAGCCGCCGACCGTCCGCGGACAAACCGGATCACGAGATGTAATGGTCGTCCCGTTCAATTACAGTCTCCGCAATCTTTGGACCAGGAAGCTCACCTCAACGCTTACCGCCGCGGGAATGGGGCTGGTGACCTTTGTGTTCGCCGCGGTGCTCATGCTCGCGGAAGGACTCGAGAAAACCTTGATCGATACCGGATCTCCGGAGAACGTCATTGTTCTGAGAGGATCCGCGGAAACCGAAGTCTCCAGCGTCATCGACCGAGATTCCGCCAACATAATCTGCGTTCAGCCTGAAGCGGCTCAGGATCCGGGAGGCGATTCTCTCGCCGCCAAGGAGACGCTGGTTCTGGTCACTCTCCCGAAGGCCGGAGCGGGAACCCCCACAAATGTCGTGGTTCGCGGGGTAGGTTCACATTCCATGGCTCTTCGCCCCCGGCTCGACATCATAGAGGGGCGGAACATCCGTCGCGGTTCGCGCGAGGTGATTGCCGGGAGGAGCGCAGCAAAGGCCATACAGAACGGATCGATGGGATCCGTGTTGAATTTTTCACTGTCGGATTGGAAAATCGTCGGAATATTCGACTCACGGGGATCGGCTTTTGATTCGGAACTCTGGGCGGATTCCGACCAGCTCATGTCCGCGTTCCGGAGAAACAGTTTTTCCGTGGTCATTATGCGGGTGCCCGGAAAACAAGCGTTCTCGAGCCTCAAGAAGCGATTGGAGTCGGACCCGAGATTATCGGTGCAAGTTCAGCGCGAGATCGACTTCTATCGAGGACAATCCGAAGTGATGGCCAAGTTCATCCGGATTCTCGGCATGGCCATGACCGTGTTTTTCAGCATCGGCGCGGTCCTGGGCGCCATGGTAACCATGTATACGGCCGTGGCAAACAGAACTCGGGAGATCGGGACCCTCAGGGCCCTGGGGTTCCGCAGAACCGGTGTCCTCACTGCGTTTCTTCTGGAATCCGCACTCCTCGGATTCGTGGGAGGCGCGGCGGGGGTCTTGGCCGGTTCCTTGCTCCAGTTGGTGAAGATATCCACCATGAATTGGGAGACATTCTCGGAGCTGGCCTTCGGGTTTGCGCTGACGCCGCCCATCGCCCTCTATTCCATGGCCTTTTCCGTATCCATGGGGCTCGTGGGAGGGCTTTTGCCCGCCTGGCGTGCCGCTCATTTGGAAATCGTCGACGCCCTCAGGGAAAGCTGACATGGGGGAAGCGCAACCGTTT
>JAZDHD010000304.1:0-4748 GCA_043806215.1 Pseudomonadota bacterium | reverse complement strand
GTCAAATTCACACCATGTTGTCATACCCGCCACTGTACATCAGAAAGGCGGAGTCTTCAACTCCGCCTCTTTCTTCGGTAGTCTTCAGGAAGATCATCCACAGATTACGCTGTTGAACACAGATATGACAGAATCTGTGCTAATCTGTGAAATCTGTGGATACTTTTCCTCGTTCCCCTTGGTGCCTTGGTGGTGGATTACCTATGGTATCCCCGGAATTCCGAATTCTACGGACCGGAACAAGAGGGGTGATTGAGAGACTATGCCTCAAAACCAGACTTGACCCCTGTGCCCAACAAGCCACCTCGAAGGAAATACCGTGTTTCTCTATGTTATCCTGGGCTTTTTCCTCGTCCCACGTGAACTTGAACCTGAATTCGCCTTCACCCACATAGTACTCAACCGTCTCACCCATAGGGTAATTCCCCGTATATAAATTGTCAATGGAACATTGAATTTAGTATGGTGTACCCGGAATTCTCTCCGCGTTCCCCTTCGTGCCTGGTAGTGGATTACCTATGGTATCCCCGGAATTCCGAATTCTACGGACCGGAACAAGAAGGGTGATTGAGAGACTATGCCTCATAACCAGACTTGACCCCTGTGATGACCCCTGTGAATGTAGTCCTCCCATGCCTCCTCATCATCAGGGGAAGGAATGGGACGTTCAGTCTCTTCCGATAGAGGCTCCGGTATTGGTGACATGACTAGGCTCCTTTCTTCATGACACCTATAGATTACCACAGCACACGGCAATTGCCAAGACTGCCTTCGTACTGAGTCTCTGCCTCTTCTTGCACTTACGTACCCGGCCTTATCATTCTATCGTAATCAGCGTGGCTGCCACACTGCGGACATCCTCCGGCAAGGCGTGGTACCGCTCCCAGAACTGATCGGTCGTTCGGTGCATCAGAGATCTCTGAGCTTGTGCCGATTCTTTGCTTCAACTGCTTCACAAACAAGGAAGTCGAGTTGACCGGCCTCTGCGTCCGCAGCGATCTCTTGATCCCATTTCTCCCAATCCCGGTCGAGGAACCAACGCCGGAATCGGGTGTATTCCTCGGAGTCGAGAGAATCTACGGCCGTCTCCAGTTCTTCGATTCTCGTCATGCTGTGTCCTCCTCTTGCGCGAAGGGGATAGCGTCGTTTCTCCGGGGGGCTGGAACCCCGCTCATCCGTATTCGTCTGATAGGCATGCCCGTGACTGTACATCAGAAAGGCGGAGTCTTCAACTCCGCCTCTTTCTTCGGTCGCCCAGGTCCAATTTTTCCCCCTTAGAAAAAGGGGGTAAGGGGGATTTGCTCAATCACGAAAGGCTTGCCTTGCATGGCCGCATGGACTACTGTGTAGTCATGGAGTTTGAATGGGACGAAGCCAAGAGCGAAACGTGCTTCACTGAACGAGGCTTCGATTTCGCCTACGCGGTGCGTGCCTTTCTTGATCCAAACCGTGTGGTGCGTGCCGACGATCGTTGGGACTATGGCGAAGACCGCTATCAACTTGTCGCCGCGATTGAGGGCCGGGTGTTCTTGGTGGTCTACACCGTGCGCGGCAAGACGATTCGCATCATTTCTGCGCGCAAGGCCAATCGTCGAGAGGTTCATGATTATGAAAATGCGTCGCGTTAAGATCGACCCGAACGATATACCCGCCGGCCGGGTGGACACACGTCGCCTGGACGCGACTACCGAGGAGGATATCGCGCGGCAGCACGCAGCCGATGATGCCGAAGCTATGCAAGACGCGGCAAGGTTTGCCCGCCGCGTTCGCAAACGGCTCGGGCTCAGTCAGGTCGAGTTCTCCCGGAGGATCGACGTGTCGCTGGACACCGTCCGAAATTGGGAACAGGGTAAACGACTGCCGACCGGCCCCGCCAAAACGCTCCTCAAACTGCTCGACAAGGCCCCCGAAGTCGCTCTCTCAGCCTTGGATTGATGGATTCCCCTCTCCCGGGCTCCTGCCTAGTGCCCCCGACGTGGGCATCGGTAATCATAGTCCTCATTGAATCATTTCAATCACAGTCCTGCTTGGTGTCTTGGCGCCTTGGTGGTGAGATTTCTTCTTCGCTCTTTCTTCGGTAGCGCCGGTCCTATTTTCCCCCCTTAGAAAAAGGGGGTAAAAGGGATTTGCTTGGTAGCGCCGGTCCCGCGTTCCCCTCGGGATGCCGAGATTCTTCAGGAAGATCATCCACAGATTACACGGATGAACACCGATAAGACACAATCTGTGCTAATCTCTGAAATCTGTGGATACATTTCCTCGTTCCCCTTGGTGCCTTGGTGGTTGATTACGTATGGTGTACCCGGAATTCCTCGGGCTGTAGGAAGAAAAAGGAGGTTCGATGGCAGAGGTAGGTTTTTTCGCCAAGAAGATAATCAGTGCTTTCTGTTTTCCTTTGGGGTTTTCACTCCTGCTGATCTTCGGGGGACTCATCCTCGCATTTCGCAAGCCGGCATCGAGGGTGAGGCTCGTTCCGATTGTTATTGGCGCAGTCTCACTTCTGGTGATGTGCTTTCCAATTTCGGAGTTTCTCTTGACCCGAAGTCTCGAGGCCCAGGCAGGGCACTACGCCGATCCGGAGGATTTGCGGAGGAAAGGGGTCGAGTACGTGGTGGTGCTTAGCGGATCTCAGGTAATTGCCGACATGACCCCTGCCGATAGGTGGAGATGCCCAATTCTTCGTGTCATGGAAGGCGTTCGCTTGTGGAAAGGCATTCCGGGAAGTCGGTTGGTCCTCTCCGGGGGAGGCTCGCCAGCCTCAAAGAGTGACGCTGAGGCCATGGCTGCACTTCCCAAAGAGCTTGGCGTGCCCGAATCTTCGCTGATTTTCGAGACTCGGGCGTGGGATACTGCCGACGAGGCAAAACTCCTTGCCGAGGTGGTCGGCGACAAGCCATTCGCATTGGTCACGTCGGCACGTCATCTCCCCCGATCCATGGAGCTTTTCAACAAACTCGGATTGCAGCCCATTCCATGCCCCTGTTGGTTCGAAGCGACCAGCCGGCCTGAATGGTATCAGTGGTTTCTTCCGGATGCGGAGGCTCTTCGAAACGCTCAGTATGCGATTAAGGAATATCTTGGCTGGCTTTGGCTCAGGATTCGAGGAGTATTTTCGAGCAGCGGTTTCGACGATACCTTGACGGAGCGGTCCGAACCGCAACCAAATGGCTCCTACCACGAATGGACTCGAATGAACACAAATTATTTCCTTCTCGTTCCAAGGCTCTGCCTGGGAACAAGAGCAATCTGTGCTAATCTGTGAAATCTGTGGATGATCGGTGCCTTGGTGGTTATCTTCCTATTTTGATTTTCTCTTCTTGGTGTCTTGGTGCCTTGGTGGTTGATTTCTCTTCTCTTTCAGGGAATATCGAACGGCACCCCTTCCCGTATACTCCGCACGGCCAGGATCGACGCCAACGACACGCTGCGGATCTCTTCCCACGATATGGGCGGCTCGCCTCCGTGAACCAGGGCCTCTGCGAACGCCTGGATTTCCGCCCTGTGGCCCTTGTCTTGTGACCTGCTCTTGTGACGCTTGATCTTACCTCCCGCGCAGAGTTCCACCCGCCTGAAATCATCGATGACTGCAACCCGGCCTCCGCCGAAGACCTCGACCCGCTCCTTGGGATAGGCCTTGTCGCCATTCGCGAGGTAGGCAATACTCGATACGGATCCATTGCCGTGCCTTATCGTGATAAAGCACTGATCGTCCGTGATCTCAGGTGCATTCGGCCCTCCCACGGATTCGGCGTACACCCGTACCGGAGGACTGCCGCACAAATAGGTAGCCAGGTCGATAGCGTGGCATGCTTCGCCGATTATGCGGCCGCCTCCTGTTTCGTCGGCCTGTGTCCAGTGCTCTGCCGGTATGTGGCCGGCATTGAACCGCACTGAAACGGTCAGAGGCATTGTGACACGAGAAAAGAACTCCTTGACCTGGCGTGTTGCAGGGGCAAACCTTCGGTTGAACCCCACCATCACGAGTGGACGGGAGTCGGGGAAAGCAGCACGTGCTTCCTCGATGGACTCGACTTCTTCCAAGGTAAGTGCGAGCGGTTTTTCGACAAACACGTGCTTGCCGGATTCAAGGGCCTGGACCACCTGCCTCGCATGCCGGTCATGGCGTGTAAGGATGAATACAGCGTCAATATCGGATCCGTTGAGGACTTCATTTTCATTGGCCGTAGCGGCTTCGAAGCCCAGTTTGGTCCCACTGTGTGACGCGCTTACACCACCCGCTGAGCAGAGCAAGCGTGGATGCAATTGCGGAACGCGGCGCATTGCAGGAAGCAGAACCAAACGGGCAAAGTTCCCTGCCCCCAGACAACCCACCGCTACCGTATCCTTGGCCAATTTGGCGGCGGGTTTGAGTTCAATGCGGTGCTCCCGATGTTCCCGAGCCACTTCAGGATAGGTCAGCACAATGCCCAGATACGGCTCGCTCCGGGATTCGATGAGCTGGTACGCACGCTCCCCCTGCTCGATGGGGAACCGATGGGTGATGAGCCGCGACACATCGAGACGCCCGGCACCCATGAGGTCCAGGACTGCCTGGATATTGCGTTGTTCGGTCCAGCGGACATATGCCGGCGGGTAGTCGTGTCCCCGCTCCTCGTAGGCCGGGTCGTACCGGCCGGGCCCGTACGAGCATGAGACAACGAATTCCGCCTCCTTGAAGTAGAACGGTCTGCGGTCCAACTCCAGGCCCACCACGCCCACAAGGACGATCCGGCCCTTTTGGCGCACCG
>JAZDHD010000303.1:0-47364 GCA_043806215.1 Pseudomonadota bacterium | reverse complement strand
TCTACCGCGCCCGTTCCATATATTTCCCTGTGCGCGTGTCTATCTTCAAGGTGTCCCCTTCGTTCACGAAAAGGGGGACCTGAACCGTCATGCCGGTTTCGAGCGTCGCGGGTTTCGTGGCACCGGCCGCCGTGTCTCCCTTGACTCCGGGTTCCGTCTCAGTCACCTTCAGTTCGACAAATATGGGAACCTCGACCCCAAGCGGTTTCCCGTTGTGGAACAGTACGGTTACCGTGACGTTTTCCTGAAGATAGTTGCGTGCATCACCCAGTTGATTCGTGGTCATGAAGAGCTGCTCGTACGATTCATTATCCATGAAATGGAACTCGTCATCGCTCTGATACAGGTACTGCATCTGTCTTTCTTCCATGTCCGGCTTGTCTATTTTTTCACCGGAGCGGAAGGTTCTGTCGAGGACGTTGCCGGTAATCATGCTCTTTATCGTGGTCCTTACAAACGCACCGCCCTTTCCGGGTTTCACGTGCAGGAAATCCACAATGACAAAGGGCTCTCCGTTAATTTCGATCTTGAGCCCCTTTCTGAAGTCAGGAGTCGAATACATGGGTCCTCCCCCATTCATGTAAAAAATCCTGTCGCATGCGCGGTAACGCATGGACATTGAAACTAGGAATGGTCCGGTGATCGGTGGTGAAGCGGAGGTTTTGTAACTGAGGACACCATCCGGAGACTTTCGCATCACGGGCCGGCCTTTGCACGGCTCCAAAAAACGACCCATCCCTTCTCCATAAGCATACGAACCGAAATACGTCGACCTCAGTCGGCCGTAATCAGACTTTTTGGCATGTGACAGAGTATTTCGACGCCGGCAGCACCGAGATGAACCAAGCTTTCCAGTCTCACGCCGCCTACGCCCTCGATGTAGATACCCGGCTCGATGGTGAAAACCATCCCTGCCTTCAGCACTCCTCTGCCCCTGGGTGAAAGATATGGAGGCTCGTGAATGTCCATACCCACTCCGTGACCCAATCCGTGCATGAAGTACTTTCCGAATCCAGCCTTGTCAATGACCTCTCTGGCCGTCCGGTCGAGTTCCCTTGGGTTCATTCCTTCCCGTACCGCTTCGACGGCCCTCATGTGAGCATCGTACACGGCGGCGTGCACGGCCGCCTGGTCTGCCGTTGCCTTGCCGGTGGTGCATGTCACCGTTTCGTCACTGCAGTACCCTTGATACCGGCATCCGAAATCAATGATGACAGGTTCGCCCCCGGCAATTATCTTGCTCGTCGCAGTGCCGTGCGGCAAGGCGCTGCGTGCACCCGAAGCGACGATCGTCTCAAAGGCCGTGCCCTCGGCGCCTTTGACCCGGAACCGAGTCTCTATGTCTGCGGCGACGTCACACTCCCGACGGCCGGTCAGGCCGGCTTCCACTACCTCGCGACAGGCCTCCGATGCCGTTGCCCCAGCTTTTCTTATTCGCTCTATTTCCTCGGCATCCTTACGAATTCTCAATTCCTCGACGAATCTGCGTTTCAACGGAACAATGTCTACCTCAGGGATTCTCCGCCCAAGACTCGTAACGAACTCATAACTGATCCGGCCGGACTCGATCCCCAACCGCTTCACGCCCAAGGACCTAACCGCTCCGGCAAGCGCGGCGATCTTGTTGCGGACCACATGAGCCCGAAAGTCCGGCACCTGTTCCTTCACTTGTGTCTTGTACCGGCCGTCGGTGAATAGGAGCCGCTCGTTCCTCGAAATCAGTATGGCCGCATCGGAACCATTGAATCCGGATAGGTACCGCAAATTGGTCGATTGGATGACTTCCGATGTGTTCAACAGCACCGCATCTACGCCGAGACCCGCCAAGCGCCGGTGAAGCATAACGGCGTGTGCGGTCATGAAACGGCGGTCCCGTCGGACTTCATCTGTTCAATATTCTTGAGCCATCGTTGAAACACGCCGAGCAATTTCTTCTCTTTGTCCTTCTTCAGCGCGACCTGTCTTGCCGCTTTCAACGGTCCGTCGTCGGGAGTGCGTGCGATCAGCTGATCGAACACTCTCACCGCCTGTTCGTAGTGGCCCTGTCTCGTGAACTCATACCCCATGGCGGGCGTCACCGGGGCCAACTCGTCGATGTTCGGTTCCAGGTCTCCGAAGGCGATGCCGCGATCCAACCCCGAGGAACGAGATCCCGAATCAGCGAGAACATCGCGGGATGCTTCATCGAAGGCGATCTGAAATGTCCCTCGAAGTACCTCGTGGAGGGTCTTATACCGAATCCCCTCCTTGAAATTCCCCCGGGCCAGCAGGACGTCCCCGAGAAGATCGAACAGTTGCACGGACTTCACGTACCGGGCTTCCAGGCCAAGCAGAAGCTCCAGGGCCTCGTCCGATCTGTCGGCCTCGATATACTGCCGGGCGCGGCTCAGGATCCTCTCGAACAGCCCTGCCGACGCATACTGAGACACGGATCGTCCGGAACAATCTCTTGAATCGCTGTTGCTCATGGTACCTCGTTGGCGCTTGACATCAACTCCACGGATTTATTAAATAATCCAAAAGAGGAAAATAGTCAAGGGACTTGTCGGAACGGTGCGTTTTTAAAGGCAATTTCCAGCACCGTCCAACAGTCTTTCAACGCGTGTGAGGTATCATGAGACGCTCTTGGCCAGGGCCGTCCGGGCGCAGCGGCCAAAGAACGAAACCCCGCGTCGACCGTGAATCCCGGCCGTGCAGGGCCTCGTTTCATGAGCATCATCTCGCGGGCCTGGGATGCAGATCAGGCTCCGCCGCCCGACGCCAGGGACACTTTTGCCCTGGCCACCTTGAGCTGAGTGGTTTTCTTTTCAAACAGCTCGGCATTTGCCGCGGAATCCATCGCTTCGAGCTCCTTCTCCAGTGCCGACACTTCCTGTGCCGCCCCGGCCGAATCGATCTCGTCCGCGGAGTACGCTTCATCAACCAGAACCGTAACAGAATCCTTGAGCACTTCGCAGAAACCCGTCCCAACCACGAATCTGGTAAATCTGTCGTTTTCCAGGTACGAGAGAATTCCGGGCTTGATGAAGGTCAGCATTGAAGTGTGGCCCTTGAGCACACCAAACTCGCCCAGTATGCCGGGAGCTACGACTTCTTCCACGTCCCTTTCCAGCAGTACCCCTTTCGGGGTCACCACCTCGACCTTGAACTTTTCCGACATGGACTTCTCCCGGTCAGGCCGCTGCAACTGCCAGTTTCTCGGCCTTCTGATGCACCTCGCTCAGGTCGCCTACCATGTAGAAAGCCTGCTCGGGGATGTGATCGAGTTTACCCTCGACGATTTCCTTGAATCCGGCAACCGTGTCCTCGATCTTGACGTACTTACCGGGCGTGCCCGTGAACTCCTGCGCCACAAAGAACGGCTGAGAGAGGAACCGCTGAATCTTGCGGGCCCGGAACACAACCAGCTTGTCCCCTTCCGAAAGTTCGTCCATGCCGAGAATTGCGATGATGTCCTGCAGATCCTTGTATCTCTGAAGTACCAGCTGAATCTGGCGCGCCACAGCGTAATGTTCTTCCCCAATGACCCGTGGATCGAGAATCCTCGATGTGGAGTCGAGAGGGTCGACTGCCGGATAGATCCCCAGCTCGGCCACCTGACGAGAAAGGACCACCGTTCCGTCCAAGTGGGCGAACGTCGTCGCCGGTGCAGGGTCGGTAAGGTCGTCTGCCGGCACGTAGATGCACTCGACCGCGGTGATGGAACCGTTCCTGGTGGAGCAGATCCGTTCCTGGAGCTCGCCCATGTCGGTTCCAAGCGTGGGCTGATATCCAACTGCGGACGGCATGCGACCGAGAAGAGCGGACACCTCCGAACCCGCCTGGGTAAAGCGGAAGATGTTGTCGATGAAGAGCATGACGTCGAGTCCCATTTCATCACGGAAGTACTCGGCCACGGTCAGGGCGGTCAATGCCACTCGGGCTCGGGCGCCGGGAGGCTCGTTCATCTGCCCATAGATCAATGCCGCGCGGTCGAGAACCCTCTCACCTTCAGCTCGCTGCTGTCCCGGCAAGACACCGCCCATTTCCAGATACAGGTCGTTTCCTTCTCTGGAGCGCTCGCCTACTCCGGCAAACACGGAGGTTCCACCGAATTGCTTTGCGATGTTATTGATGATCTCCATCATGAAGACGGTCTTGCCGACACCGGCACCGCCGAAGAAGCCGATTTTACCGCCCCTCATGAAGGGAGCGATCAGATCGACGACCTTGATGCCGGTTTCCTGAATCGAGATCTCCGTCACCTGTTCCTCGAAGGAGGGAGCCGACCGGTGAATCGGACGGGTCTCCTCGGTGACTACGGGTCCGGCTTCGTCAACCGGACGTCCCACGACGTTGATGATTCGGCCGAGAACCCCTTTTCCCACGGGAACGGCAATCGGTGCTCCGGTATTCTTCACCGGCATGCCTCTCACCAAACCGTCCGTGGTATCCATGGCGATGGTCCGGACGATGTTGTCGCCGAGGTGCTGCGCAACCTCTACGACGAGGTTGTCGGCCTCATCGCTAATTGCAGGGTTCGAAATAAGAAGGCCGTTGAAAATCTCCGGAAGCGCTCCCTCCGGAAACTCCACGTCAACGACGGGGCCGATTACTTGAACGATTTTTCCCTCACTCATCTTAGGATATCCTCCTGAAACCGTCTTCAAATGGGTCTGTAATTCTCTTCAAGGAGAGCGCCGCAGCTACCCCTTCAGCGCCTCGGCACCACCGACGATCTCCATGAGCTCGGTGGTAATGGTTTCCTGACGCATGCGGTTGGCCTTCAGGGTAAGCTTGTGCATCATGTCTTCCGCGTTGGTGGTCGCCGCCTCCATCGCGGTCATGCGCGCCCCGTGTTCGCTGGCGACCGAGTCCAACATTGCGGTAAACACCTGAACCTGAATGTACCGCGGCAGGATCCCTTCCAAGAGTTCCTCTTCCGACGGTTCATACAGATACTCGCTCTCTCTCGGTGCATCTTCTTCCTCACGCCTGATCGGGAGGAGCTTCTTGAGTGTCTGAATCTGCGTGACGGCCGTGCGAAAGCTGTTATACAGTACGTAGACTTCTTCGTACTCACCCTCGATGAACTTACCTGTCGCTACCGCAGCGACTTCACCTGCCAGTTCATACGTGATGTTGTTCATCACATTGGCGAAGCCCTTGGCAATCTGCACCGGCCGACGGCGGAAGTGGTCGTTCCCCTTGCGGCCGACGGTTACCAGATCCATCCGTATATTTTTGGCGCTCAGTTCCTTGTTGAACGCCTCGGTGCGGCGCAGAAGGCTGCTGTTGAACGCACCGCACAGCCCGCGATCCGCGGTTACGAGTATCAACAGAGCTTTCTTAGGCGGCCGAACCTCCATCAGTGGATGGACCCCGGGATTGGTACGCGATGCCAAGGACATCAGTACCTGGCGCATCTTGTCCGCAAAGGGTCGGCCGGCTTTGATCGCCTCCTCGGCCCGCCGCAGTTTCGCCGCTGCGACCATCTTCATCGCGTTGGTTATTTTCTGTGTATTCTTGACGCTGGCGATGCGCTTTCGAATGTCTCTGAGGCTTGCCATATCGACCTCTATATCAAACGTTGATCGTGTGTCGTTTCTTGAACTGATTCTCCCGGGCCGTTATCAGAGGATGGAAAACTGCGGAGGAGTGAAAATCCCTTTGAAGCCGTCGAGGATCTTCTTCAGCCTGCTTTCCAAATCGGCGGAAATCACCTTTTTCTCGCGGATCTCAGTCAAGACGTCCGGATGGCTGGACTCCAAGTGGCCCAGGAACTGCTTTTCGTATTCCCCGAGTGCACGCTTATCGTACTCGTCCACATAGCCGTTTGTTGCGGCGAAGATCACGGCCACCTGCTTTTCCACCGCCATGGGCTCGTACTGCGCCTGCTTCAGAATCTCCACCAGCCTAGTTCCTCTGGCCAACTGGGCCTGCGTAACCTTGTCCAGATCCGACCCGAACTGGGCAAATGCCTCCAGCTCGCGGAACTGAGCCAAATCCAACCTGAGCGAACCGGCAACCTGCTTCATGGCTTTAACCTGGGCATTGCCTCCGACTCGGGAAACACTCAGGCCGACGTTTACGGCGGGTCTGACGCCGGAGTAGAACAGGTCCGTGGAGAGGAAGATCTGACCATCGGTAATGGAGATGACGTTGGTGGGAATGTACGCGGAGACGTCGCCCGCCTGCGTTTCAATGACCGGGAGAGCGGTGAGGCTTCCGCCGCCGTGCGTATCGCCCATTTTCGCGGCACGCTCCAGCAGTCGAGAGTGGAGGTAGAAAACGTCGCCCGGGAAGGCTTCACGCCCCGGCGGCCGCCGCAACAGGAGCGAAAGCTGACGGTATGCCGTGGCTTGTTTGCTCAGATCGTCATAGATGATCAACGCGTGCTGACCATTGTCCCGATAGTATTCCCCCATGGTGACGCCCGAATAGGGGGCTATATATTGCATGGGAGCGGGATCGGAAGCCGTAGCGGAAACGACCGTGGTATACTCCATTGCTCCAAAGCGCTCGAGCGTGGCTACGACCTGTGCGACCGTGGATCTCTTCTGGCCTACGGCGACATAGATACAATTGACATCGCCGTCTTTCTGATTGATGATGGTATCGACGGCAATGGCCGTCTTGCCTGTTTGGCGGTCGCCAATGATCAATTCCCGCTGTCCGCGGCCGATGGGGATCATCGAATCGATAGCCTTGAGACCTGTCTGCAGAGGTTCCTTGACGGGCTGCCTCTTGATGATTCCCGGCGCAACCAGCTCGATCACTCGGAATTCATTGGTATCGATGGGGCCTTTGCCGTCGATGGGTTGGCCGATGGAGTCCACCACGCGGCCGCGCATGGCCTTTCCAACGGGCACCTGAACGATTCGATTCGTCCGCTTTACGGTGTCGCCCTCTTTGATGTGGACGTCTTCACCGAGGATCGCGGCCCCTACGTTGTCCGCTTCCAGGTTGAGCACCATGCCCATGATGTTTCCAGGGAACTCCAGGAGCTCTCCGGCCATGGCGTTCTCGAGACCGTGAAGCCGTGCGATTCCGTCGCCGACGCTGATAACGGTCCCCGTCTCACTGACTTCGACTTTCTTGTCGTAGTCCTGGATCTGCTGCTTGATGATGTCACTGATCTCTTCGGCTCTGATCTGCATTTTCCCTATCCCTTCAGGCTTTCCTTAAGCTGGTTGAGCTGGGTGCGAATCGTCCCGTCAAAAACTTTGTCTCCGACTCTCGCTGTGAGCCCTCCAATAAGGTTAGGGTCCACCTTTGCCGTTACCAGCACTTGCTTCCCGCTTATCTGTGAAAGGGCGTCGGTCAACCTGCCCAGTTGCTGCCCGCTCAAAGGCTCCGCACTGGATACCTCACCCCTCGTAATTCCGCGAATACCGTCAACCGCAGCACGAAACGCCTTATCGATTCCGTCAAGCTGGTCTATGCGCTTGCGGTCGATCAGGAGGTTCACGAAGTTGATGACCATCTGGTCGCATTCCATTTTCCTGAGCACCATGTCGGTGATCCGTTTCTTGTCTTCCTTCGTGAAAACGGGGTTGACCAGAACCTCGCGAAAGTCACGGGAAGCTGAAACCATTTCGGACAGGGAGGCAAGGTCCCGGCCGTACTTGTCCAGGGCGTCCTTCTCCTGTCCGATCTCCACCAACGCCTTCGCATATCGCTTCGCTAAAGTGGTATCGATCACTTCATACCCCCGACCTTGACCAGATAATCTTCTACGATGCGTTCACGGTCATCTTCGCCGATTCTTTCGCGGATGAGCGTTTCGGCCATCTGCATTGCCAACTCTACGGCCTCCGCCTTCAGTGCCGCCTTGGCCTTCCGGACCTCCTGATCCGCCGTAACCCGCGCGGCCTCCACAATCGCCGCGGCCATGCGCTCGGCATTGGCACGCACCTTCAGGCTTTCCGATTCGGCGGACTTCTTCAGTTCGGCCCGCATCCTCTCCAGCTCTTTCTCCATTCCGGCTATCTTCAGCTTGTAATCGGCGATAAGAGCCTCGGCCTTTTCTCTCTGATCACGGGCATCATCAAGATCTTTCCGGACTTGCGCCGTCCTCTCGGAAAAGAAACTCACGAGCGGTTTCTTCAGGAAATAGGCAAGCAAAGCAATGAGAGCGATAGTGTTAATCACCCTCCAGATGAGCATCCCGCCGGTCCAGGCCGACTCTCCTCCTCCGGATGCATATGCCGTTGCGGCCATAGCCATAACCAAAACCATCGGCAGCAACATCAGAACCAAAGCGGTACGACGAATCTTCATCAGATTGCCCTCCCGAGGATCTTTTGCGTGATCGACCGGGCTAAAGGAGTCATGTCCTCCGTCAATGATTTGCGGACTTCCTCGGACTCGCTCTGAATCGTAGCCTTCATCGTATCCACGATCGCAGCGGCCTCCGCCCGTGCTTTGTCCAGGATAGCGGATTCTTCCGTCTTGGCTTCGGCCATCAGGGTGTTCTTCTCTTGCGCCGCGGTCTGCCGTGCCTTGGCAAGCTCCTCCTGGTGCCGGTTCTCTTGATCGTGCACCTCCTGCTCCAGATGATGAGCCTTTTCCCGGTCCTTTGCCATTCGATCCGCCCGCTCTTTCAGCTTTTCCCTGATGGGCTTATACAAGATGGCGTTCAAAATGAACAAAAGAACCAGGAAGTTGATCAACTGGATGAACAGCGTAAAGTTAATTTGAATCACTGGTGCAATCTCCCGATTCACAGAGTTTTACGACTGTCCGACGTGCAGCCTCGTCGTCGCACGTCGGCCACTGATTTGCAACTACCTGTTATAACTATTTAAGGATGTTATGTGAGACCTAAACCCAGAATGAAGGAGAATGGTAACACCCCCTCCGGATGGTGTCAAGATCTTTTTGTCGGCGGAACATGGCGAGAGATGAATGATATGATTAGCGATCGTGCTTCGGTACCGAGGCTTCGCCGGCTTCTTCCGCGCCCGCGTCGTCTTCCCGTCCATAGGGTGGCGGCCAAGCCTCTGCCGAGATGGCCTCCATCGCTTCCTCCTCCAACTCACTCCCCCCCCTCGCCCCGGTGTCCGTTAAGGCCGGGATATCCCCGTGCACCGAGGACATGCTGCACGTACCCTCGAATATGACGCCTTCCTCCACAATCAAGCTGGGTGTCCGGATATTCCCGTACACTCTTGCCGGAGGATACAGTTCGATCTTTTCAGTGGCAGTGAGGTCTCCCCTCACCTCGCCGGCGATCTTCAGGATATTGGAATGGATCTGAGCTTCAACGACCGATTCGCTTCCCACCACCAGGGTGCCTCGGCTGACAATTTCACCTTGGAAGGTCCCATCCAGGTGTACCACTCCTGAAAAGGCCAGTTTTCCGGTGAATTCGGTCTGTGATCCCAGGAATCCCGTCACAGCGTCATTCTTTGTCTTTCTGAATCGGAGCATGTATCCTCCACGCGGCCGGACTCACAACATGTTGAGCCGGACTCGAAATGTCGGTCTTTCATTAACACACACAAGTGCCCGCTTCAAGTAATAATTCGGCATATTCGTGCAAGGTGGGATCAGAAGGTGTATCTTCTCATACTCACATTCACCAGTATGGCGATGATCATGAAAGAGGACAATAGAGAAGACCCCCCGTAGCTCAGGAAACTCAAGGGCACTCCGACCACCGGGACCAGGCCCATTACCATCCCGATGTTTATGGCCATGTGCCAGAAGATGATTATCGTACAACCGAACGCCGTCAGCGCGCCGAAGCTGTCGCGCGATTTTCCCACTACGGCCATGCCGCGGAGGAACAGGAGAGAAAAGAGAACCAATACCGTTGCACAGCCGACAAAGCCCCATTCCTCGCCGAGAATTGAAAACACGAAATCCGTGTGCTTGGCCGGGAGAAACATCAGTTGGTTCTGGGTCCCCTGCAGATACCCTTTGCCGAGAAATCCTCCCGATCCAATTGCGATTTGCGACTGGATGATGTGGTAACCGGATCCCAGAGGGTCATACTCGGGATTGATGAACGTCAACAGCCGCCGCTTCTGATACCCGAGGAGCAGGTGATCGCCGGCCAACCAAAACAGGGGGATTGCTCCTGCAGTAAGAGCCCCCAACCACAAGAGCGCCCGGTTCTCGATGCCCACAAAGAGGGTCATTGACAGTGCAATGAGAGCAATCACCCCGCCGGTTCCCAGGTCCGGTTGAATAATGACGAGAAAGACGGGAATAGCCGTCAGTATAAGCGGCCTGATCAGTTCGCGGAGCTGAAGCGCCCTCTTCCCGGCCACATCCTGATAGACCTTGGCGAGAATGATCACCACGGCAAGCTTGGCAAACTCCGATGGCTGGAAGCGCATCAACCCCAAATCCATCCATCTCCGGGAGCCTGCAGTAACCCTTCCGAGGCCCCAAACCACAATGAGGGCCGCCACAATCCCAAGATAGAACCAGATGGCCCATCTTTCCAGAAAGCGATAGTCGGAAAGCAGAAACGCCGCCATCAGTATGAGCCCGAGACTGCACCAGGTTATCTGCCTGAGTACAAACGACATCCCAACGTCGCCCATGGGGGTGACGGCGCCGAAGATCAGGCACAACCCGATCGCTGCAAGCATCAGGCTGACAAGAATCAACGGCCACTCGAACCGGGTGGCGGACGCCAAGACATTGTTGTGCTGAGAACCTGGCATGCATCTCGCTCTTCGTGATCGATCCGGAGGGGACCGATCCCCAAAGTCCGGTTCCCCGGCTTTCGATGGAGCAATAAGACCCATCCGCCCCCCGGCAAGAGAGGCCGGGGGGATTTGCCGGGAACGGCGCGGACGGCTGCATTTCGGACCAAACCTTTGGCAACGGCCGCCGAACGGCCCCATTGCGCATTCAGACGAATGCCGCCGTTACTCCTCGGGATCTCCCGGATCCGGAACATCATAATACTTGCAGAGTATCTTTCGCGCAATCGGTGCCGCACTGGTTCCGCCGCCTCCCCCATGCTCGACGACCACCACCAGGGCGATCTTCTTGGGACGATCGTTTACATAGGCGACGAACAACGCATGGCTCCGCTCATGATACGGCACCAGGGCATCGTCTTCGGGGCGCTGCTTGAGACTGATCACTTGAGAGGTTCCCGTTTTGGCATGCACGGTGATTCCGGGAATCCGGCATCTCCTCCCGGTGCCTTTTGCGCCTTCAACCACGTCCCGGAACGACTTGTGCAAAAAAGACATTAGCCGTGCGTCAAAGGGAAGTTCCCAGCGCACCACCGGAGCATGCCGATAGACGACTCCACCCTCGGGGGACCGGATTTGTTCCACAACCGCCGGTCTGAGAAGTTTGCCCCCGTTGGCTACGGCGGCGGTCATCATAGCGATCTGTATGGGTGTGGTGACGACATAGCCCTGCCCGATGGCTATGGAGATGACTTCTCCATCTTTCACAAAATCGCCGTAATTTCGGCGTTTCCACTCCGCTGTGGGTATCAGCCCCGGCAACTCTTGAGGGAGCCCCAAGCCGGTCGGTATGCCCAGCCCGAAAAGGGCCGCGTACTTGGCCAGGCGGTCGGCACCCAATTTGAGCCCCAGCTTGTAGAAATAGATGTCGCATGACTCCACAATGGCCCTGTGAAGATCGACTTTTCCATGACCGTACTGGTTCCAGCAACGGAAAGACAGCCCCGCGTGGTCGAACCGGCCCTTGCATTCGAACGTCTGCCCCGGGGTCACAACCTTTTCCGCCAGTGCCGCGGCTGCGGTAACGATCTTGAACGTGCTCCCCGGAGAATACAAACCTCGGATGGCTCTGTTTTCAAGCGGATGGAGAGGACCGCTGTTCAGTTCCTTCCAGTCGGCCTGTGCGATTGCCGGCGAAAAAAGGTTCAGATCAAAGCCGGGCTTGCTGACCATTGCGAGTACCCGGCCCGAATCCGGATCCACAACAAGCACCGCTCCGGCACGGTGGACAAAGATTTCTTCAATGTAACGCTGAAGCAACGCGTCCACCGTAAGGATCACGTCCGAGCCGGCCTCCGGCGGCCTGCGGTCCGCGACGGCCAGTTGCCTCCCCCGTGCGTCGATCTCTATCTGCTCCCAACCGTCGGTACCCTTTAGATAGGTTTCGTACTCCCTTTCAATTCCGGACTTCCCGATCAGGTCCCCTACCCGGTAGCCCAGTTTCGAGCCTCTCTCGAGTTCCTTGGGCGAAATCTCTCCCATGGTGCCGATCACGTGGCACAAGGTTTGTCCAAAGTCGTACCGGCGAAAGGGCCTCACCTCGACATTCACGCCCTTAAGACCCTCCAGACGGGATTTGACGAGTACAAGCTGTTCCCGGGAAACGTTCTTCTTTATTGGATAGCTGAGAAATTTCGGTACGGTTTCACTCTTCTTGATGAGCACCCGCATGTTTTCCGGCGTAAGCCCGAGTACCGGCCCGCACGTCCGTATCACTTCGGACGGGTTCTCCAGGAGCCCGCGCACTACGGAAAACCTGAAGCTCGGTTTGTTCTCGGCAAGCACACGGCCGGCGCAATCGAGGATCCGCCCTCTGGACGACTGTTGTCTAATCAGGCGAACCCGATTGGTCACGGACTGCTCCTCAAAAGAACGCCCGCGAATCATCTGGAGCTGCCAGAGCCTCGCCGCGAGCATCAGGACGACCAGCAACATCAACGCCGTGGCGACCCATATCCTGGGCTTGAGCGAGTTGTCCGGACGGATCCTATGAAACGCTTCGTCCATCAGCGTTCTCCCACCTGTTTCGCGTACCCCGCCCATGATCCGTCGAGAATCGGAAATACGATAAAGGAGGCTAGGGCCGTGATGACGGACTTTTCGAGAATCACCGTCGGCGTATGGATGCCCGCGTCGATGGGTCCGGCAAGCCAACGGGCCAGAACGACCGCCCCCCCCGACCCCATGGCGGACGCGAAAACGACCAATGCCCGGGCTATGGGCCTGTTCATCTCAAATGTCGAGTTCGCCGAACCGCTCGCGACGAAGATAAGGCAGTAAACCAACGCGAACAGTCCCGTGGGAGATCCGGAGAAGAGATCCACGAGAATCCCTCCCGCGAACGCAAAAGCTATTCCCCCGATCATTGACGGCCTCAAACTCACCCATACGACAAGAATCAGCATGATGTCCGGTTTGTAGGCCGGCGGCACGACAATCCCCACGACCGCGGTCTGGACAATGACGACAAGGATGCCCCCGAATAAAATGAACAGGAACGCCTTCACCGCCGATCCTCCAACCCCGGCCGGACATCGAACCCACCCCGCCGTCCTAGAATGACCAGGACTTCTTCGATGTCGGAGAAATTCACGGCCGGGATCACCCGTCCTTCGAGGAAAAGCCCCTGTTCCCCTTTGGACACGGACTCAATACGGCCTATCGGAAGCCCTCTGGGGAAAATTCCGTCCAATCCGGATGTTACGACTTCATCACCGGGCCTGACTTTCGATTCGAGTCGAATGTATCGGAGAATGCAACCGTTTTGCAGAGACCCGCTGAGCACTCCTCGATCTCTGGTCCGCGCTATTCTGCATCCCACGGAAAGGTCCGGATCGGTGAGCAGGGTCACCTGAGACATTTCCCCGGAGCTTCTCGTCACACGGCCGACCACTCCTTCGGCCACGGTAACCGCCATTTCAGGCAGTACGCCGTCACCGGAACCGCGATCGATGAACAATGTCCTGTACCATCCCACCGCGTCCTCGCCTATGACACGAGCCGCCATCGACGGGAACTCGTGCTGCGTCTTCAGACCGAGCAGCTTCTTGAGCCTCCGGTTCTCGCGTTCTTGAGAAAGGAGATCCGCCCACTGCCGGCGCAACTTCTCGACTTCATCCCGTAGAGCCTTGTTCTCTTGCTTCACCCCCACGAGATCGACATAGGAGCGCCATATGCTTCCGATCCGGCTGTGAACGCCGGTAACAGCGCGCTGAAACGGGCCGACCAACGTGTACAGGGTTCCGGCTACAGCCCCGTTCCCCGGCAGTGTCCCGGCAGAGAAGAGGATGACCAAGCCTCCGGCTATGAAAAGGAGGATGATTGCGATTTCACGAATGGAGCGAGGCATACTGACAAGTCGGCCAAAGTTTCCGGTTCCGGCGGTCGTCCTTCAGTGCCGAATTCTCGTAATCCCCGGCGGAAGTGCGTTGAAATTTTGACGGATACAATCCCTGTTTTTGCGGCGCCGGCCCTCGTAGCGGTCTGTTCTCCCCGAGATCCCGGCAGGCTCGGCGGGACGGGCGTCTCCTCCCGTCCACGGGCAAGGCGCCCGTCCCACGGAAGGCTGCCGAGCGTTTCCGAGAACAGGTAACCACATGTATCCCACAGTGAACTAGCATTTCACCAGTACATCCTTGAGGATGTCGAAGTGTTCGAACACCAACCCGGAGCCCACTACCACGGTTGAAAGAGGATCGTCCGCCACGACTACGGGCAAACTGGTTTCACGACGGATCACTTCGTCAAGGTTCCTGAGAAGAGACCCCCCTCCCGTGAGAACAATTCCGTTGTCCACGATATCTGCGGCAAGTTCGGGGGGCGTTTGTTCAAGAGCCGTTTTGACGGTTTCCAGGATAGCCCGGACCGTTTCCGATATGGCGTCGGTAACTTCTCCCGAGCGTAGAGCAATGATCTTCGGAATGCCGGCAATCAAATCGCGGCCCTTCACTTGGATGAAAGATTCTTCCTTCTCGTAGCAGGCACTCCCAATCATCATCTTGATCATCTCCGCCGTACGCTCCCCTATCAGGAGGCTGTATTTCTGCTTCACGTACCGTATGATCGCGCTGTCGATCTTGTCTCCGGCTACTCTCAAGGATTTTGAATACACGATGTCGGACATGGAGATGACGGCCACCTCGGTGGTTCCTCCCCCAATATCGACAATCATGCTGCTCGTCGGTTCCGTAATCGGGAGATTTGCCCCTATGGCCGCAGCTATGGGCTCTTCCACCAGATAGACC
Source organism: Pseudomonadota bacterium (assembly GCA_043806215.1). Lineage (GTDB taxonomy): Bacteria > Desulfobacterota > Desulfomonilia > Desulfomonilales > Desulfomonilaceae > JAVHLK01. The sequence continues at coordinate 32,417 of JAZDHD010000303.1, read as the reverse complement.
TCACGTGCCCCCGCGCTTTCAGCTGCCTCTTGAACAGCCCGCATCTCCACCTGGGTTACACCGGAAGGGATGCACACCACTATCCTCGGCTTGACGAGAAACCTCCTGCGGTGGATCTTGAAGATGAAGTGCTTGAGCATGGCCTCGGTCACTTCGAAATCCGCTATAACGCCGTCTTTCATGGGCCGAATCGCCTTGATGTTGTCCGGCGTACGTCCAAGCATCTTCTTGGCATCCGTTCCCACCGCGACGATTCTCGGACCGCGCTTCAAATCCGTCTTGACCGCGACCACCGAAGGCTCGGAGAGAACCACTCCTCGACCCCGCACGTACACCAAGGTGTTGGCAGTACCGAGGTCGATGGCCATGTCGTTGGAGAAGATGCCGAAGACCGAATCAAGAAACATGAGAATTTTCCCGCGAACACGGTTGGCTTTGAAAGAAATCTAATGGAATTTAGCAGAACTGTCCGCACCGATCAAGCTCGATTGTCACTCGCTCTTACGAATCGCCTTTGCCTTTGGCGAAGGCCCTGCGGCAATTCGCCCGAAGACGGTCCTTTTTGCCGTCAAGCAACTCCCCGACGGCCCAACCAAGGCCGGAGTCTTCGATCTTGACCGGGCCCCCGCCGCTTCGCCCGGGAAACCCGGAGTGAAGAGTCATTGACAATAAGGCGCCAAATTCTTATGATCCCGCATCGACCTTGGTCTGGATTGAAAGGAGAGGATCGTGCTCGATCTTATGAGGAAACACGCCCGGTCCTGGCTCATAAAGGTTGCGCTGGGCGGAATTATCGTTGTTTTCATTTTCTGGTACGGTTGGTCGGGGCCCGGAGACCAAACGCAAAACTATGCGGCGGACGTGAACGGCACCATCATCAGCAAGAGCCTGTTCTACAACGTATATGAAAGCGAATTGGCCAAGATGAAGCTCCGGTTCAAAGGAGCCGTCCCCTCGGAACTACTTGAAAAGCTGAATCTCAAGCAAAAGGTTCTCGAGGGCATGGTCGACCAACTGCTCCTCATGCAGGAGGCTCAAAGGCTCGGAATGTTCGTCACCGACGAAGATTTGTTACGTGACATTCAATCCAACCCCGGCTTTCAGCGCAATGGGGCTTTCGACAGCCGCCTGTATATGGCGTACCTCGAATCAATAAAGCTCACGCCGGCCTTTTTTGAGGATTCCGAGCGGCGGCGGATTCTATCGGGTCAACTGATCCGGTTGTTGACCGACGGCGTCGAGACCGATCCCGACGAGATCAAGCGCCTCTGGCACTTTCAGAATGACAAGCTGGTTCTTTCCATGCTTCTGGTCAAACCCGTGGAGGAAACCGGCCGACCTGCCGCCGAGGCCATTGAGACGTATTTTAGGAAAAATCGCTCCAAGTACGAATTGCCGGCTGCCGTGACTCTCAAGCTGGTGGTGGTTTCGTGGAGGGATCTTGCCAAGAAGATCGAAATACCCGACGACCAACTGCGCGCCTACTACGACGCTCATCCGAACGAATTCGAAGAGTCCCGGCGGGTCAAGGTGAGGCACATCCTCCTCAAGTTCCCCGAAGGAGCCGACGAGGAGAAGAAGGAGACTGCGCACAAGAAGGCGGAGGATTTGCTTGCCCGAATCAAGGGGGGCGAGTCCTTCGAAGCGGTTGCCAAGGAGGCGTCCGAGGACGAGACCAGTGCGGACAAGGGCGGCCTTATGGGCTTTTTTTCCAAAGGAACCATGGATCCTAAGTTGGAGGAAGCGACGTTCAAGCTCGAAGTGGGAAAGGTCTCCGAACCGCTGCCCGCAGACGACGGCTATCATCTCATCCGTGTAGACGAGAATATACCCGAGAAGAAGCTGGACTTTGAAATCGTAAAGGAAAAAATTGCGGCCAAGCTCGGGGAACAACTGGCGCGAAGCCGGGTAATCGAGACGGCCCAGAAATTCTACGAACAGGTTTACCGGGCCGAAGACCTGGATAAGCAAGCCGGCAAGTTTGGGCTGACCGTGCGCAAGCACGAATTCATCACAAGGAACGGCGGGATACCGGACGCGGGAGCCGACCCCAAGATCATGGACGAAGTATTTCAGCTTAAATCCGGTGAAATATCAAAGCTTATGAAAGCCGGTGACGACTACGTCGTTGCGCAGTTGCAGGAGAGAACCGACGAGCGCTTTCCAAACCTCGACGAAGTCCGGAGCTCGGTTGAAAAGGACTACTTGAAACAACTCGCTCTGGAAACCGCCGACAAAAAGGCCGGTGAGATAATCAAAGCCCTGGAGAACAAATCGAGCGATCCCAAAGAGGTGGCTCAAGATTTCGGGCTTGAATGGACGGATCTGGATCCCGTGTCCAGGACAACCGGTCTCGTGCCCGAGCTGGGCAACTCACTGATAGTGAGTGAAGCCCTGACGGCCATGTCCCCTGCTCAGCCACTCTTCCCGCAGCCGCTCCCGGTGTCCAAGGGGGTGGCCGTGGTGAGGCTGTCGAGAATCGAGCAAGCAAGCGAAGCTCAGTACGACAAGGAAGCCGGTTCCTTCGAGAATTGGATTTTGGAAGTCCGCAGGACGGATTTTCTCAAGGGATGGGTGAGGCAATTACGCGAACGGTCTGAGATTACTCTCAATGATAAGACGCTCTAGTAGGGCTAGGAGGAGGCGCCGCGACCGTGGATGGACACGAGTTTGTCCCGGCTTTGCTTGGTTCCGGGAAAATCGTTTCACCGGGCCGCCGGGGATAGCTTGAAACTGCTTGACATCCATGAAGCCGGTTGTTACATTTGAAGTGGTGCGGGCATAGCTCAGTTGGTAGAGTGCAAGCTTCCCAAGCTTGATGTCGCGGGTTCGAGCCCCGTTGCCCGCTCCAGTGAGTGGTTAAGGCCACCCGGGTTGTCGATCCCGGGTTTTTTTGTATGGTCAATAGGAGGGAGATCCCCCTCGAAACGGCGCAGCAATATGGACAACGAATTGGCATCGTCCCTATGGACGATCATAGAGCCCGTGCTGGAACCCGACGGCATCGAATTGGTCGATCTCGAGTTTAAGCCCGAGGGAGGCAGGTGGGTTTTACGGTTATATATCGACGCATCCGACGGCGTGACCCTCGACCTCTGCGCACGGATCAGCCGGCAGGTCGGGGCGCTTCTGGACATGGAGGATCCCATAAAACACCCTTACAACCTTGAGGTTTCTTCTCCAGGTATTAACCGCGCAATCCGGAAGGAAAAAGATTTCCAAATGTTTGCCGGTTCACCGGTCCGCATAAAGACTCATCGCAAGTTGGAGGGAAGACGGAATTTCGCCGGAACGTTGATGGGCATGGAGAATTCCAAGATTATTGTGGATGTTGACGGGAAACGGGTAGAGATCAGCCCGGACGACCTTGAACGAGCCCGGCTCGATCTGCCGGACGGAGATTATTTTCGGCAAGACTTGCGAAGAGGAACCGTGAGGACGGGGGTTTGACGATGGGCAGTCTGAATCGAATGATAGATCAAGTCGCAAAGGAAAAGGGAATAGCGAGAGACACGCTGGTTGAAGCGTTGGAAGCGGCTTTGGTCTCGGCGGCACGGAAGAAATACGGCAACCGGGTGGAGCTTGAAGCCCAATACAGTGATGAGACGGGGGAAGTGGAAGTATTCTTGTTCAAGGACGTAGTGGACGTTGTTGAAGACTCCACGGTTGAGATCGACCTGGATACGGCGCGGCGAGAGTTGGATCCCGAGGCGGAAGTCGGCGATCAGCTCGGTGTCAAGATGGAAACGGAGAGCTTTGGGCGCATTGCGGCTCAAACCGCAAAGCAAGTCATCATCCAGAAGGTCAAGGACGCGGAACGGGAAAACCTCTACGCCGAGTACAAAGACCGTAAGGGCGACGTGATCACAGGCATGGTGCAGCGGTTCGAGAAGCGGAACATCGTCGTCAACATTGGACGGGGGGAGGCGGTACTTCCCTTCGGCGAGCAGATTCCCCGTGAAAATTATCGTCAGGGAGACAGAATCCGCGCCTTGATCTATGACGTTAAACGTACTCAGAAGGACCCCCAGATCCTTCTCTCACGTTCCAATGCCGGATTTCTGGTCAAGCTCTTTGAGCAAGAGGTTCCCGAAATTGCCGAAGGCGTCGTACGGATCATGTGTGCCGCACGTGAACCGGGACAGCGGGCGAAGATCGGGGTGCGTTCCTCGGACGCCGACGTGGATCCGGTGGGGGCATGCGTAGGCATGAAGGGGTCGCGCGTACAAGCCGTAGTCCAGGAACTACGGGGTGAGAAGATCGACATTATCCCATGGAACGACGACGCAGCCCACTTCGTGTGCAATGCCTTACAGCCCGCCGAAATATCCAAGGTCATCATCGATCAGGATACCAATACCATGGAGGTTATCGTCGCCGACGATCAACTCTCGCTGGCCATCGGCAAGAAGGGGCAGAACGTGCGTCTGGCGGCCAAGCTCACCGGCTGGAAGATCGACGTGAGAAGTGAATCGAAGGAAGAGAAGATCACGGGAGAATCTTTCGAGAGACTCTTGGCCGTAGAGGGAATGGACGAAGAAACAGCCACTATTCTGTTCGACAACGGATATAGAAATCCCGAGGACATTGCAAAGGCCACATTGGCCGAACTGACGAGCTTCATGGGGATCACCGAAGAGAGAGGCTTGACGCTTCTGCACGGAGCTCTGCGTTATCTTGCAAACCCGCCTGAACCGAAGCCGCGGGAGGAAGAGCGCGGGCCGGAGAAGACTCCGGAAGGTCCGTCCCCTGACGAGGAAGATCAGACCGTGTCGGATACGGAGGGGGAAGACGGGGAGAACACTGAAGCCTCCTCCGAGGACCGGGAAACCGCTTCGGATGAAGAAGATGAGTTCCCGGAAGAGGCTGGAGCCTCCACGGGTGATGGAGAGCCGGGCGAGGATGGAGAAACCGGCGTGGTCGAGGAAGACGAGGATCAGGACCAACGGTCTGCTGCAGGGGAAACTGCGGCCGAACAGGTTACGGACTCGGACGACACCCGGGACTCGCAGGCCGGATCGGCGTGAACCGTGCAAATTCCGGGGAATTAGATCCGCCTACTGGTATGAAGAAGAAACACGTACCAATTCGCACGTGCATCGGATGCGGTGCAAAGCACCCCTCCCATTCGATGATCCGCCTGAAGGCGGTCGGCGGTACGGTCGTACGTGATTCGAGACAACGGACCCTACCCGGGAGAGGATGCTACGTATGCCGTTGTGAACCGTGCGTGGAAGCGGCCTTGAAAAAGGGAAGCCTGGCGAGGGCATTTCGCCGGAACATTGCTTATCCTCCCTCCAAAGAGGGGTTGCTGAGAGGATTCGACGAAAAGGGGTAACCGGATGGCGTTGATGACCGTTGATGACCTAGCCCGTGACTTAAAGGTCAAAAACGAAGATCTGTTGAGACAATTGGTAACCATGGGGTACGAAGTCGAAGGCCCCGAGAGCCATCTGGAGACGGATGATCCCGTGGCGTTGCGCGCTCGGCTTGTAACCGCACTGCCTCAACGAGAGGTTGATGAGAAGCGGATAAAACCCACCGTTATCAGACGGAGGATGAAGAAGAAGCCTTCAATGGCAAAGGACCGTCCTCCTCCGGAACCTTCAATGGAACTTCAGCCCGAAGAAGAGGACGAAGCCGGGATTGAAACGGCGCCACGGCAAAGGGGAGAAGCTGTGCCGGCCGAGAGGCTTCAATCCGAAAAGGCTGAAGGGCCGAAAAGACCCAAGAAGAAACCTAGAAAGATCGAACCCGCGCGCATTATCGAGATGCCCCCCAAGCCTCATTCCGCCCAAGTCAAGTCGGCCCCGCCCGGACACGGATTTGATGCCGCCCCGAATGAGAGTGATTATCCAGATCAGCCGTCGGAGCCCTTGGGAGAGGGGGTTCGGCTCGAAGCCGCCTCATTTGGCGGCGATGACGCGCCTGAGGCTAAAGCGGAGAAGTCTCGCCCTGCCGTGCCGAAACAGCCGCAACCCTATGCAGAATCTTCAGAGGTCGAATCCCTGCCCGCCGAAGAGGAATTGGAGCCGATGGATGCCGGAGCCGAAGAGGTGAGTCCCGAAGCGGAGCAAGAAGACAAGCATGCCGATGAAAGACCGGCCAAGAAGAGGAAACGCAAGGAGAAGAAGATGCAGCCGGCTCAGATAATCGGCAGAGTCGAACTTCCGCCGAAGAAGGAAGTTGCACGAGAACCGGAAAAGCCCAGACCGGTGCCCGAGCCTCCCAGGATGCGTCCCAGGCCGGCGGTGGAAGTCCAAACTCCCGCTCCAATAGTCCCCGTCTCCGTGGAAGATGAAGACAAGCGGAAACGGAAAAAGAAAGACAAGAAGACCAAGGACCAGGTTGAGGAACGGGTGGACGAAACCAAGCTGAAGGTTCGGCGCCGCAAGGAAGTCGTTCTCGGCACCGATCTCTACGGCGACCGGCAAGGGCGCGGACGGCTCCGACTCCGTGGAAAACGGCCCAAGCAGCGCAAACCTGCCCTCACCGTCCCGAAGGCGAGTAAGCGGCGGATGAAGATTCCCGAGCTCGTATCCGTTGCCAACCTCGCTCACAAGATGAGTGTCAAATCGGCCGAGGTGATACAGCACCTGCTGGCATTGGGGGTAACCGCATCCATTAACGAGGGCGTCGATTATGAAACGGCTACCATCGTTGCCACCGAATTCGGGTTCGAAGCCGAGCCGACGGAACGGGCTGAGACGGACATGCTGCCCACCGTGGTTAAGGACACCGAGGAGAATCTCGTTTCCAGACCTCCCGTTATAACGGTTATGGGCCATGTGGATCACGGGAAGACATCCATCTTGGACGCGGTAAGGTCCACCCACGTTACGGACCAAGAGGCCGGTGGAATCACTCAGCACATAGGGGCATACAAACTCAAACTGGATAGAGGGGAAGTCGTCTTCCTCGATACTCCGGGACACGAGGCTTTTACCGCCATGAGGGCGCGCGGCGCCAATGTGACCGACTTCGTGGTGCTGGTGGTGGCGGCGGACGACGGAGTAATGGAACAGACACGGGAAGCCATTAACCATGCCCGGGCGGCCAAGGTGCCGATCATGGTGGCCGTGAACAAGATCGACAAGCCGGAAGCCGACAGGGACCGCGTACTCAGGGAGCTGAGCGAACACGAGCTTATTCCCGAATCGTGGGGAGGCGACACCCTCTTCACGTATGTCAGTGCGAAAACCGGCGAAGGGATGGATGAGTTCCTCGATACAATTCTTCTCCAGGCCGAGATAATGGAACTCAGGGCAAATCCCGATAAGAAGGCCCTCGGGACGGTTGTGGAGGCTCGCCTCGATAAAGGCAAGGGGCCGGTTGCCACCGTGCTGGTGGGAGAAGGTACGCTTCGACTGGGTGATCCGTTCGTGGCCGGGACCCATTACGGCAAAGTGCGTGCCATGCTTGACCATGAGGGGAAAGTCGTGACTGAGGCGGGACCGGCTACCCCCGTAGAGATCCATGGATTCTCCGGAGTTCCCGAGGCAGGCGAGCAGTTCATCGTCGTCGATGAGGGGAAGGTTGCCAAACAAATCGGCGCGCACCGCTTGCAGAAACAACGGGAGCATGACGCTGCGGAGGCCGCTCCGGCTACCATCGAAGAACTGCTGGCTCGAATGAAGGAACAGGAGATCCTGGAATACAACGTCATCATCAAGGCGGATGTTCAGGGGTCGGCCGAGGCCCTCAAAGAGGCTCTTCTCGGCATTCCCGCCCAACAGGTCAAGGTCAAGGTCATCCACAGCGGAGTTGGGGGAATTACTGAGTCGGACGTCATGCTTGCCAGCGCATCGGATGCGCACATTATAGGGTTCAACGTCCGGCCTGCGCCGAAAACCGTCCAGGTTGCCGAGCAGGAAGGCGTGGAGTTAAGGCTTTACACGGTGATCTATGAGGCCATAGAGGACGTCCGTAAGGCCATGACCGGCCTTCTGGCTCCAATCGAGAAAGAGACCGTGGTGGGCAGAGCCGAAGTGCGGCAGACCTTCAGCGTGGCCCGAGTCGGGGTCATTGCCGGTTGTTACGTAACCTCCGGAAAGATCGAACGGTCGAATCACGTGCGGTTATTGAGAGACGACGCGGTCATCTATACGGGAAAGATCCTCTCCATGAAGCGATTTAAGGACGACGTGAAGGAAGCGCTGGAAGGCTATGAATGCGGCATTATCGTGGAGAATTACCGGGATGTTAAAGTCGGCGACGTAATCGAGGCGTTCATCATTGAACAGGAAAAGGCCGTGCTCATGTGATGGGCGTCACACAGGTGTCTCCCGGGTCTCTGATAGTACAGCCGGGTTTATGGGACGTTCGTCATGCTTCAATCCGCCGTCCCGATCCATGAGAGGTTGTACGCAAGGACTATGGTAGTTGGAGTCGGCTTCATACGTCTCATGATTCACGAGTCGAGTTCGCTTAAGGACAAGCGGCGCGTAGTGAAGAGCATCCTTGGGAAAGTGCGGAGCAAGTTTGACGTGTCCATCGCGGAAATCGGCGACCAGGACAAATGGCAACGGTGCTCGCTCGGCTATGCCTTCGTGACCAACGAATCGGGCATGGCTCACCGGATGTTGGAGTCGGTTGTCGACTATGTTGAAAAGCTGCACCTTGCAGAAGTAACCGAGTATAACGTCGAGATAGTTCACTACTGATGCCGCTCCTCATTGATTCAAGAACGGCCGGCCGTGAACTGCGCCGAAAATCTTGTCATGCCCAAATTTAGAAAAGATCGAGTTGCGGGACTTATTCGTGAGGTTGTTGCAGACCTCGTAGTCCGCAGGATTAAGGATCCCAGAGTCCTGGGGGTGACCATTACGGATGTCCGCTTGAGCGCGGACCTGAAGACCGCCGCCGTATATTTCGGCAGCCTCACGGACGGCAAGGCGGAAGATCATAAGCGAGGTTTGGAGTCGGCTCAGGGTTTCATACGCCGCGAACTGGGAAGGGAACTCGATCTGAGGTACGTCCCCGAACTCACTTTCTTCTACGACACCGCTTTTGACCATTCCCTGCGCATCAACCAGATTCTCAAGGAGTTGGACCTGCCGGATTCCCATGACGAATGATATCGCGGACATCCTGAAGCGAGAAGACGGCTTTCTCATCGTGACCCACGTCAATCCCGACGGGGACGCCTTGGGCTCAATGCTGGGAATGGACTTGGCTCTTCGCGAAATGGGAAAGAGATCGCGGCCTCTCCTCAAGGATTCATTCCCCGAGCGCTACGCCTTCCTTCCCGGCAGAGACCGTGTCCTCACCTCGGTAGAGTCTCTCGACCTCGAACCCAATTGGATCGTTTCGCTGGACGTCGCGTCCCGGGCGCGTATCAGCGCGGATGTGGAGGCCATACGTTCCGTCGCCGCGCTGATCAACGTCGATCACCATCCTACCAATAACGGATTCGGAGATATCAATCTCATAGACCCTTCGGCCACTTCCACCGCGGAATTGGTCTTCAAGATACTCCGGAGCGCCGGGTACGCGCCGTCCTCGGATGTGGGCAAATGCCTCTACACGGGGTTGATCACCGACACCGGTTGTTTTCGGTACTCCGGGGTCAACAGCAATACGTTGCATCTCGCCGGGCAAATCCTCGAATCCGGATTCGACTCCTACGACGTAACCCGCCATATATATGAGGAGTATCCCTTGCGTCGCCTCGGACTGGAACGGCTCCTGCTCGAACGGGTCCGGATCCTTCTCGAAGGACGCCTGGTCATGAGCACGTTCTACGAGGATGATTTCAAGCAATTGGGAGCCTCCATGTCCGAGTCGGAAGACCTGGTCAACCGTTTGCGCGAAATCTCCGGGGTAGAGGTCGGAGTGCTTCTCACTCAGGTCTCCGAGGAAGTCTGTCGGGCGAGCCTCCGCTCCAAGGGCCGATTGGACGTTGCAGACATTGCGGCAAGACTTGGCGGAGGCGGCCACAAGAACGCCGCGGGAGTGCGGTCTACCCTCCCTCTAGAGGAACTCACGGAACGGATCGTCCACAGCGTAACGGATGCCTTATCCTGCCCCGATCACTCTTCCGAGCCTGACGGTTGATTGAATTGCGCTGATTGCAAGCCGTTGAGCCATTCCTTTCATTTAATTTCTTGACAATTGCCACACCACCTTGGTAGAATTCAGCATAATTTGCAGTGATTTCCCTACAAATGGAAGCTTAGGAGGCCTCATGACCCGAATTCTGCTGCTCGCTGCATTGCTTTCCGCAATTCTTACCGTGTCCGGCATCTGCTCGGCCGATCCGTTGATGCCTCAGGCCCCGGCAACCATTTCGTGGCTTCCTCACGGATACGGCGGACGGATGTACCTGGATAACACTCCTTGGACCAGGATGAAGGGGCTTCACGGTTTCCGGAGCACGCCCGAACACATTGGAGCGTGGTCCCACCCCCTTTGGGGATGGGACGTGAACGGTTATTATCAAGGCCCTCAAGCGCCCGGTATGGACCCGGGCCGCTTTCAGCTCCCCATTGGGTTGATCTATCCTGAGAACGCCCCCGCCGCTCCGCCGCGCGGATTCATCGGAAAAGTCTCCCCACCCCGACGATGAGGCCCCGACATCATTGATTATCCACGGTGCACCAAATCAAACACTTGCGACAATGGGAGATTTCCGTGATAAGGGGTAACCCTGACGCCGTATCCGTACAGACCGGAGTGAGCGAGGGGAATACGCCCTGAAAACTCGACGTCTCCGTCGGCATCCGGAGGACGGAGACTTGGCTTGAGCGGGGTTACGTACCGGACCTTGAAATCGTCTTTGAGATCCAACGGACCATGAAGCAATTCCACGCTGAATTCCCCGGGGGCGTGCCCTGCCGTGTCCATGGCGACAACAACCTCGATGTCTCTCCCCTTCACCGCCTGCTCTTCGTTCCGGACCATGACGGCGCGCACTGAGATCTTGTCCCAATCCTCACGAATAGACTTCTGCCACCGGACCATCCGTCTCAACCCTGCGTAGTCGTCGCGTCTGAGATCGGACGAGTTGTGGGCCGACGGCACGTACGCGGACTGGACATAGTCGGATACCATTCTCAAAGAATTGAACTGAGGACAGATTGTCTGTATCGACCGTTTCATCATCCTGATCCAATTCCTGGGCATTTCGTCCACTCCGCGATCGTAGAACAACGGTTTGACGCTCTCCTCCAGAATATCGTACAAGGCGCGGCTCTCAATTTCGTCCTGATGTTCGGGGTTATCGTATTCCTCCCTCCATCCTATGGCCCATCCATTGTCTCCCTCATAGGCTTCGTCCCACCAACCGTCGAGCACGCTGAGGTTCAGTGCCCCGTTGCCGGCCGCCTTCATTCCCGAAGTGCCGCATGCTTCCAGAGGTCTTCTCGGTGTGTTCAGCCAGACATCGGCACCTTGAACCATGTACCTGGCCACATTGATGTCGTAATCCTCGATGAAGACGATCCGATTCCTGAACGGCTCTTGTCTGATAGATTGAAGGATTTGCCGGATAATTTCCTTACCGTTATTGTCCCTGGGGTGGGCCTTTCCTGCAAAAATCAGCTGCAGGGGCCGCTCGGAACTTGACACAATACGCGCAAGGGTCTCAGGGTCCCGAAAGAGAAGGTTTGCCCTTTTGTAGGTGGCGAAACGTCTTCCGAAACATATGGTAAGCGCCTCCGGGTCGAGGACTTCTTTGGCGGCGTCAATCTCACGGTTTGAAGCCCCGCGGGCTTCAAGCTGGTTCACCAGACGGCGCCGGGCAAAGTACACGAGCCGCCCGCGGCATCGCTCGTGGTTCCGCCACAATTCCGTGTCGGGAATCTTGGCGGCCCGTTGCCAAATCTTGCTGCTGTCCGGATCCTCCGTCCATCCCGGTTCCAGATACCGATCATAGAGCCTGTTGAGATCCCGGGAAATATATGACGGAATGTGAACCCCGTTGGTGATGGAGCCGATCGGCACGTCTTCGTTGTCGGCCGTCCGCCACACTTCGTGCCACATGTCACGGGCGACTTTGCCGTGAAGCCGGCTCACGCCGTTTGTCCCGCAACTCAGTCTGAGGCCCAATACCGTCATGCAGAAACCTTCAAGACGGTCTTCAGGATGCTTGCGTCCCAAACTGAGAAAGGTCTCGAAGTCCACCCCCATCTTTGAGATGAACCGACCGAAGTACTTCTCCATGAGCCCGCGCTCGAATACATCGTTTCCCGCGGGTACCGGGGTATGTATGGTCAGGACACTTTCGCTTGCGGCCATCTGACGCGCCTCTTCCAGTGAAAGCTTCTCATCCTCGACATAATGGCGAACCCTCTCCAGGAGGGCGAATGCGGCATGGCCTTCGTTGAGGTGATACACGGACGGGCGGATGCCCATCGCGTTTAGAGCCCTACAGCCCCCCATTCCCAGAAGAATCTCCTGCCGGATGCGCATCTCCTCGTCTCCGCCGTAAAGTCTGGCGGTGGTCGCCCTCAGGTGCGGAGGATTCTCGGGAATATCCGCGTCGAGCAAGTAGAGTGCGACGCGGCCGACGTTGACCTTGAGAATCCTGAACAGAAGCCTCTCGCCTGCGAGATCAACTTCCACAAGAAGCGTTGCGCCCTCCGGATCGGTTTGTCTTTCCACAGGAAGCGTGTCAAACTCCGTCCGCGGGTAGTATTCCTGTTGCCACCCTTCCCGGGACAGCCTCTGCCGAAAATAGCCCTCCTGGTACATCAACCCGATTCCGACGAGCGGCAAACTGAGATCGCTGGCTGATTTGAGGTGGTCCCCGGCCAGGAGCCCGAGGCCTCCCGAATAAATCGGCAGCGACTCGGTCAATCCAAATTCCAAAGAAAAGTACGCTGTTGTAAAGTCGACCGGGTGTTCGAGGCCGAAATCATATGGCCTGGTGCGTTTGACATACGATGCGAATTTGTGCCGAACCCGTGCCGCGTGTTCCTGATAGCCTTCATCGGAGCGGATTTCATCGAGCCTCTGCCGTGAAAGTCTTACGAGAGTCTGCAGCGGGTTGTGATTGGTGTCCTGCCAGACTTGCTCATCCAGATGGTCGAAGAGTTCCACAGCCTCCATGTTCCAGGAATACCACAGGTTTCCCGCTATTTCCCTCAGTTCCTCCAGTCCCCCCTCCATGGGGGGAATCACTACGTATCTCCGTACGGTCATGTGGACCTCGGTTCGCTCAAGAAGTATTGGTCAAGCTTTGGACTTGTTCCGGGAGCGGTCAGCGCGGTTCCCCGCACATCCCGAGAGAGACTATACCACAAGTCGGAAACGAGTTGATTGGGTGTATTCGCGAACCGACCACACTCCCCTGCTTCCGCCATGATTTCGCCATTACTTTTTTTGGACTGCTATGTTGTGAAAATCGTTGAGATCGCCGAAAAACGGTCTGTCGGACTACGGATTACGTTTTGTAAAGAGTTGACTTCACGCGTCTTCACAGGTAAGCATGAGTATGGACCGGTGACCGTGGCTCTGTGGGAGAAGGCGATTCACTGGAGCGGAAAGAGCGGGCTCCCATCTACCGGCACGGAGGCTCGGTGGTCACTTAATCGGTGAGGAGATTGCTCCTACGCTCAACCAACAATAATGGGGCATCCGGCGCGGCCATGCCCTGGTGATAGAGGAAAACCTATGGAGAGTTCCAAAATCTTACAAGATAAGCTGATCCTGGCAGTCGATGACGAAGAAGACGTCCTGGACATCATTGAGGAAGAGCTTTCAGAGTACGCCAACGTCACTTTGCATACCTCAACGACCTTCGAACAGGCCCAGCAGTACCTCGTATCTTACACTTATGATTTGGTGATTCTCGACATCATGGGTGTCCGCGGGTTCGATTTACTCCAAATCGCAGACAGTGCCGGCTTTCCCGTAGTCATGCTGACCGCGCATGCCTTCACCCCGGAAGCGCTCAAGAAGTCCATCGAGCTCGGAGCGCGCGCCTATTTGCCCAAGGAGAAGCTGGGGTCCCTGGTCCCCTTCTTGGAGGATGTCCTCAAGCTCAACTACCATTCAGTCTGGTCAAAAGCCTTGGACCAGGTGGGGACGCTCTTCAACAAGAAGTTTGGTTCCGACTGGCGCAAGACCGAGGAGGTCTTCTGGGAAGACTTCGAGAAGAAGTTGACGCTGGAAGAAGGCGCGATTATTCGCTAGGCGTGCGTGCATGGGGCCCCAGGGGGGTGTCGGCTTTCGACGAGGGGCTCCCCTCGGGTGTCGTCGTACGTTCGTTCACGCTCGGTGCTCGACGATATGCTTGTTGGGAAACGGAACCGGGTTACGCGTGACCGGCCGGTTTACCAAAGCCGGGGAGAGAGGGCGCAGCGTGTTTTTGATCAAATCTTGAGAGGCCCGGCTGCCGGGGCCCAAGGTCCCCCCCGATCTCCTTATCCATGGAAGGGGGGGCGGGACCGATTCCCCCCCCCAAGAAATTGGTGGGTTAGGGGGGTGATTTGTTGTTTCCCGATACACCCAAGACGGAAAAACGCGGCACCCGGGTTCGAGTGCGTTTCAGTTTTGCAATTACGGCGATTTAGTGCCGATCTGCAGGGACCGCTCGGTCCCTCCGCTCCTCGCAACGACATTTTCGACATTTCTTATGGTGAACAAAGCGTGCTAATATCGGCGGATCGGAATCTGAGACCGAATTTGTGAAACGGAATATCCCACATGAATCGAAAGAAGTTTGGCACGGCGGCAGTAAGCGGCACAAAGGGACCGCGCCGACCGGCCTGTTAAGGAGTTGATCCATGAACGACGTGGTCATCGTTTCGGCATGCCGTACGGCGATTGGGACCTTTGGGGGAACCCTGAGGGATGTGCACGCTGCTGTTATTGCCTCCGTATCTATGAAAGCGGCGGTCGAAAGGGCGGGAATCCCCGTGGACTCAATTGATGATGTTCGATTCGGGTGCTGTCTCAATCCTACCGATGCCATGAACGTTACCCGCATCGGCGCGCTGATGGCGGGAGTTCCGGAAAGCATACCCGCAGTTACGATCAACCGGGTTTGCATATCCGGGATGGAGGCGACCCTCTCCGGTGCCGCCATGATTCGGGCGGGCGCAGCCGATGTGGTTCTTGCGGGCGGCGTCGAGCACATGTCCGGCGTACCGTTTACGTTGGAAAGGGCCCGATGGGGAGCACGAATGGGAAATGACACGATCACCGATGCGATGACTACGGGTCTTCATTGCGGATCCCATCTGTTGCCCTACCCCGACGACGGACCGGTGGAGTTTTTCAGGGGGAAACCCTACATTATGGGTCACACGGCCGAATTCGTCGCACTGAAATGCGGCATAACCAGAGAAGAACAGGATGAGGTGGCACTGCGCAGTCATAACAATGTCGAGCGGGCTTCCAACGACGGCTCCTTTGCCGATGAGATCGTCCCGATTCACGTGCCCCAACGCAAAGGCGCCCCCAAGATCTTCGACAAGGACGAGCATTTTCGTCCCGGCCTCACCAAGGAGGCTCTGGCGAAACTCAAGCCGGCGTTCTTCTCCAAGAACGGAACGGTCACTGCCGGCAATGCCAGTGGTATCAACGACGGGTCGGCAGCCATGGTAATCATGTCCGAAGAGAGGGCCAAGAGCCACGGTCTCACTCCAATGGCCAAGATTAAGGCTGTCGGAATGGGAGCGTGCGACCCTGCGGTGATGGGTTTAAGCCCCGTTCCCGCGGTGAATAGTTTGTTGAAGCGTTCGGGGTACGCTCTCGACGATTTTGAACTGATCGAACTCAACGAAGCCTTTGCCGCCCAATATATCGGCTGTGAACGCGAACTGAAACTCAACCGGGAGATTACGAACGTGAACGGATCGGGGATCGGACTAGGACATCCGGTGGGGTGCACCGGAGCCCGCATTATGGTATCTCTGATCCACGCACTGAAGAAGAGGAACAAGACTCTCGGTCTCGCCACCCTCTGCGGCGGCGGCGGCGTCTCAATGGCATGCGCATTGGAAGTGGTTTAAGACGGCACCGGGAATAACGGCAGAAGAGAAAAGACTTTTTGCATGCAGTGCCCGTACAGAAGCATCCCATGAAGATCAACGCTAAAGCCATCATGCAAGACCTCAAGAACGGTTCGACTGATGCGGAAGTAATGGAGAAGTACGGTTTGTCGTTCCAGGGCCTGCAGGCCCTATTCTCCAAGCTCGTCGAAGCGAAACTGGCAACCCAGGCATACTTTGACAAGAGGGCGGTGCGTCAACTGGGAACCCCAAGAACCAGTGACGTTACCACCTGCCCTTACTGTGGATTTTCCGCCGACCGGAATTTCGATAGGTGCCCCCGGTGCAATCAGGACACTTCGGAATGGCTGGACACGGTCGAGCTCACCAAGATTCTCACCGGGTCGTTTGACTGACGCTTTCCATGAACGCGTGCCGGTCTTAACGACCCGCAGCGCTCCCCCCCCTCATCCTGCAAGCACCCGCCATACTTGTTTGCCGGCGCCTCACGCATCTTGCTCCCGATTATGGGGACTCGAGGCCCTTGAAGAGCAGCCGCGCCGCGAACAACACGATGATGATGACCGCAAGTATTCCCATCATGACATGAAGGTTCCGCCCCATCTCTTTGAGATTGTCGAGGAATGAACCCGGCCCTTCGGATGTCCCCGACTTACGGAAGAATTGATCCGCCAGACTCCACAAAGAGATGATAATGACAAAAACCAGCAGGTATTTCATGGTATTAGGGTGAGAGATGCCTCCGCAACCGACCGGTTATCCCAACGACGTCGGGTCGTTCGCAACAGGACCGGCGCCGGGTTCCCATGCCGCGGCTGATTTGGGATTGCCATAACGACAAAAAGAATATACCCTCGAGCAATGGAAATCAAATTTCAGAAGATGCACGGAACACTAAACGATTTTGTGGTGTTCCACGACTTGTTTGGTTCGCTGAAGCTTACCCCGGATCAGGTGACCGGAATCTGCAACCGAAGAACCGGAGTCGGTGCAGACGGTGTTATTGCCTTACGCTCCGACGAATCCGCCGATTTTTGTATGGACTACGTCAACTCGGACGGATCTGTTGCGGAAATGTGCGGCAACGGCATCAGATGCCTCGCAAAATACGCCTATGACAACGGCTTGACCACGGATAGGGTAATCCGGGTCCGGACCGGCGCGGGAATCAAGGTGCTCGAGATGTTCCCGGGTCCCGACGGAAAAATCGACACCGTCCGGGTCGATATGGGCAGGCCCATCTTTGAGCCGCGGCTCCTTCCGGTAAATCTCGATACCGACACACTGCCCATAGTCGACTACCCGATAGAGGCCCAGGGCCGTGTTTTCAACGCGACCATGGTTTCCATGGGAAACCCCCACTGTGTCATCTTCGTCCCGGACGATCCGGATGCCCTGCCCGCCCGGTACGGGCCCGCCATAGAAGAGCACCCCCTCTTCCCGGCCAAGACCAACGTGGAGTTCATCCGGGTCATTGACCGTTCCCACATCCTCATGAGGGTCTGGGAGCGGGGAAGCGGGGAGACGTTTGCCTGCGGGACGGGGGCGTGTGCGGCAGCCGTGGCTGCGCGCCTGAAGGGCATGGCGGATCCGGAATCCACGGTGCACCTCAAGGGTGGAGACCTGTTGATAGACTGGAAAACACCTGAATCTTCAGTATTTATGACAGGACCTGCGGTTCGTGTTTACAAAGGGACCATAACTATCTAACTCTACACGTCTTCCCTCTTGACATTATTTTTCGACTGGACTATCACTATGACGCGCACTGCTTCCCGGGAAGCGTGTGGGGTCTCCGGTCCGGGCACCGGGGAGAAAGCCTTTTCGCCGAGCCATGTTCTCGCGGCATTCGTCGCAGCGAAACCGGTGTGTTTTCTTCCCCGGAACTCCGATTACCGGGAACGGTCGCGAGCGACGGATCGGAAGCGTTTCGCATGAATTGAGAAGATCTTTGTGTAACTTCTCAAAAACCCCGGGCGAGATCGAAGATTTCCCCTCCCCGACCCTCCCCGCAAGCAGGGAGGGAGCGCTTCCCCCCGCTTGCGGGGGGATAAGAGGGGGGAAATGGCCCGGACTTATTGAGAAGTTGCATCTTTGTCTCCGGGAGGTTCTTGTGAAAGGTACGGGACCCAACGCGGGATTCACCGTTGTCGAAATGGTGTGTGCGATCGCCGTAATAGCCATTCTTTCGGGAACATACTTCTTTATGATCGATTCCTATCGGGACCGCAGGATGAGCGAGCAGGCGGCAAAAGTTCTCATGCTCGCCGCTCAGGCCCAGGAGAAGTACTTCTCCCGGGAGCATCGCTATTTCGACACGGAGGTCACGGGAAACGGCACCGACGTGTATGTGGTCACGCCCAACGGTGAGAGAACATCGGTCTTGGTGCCTCCCAATGTGGTATTGAGTCTGAAGTCCCGTGGAGTGGAGAAGGTTGCCTTTACCGGTCACGCGTTTTACACGGGAAGTGCGCTGATCCACAAGTACGATTCGGCAACCGGGAAGATGCAGACGGTACCCCGCCGGCAGGATAGTGCGGAATGACCAAGCGGTTTTTCAAGGCATTGCGGCGCCACGAAATCTATGTGGCGGCAGCGGTCATCGCCGTGGTCTTCGTGGCGGCCACGGGTGTTGTAGCCTGGATGCTGAGAAGTTCCTTCGTCACCCCTCCGTACGAATCCCTGAGCGGCAGGGACCTGCAAAAGGTTTTCGCCACAGGCTACCTCAGATTCCGTGAAGACGACGGTACGCCGTACCTGAAATTGGAGATCCACAATGGGACGTTGTGGTGGATCAAGAAGGTGGAATTCGACTTCGACGGCACACGGTATGCGTTACGGGATTCCGACGCGTTCCGTCCACTCCATTTCGGGGCTTTGCGGTGCGTGGTGAAAACCGTTCCCCGCGGCAAGGGAAGCATTGAATACGATCTTCCCATCGTCAAGGCCTATGGGTACCCGCCGGCACAAGTGCAGTGGAACCGGGCTTCGGAAAAAGTCGCGGGCGGCCCCGGCCGGACAAATCCACGCAACTAGCCGTCTGCGGCCCCAATGCGGTAACATATTCCTCAAAACGCTCGGCAGCATCCCGGCCGGACTGCCCCCCGTCATCCCCCCGTCAACGGGGGACGCGACAGAGGACTTCATTTTCTCGGGCACTTGTGGCACATTCTATTTCATCATCTTATAGGGAGGAAGTGCATGCCTGCACAAAGCGGTATTCCAAAGGGTGATTATGAGAAGGCCCTCCAAATCGGCCGTCCGCCCAACACGGCGTCTCTGTTTCCCAATTCCCGGGCGCTTATTGTCAGCGGCAAGGTTATCGACCGGGCCGCTCATGCGAAAGGAAAATCCATTGCCATAGCGGCCAGCGTCCGGAATTCATTTGCGGCCAGGGGAGCACTGAGGGCGGCTCAGCGTGCCAATGCGGCAATCCTGATAGAGATTGCAAAATCCGAGGGCGGTGCCAACGCCTATTGTGACGTGAGTCTATGGAACATGGCCCGGCTGGTCGATTCGCTTTGCAATGAGATGGGCATTACGGTTCCGGTTGCAATCCATGCGGATCACTATGGGATCAAGAGTCAGGGAGACAAGGCGGCCGCCGCGGTGGAGATCCCCAGCCTGTTTGACGCCGGCATCACCTCCATTGCAATTGACGCGTCGCACCTGCCCGATGCGGACAACCTACTGGCCAACCTTGAACTCAGCCGGTTTTTGCCCTCCTGGGCCGGGTACGAGACCGAGGTGGGAGAGATCAAGGGAAAGGCAGGGCTTTCCACCAAAGAGGAAGCACTGTTTCTCATTCAAGGACTTAACGCGCACGGCCTCTTCCCCGATTGGATAGCTCTCAACAACGGCACTACGCACGGCATCGAGGCGGACGGAGCCGGCATTCAGGTGAACCTCACCGCGCAGATCCACAACGCATTGGAACCGTACGGTGTTTCCGGCGCGCAGCATGGAACTTCGGGCAACAGTTTCGACAGGTTGAAGGAAATCGCCCGGCAGACCCGTACGACCAAGGCCAACGTGGCAACCGCCCTGCAAATGGTATCGTGGGGAGTAGAGGTGAACGAATACGGGAACGCCGTTCTGGATGAAAACGGGAACTTCATCAAGTTGCCGGACGCAGGCCCCAATGAAGCAATGTGGCGGGAAATGGAGGCCTATGCCGCCAAACAGGGTTGGAAGGGCGGGGACTTCAAGAAGCTCAACCGTCCCTTCGAGAACAAACTCTTGGGGCTTCCCCGTGAAGAACGGGAACGGATGGTCAAGGGCGTGGAGGATTTCGTCTACCTGTTGATCAACGACGTATTCAACGGATCGGACACGGCTCCCCTTGCCGTGGACGCGATTCTTAAGGCAGGCTCGTACGATCTTGGTCCTAAAGGTTCCCGAATTGAGGATCCCGCTGAATGGACTGAAGAAAAGTTCCGCGTGCGGGCGACTTCCATCGACAAAGACAAGGGGCCTCAGGGCAATTTCGACGATTAGGGTCTGTCGCCAAATAGCCTATCCCTCGGGTCTCTCGGTTTAATGGTATAACCATAGGGGCCGCCGGCAATCGGGGACATGATCCGATTTTGCGAACGGCCCCATGCGACCTCGCAAAACACGGAATCGTGTCCCCGGATTGCTCCCTACAAACCTGCGGGGCAAGGGGGGACCGAGTCTAAACCTCGCCGGAAGAGTCGGCTCCAGGCCCATACCTTCGGAGAATGGCCTCGCCCACCTGTTCGCAACTCGTCGACCAATACTCCGGGTCAATCTCGTACCCAATGCAGGACTTTCCCAATTCCACGCAGGCCACCGCGGTATTCCCAAGTCCCATGAACGGGTCCATTACCGTCCGGACCTCCGACACACCGTGAAGCTTGATGCACATCTCCGCCAGTCGAGGAGGGAAGGAGGCGGGGTGCGGACGCTCACGATCCCGGGAGACAATTGTCTTGTAGGGAATAAACCACGTGTTTCCCCGGCATCGGCTGTCGGTCCCCGAGGACTTCCAACGCGTGATGTTCGATTTGTGTTTGTACGCGACGCCTATGGCCTTCCGGTCGAGATTCACGTCTCCGTGCTTGGTGAAGTGGAATACGTACTCGTGAGCATCCGACACGTAGCGCCGGCTGTTGATCGGCTTTATGTGGCCGACGTTTATGTCTTGGGTCAGCCCGTGGTCGTCTCCGTTGCCGGACTTGTCGATGGCAATGGACTTAATCCAGTGGATCGTATTCTGAAGCTCGAAATGCTTACGAAAACGAAAGGCTGCCTCCATGGGTCCCCAAGGATTCTTCGGCTTCCCTCCGATATTCAGAAACAAGGAGCCGCCACGGCCAAGCACCCTCGATACCTCGACAGCCCATTCCTCAAGCCAGTCCAGGTACTTCTCTCGACTGATCCGGTCATCGTACGTTCCATACTTGATGCCGAGGTTGTATGGAGGCGAGGTCACCACCACATCGATGCTTGCCTCAGCCAGATCTCTCATTCGGCCGAAGCAATCCTCGAGGTGAAGAGCGATCCGGCCGCCGCCGTCCATCTCGAAGATTCCGTCCGACGGTGCAAAGAGGCTTGGCTGAATGCCTTGGGGCGGCTTGTTGGCGGGGTGTGTCTTCAATGTGAACCCAATCCGTCTCCATGTAGGCACGGAGGCCTGCCCCTACCTAGTTTCGCGCCGACTCGATCTTCTCCGCCTTCTCGATCACTTCCCTTTTCAGTCGTTCCCGGTATTCGCGCAGCTTATCCTTGAGCGACGGATCAGCCGTTGCCAGAATCTGAACCGCAAGAATTCCCGCGTTTTTGGCACCTGCGGAACCCAACCCCATGGCGGCCACGGGAACGCCCCCGGGCATTTGAACCGTCGAGAGCAAGGCATCGAGTCCGTTCAAGTCTGAAGAGGGCATGGGCACCCCGATCACGGGAATGATTGTGTGAGCGGCAATGACGCCGGCCAAATGCGCGGCCATTCCCGCCCCGGCGACAATCACCTTCCAATCCTCCTCTTCGGCACGCTTCACCAACGCCGTCACCCGTTCCGGCGTCCGGTGTGCCGAAGCAACCGTCATGAAGAAAGGGATGCCGAACGCCTCCAGAATTTCCGAACACTTAGTCATGACGGAAAGATCCGAATCACTTCCCAAAACAATCCCTACTTGAATTGCATCCATAATGCCCTTCCGCAGTAAGTATCCGTCCCAAAACAAACCTTGCAAGTAGCAATCCGGGGACACGATTCCGAGTTTTGCGAAATCGCATGGCGCCGTTCGCAAAATCGGATCATGTCCCCGATTGCCGACGGTCCCCACGGCCATACCACCAAACCGACAGGCCCGAGGGATGATGGGCTTATTTGGTGACAGACCCTAAGTGTTCTATGGCACAAGTACGGTCGCATATTTTCGTCTCGCTGCCGGCAAGGACAAGATCCGGGCACGGAGGCCCGGGCTACGAAGGACTATCATGAAGCCTTAGACCTGTTTCGTGGGACGGGCGTCCCTGCCCGTCATCTTCCGGGGCTCAGGTTGTGCGACCGTATTTACGCCGCGGAGCACTTAGCTCGATGCAGAAATCCTACGGCCTTGCCCGTATGGCGTCAAGGTACCGGGAAATTGCCCCGTCATACTCGTGGGTGAACCGGAAGACCTTGGTTGCCAGACGGAAATTGGTCTGTTCGGACACAGATCCGCCCGATTCCCGAAGTTCTTGGACGATTCCGGGGTAATCCGACGGGTCGACGATGACCGTTACGTACGGATAGTTCTTTGCGGCGGCCCTCAGTAGCGTGGGTCCGCCGATATCGATATTCTCGATCGCGTCGGCCAGGCTGCATTCGGGGGCGGCCACGGTCTTCTCGAATGCATACAGGTTTACGGCCACCAAGTCGATTGGGACTATCCCTGCATTTTCCATGGCTTGGAGATGATCCGGCCGAGATCGGATGCCGAGAATGCCCCCGTGGATCTTCGGATGGAGAGTCTTGACTCTCCCGTCCAGCATTTCCGGAAATCCTGTGAAATCGGATACCTCTCTGATCTTTATACCCGCTTGGGCCAAGGCCCGCGCCGTCCCGCCGGTGGAGAGCACTTCGACGCCAAAATCCGTGAGAGCTTTGCCCAGCAGGTCAATACCCGATTTGTCCGTAACGCTTATCAGGGCCCGTTCAATCTTAGGCATGGGATCCTCCTCACTTCAACGTCCAAACAAATTACGGCTTTGGAATACCCTTGAACTTCGACTTCTTCTTCAATACGTCCAGATGCTCCTGAGCTTCCTTGCCCAGCGGACCATTCGGCTGAGACCTGACAACCATTTGCAGTTTGTCCGAGGCCTTGGCCACACTGCCCATGGCGGCCAATACCAGCCCTTCCCGGAAGTGGGCTTCCAGGTAGTCCGGATCGATCGTGAGGGCCTTTCTCAGTGCCTGAAGGGCTTCCTCATTCCGCTGCTGCTCTTCATAGATCAATGCCATTCGATAGAAAGCCTGTTTGAAATTTCCATCCCTCTCGATCAACTGCTTGTAGGCCTTCAACGCCTCTGCATAATCCTTCTTTTCTTCATAGCAAAACGCCAGATTGTAGAGCGCGTTGACATTGCCGTCATCCAAGGTTGCGGCTTGTTTGTACTTTTCTATGGCCTTGTCGGTATTCTTCTTCTGGTGGTATGCCACGCCAAGATTGTAGGCCGCCTTTCCCGGAGTGGAATACGCAGCATCTTTCAGGCATGCCTCGAACTGCTCGATGGCTTCGTCCACCTTTCCTTGAGCGAGGTATACGGTGCCCAGGTTGTTCCGCGCCTCGGTCAGTTCCGGCGAGAGTGCCAGGACCTTCTTGTATTGCTCTATGGCCTTCCCGTACAATTCCTTCTGCTGATAAGCCAGTCCGAGAGCATGTTCCACGTCCGGATTGTCCGATGACTTGGCTTGGGCCTTCAGGAGTTCCTGCACGGCCTGAGGCGTCTTTCCATCCCTGATGTAGTCGATTCCCAGTTTGTAATGGACCTGCACCTCTTTGTCCACCTGGTCGACGGAAGTAGTCTTTTGAGGCACGCAACCCAGAATGAGCACTGCCGACAAAAATGAGCCGAGTATTCCACGCTGTCTCATTGGGTGTTCCTCCAGCTCGGGCCATAGTGCCTTGACCGTGTGTCCGGCCGGCTGTTTGAGCGGGTTCTGATCGTTCTTGGCTACACCCGGGTGTAACTCTCCCCCACGCGGCACCCTTTCCGGGGGTGGGGAAACTCAACTATGCCCGGCGCCTGCAAGGGGATCTTCAACCAGACGTCAAGTCCCGGACAAAACCGGTAAGAAAGGAATTCGCGTCCGAGGTGGAATCCCACCGCCGCAGGCAGCCTTGCTCGTCGGCGCGGACGGCCTCGAATTCCGACTTCTGTCGCTCGAATATTTCCCACCGTCCGTCGGACGGCTCGTTCTGTTCGGACATCCTTTCGTCGAGCCGCCGGTGAGCAATATGACCGGGAACGACGCATTCGATAAGAGTTAACCGGGCCCCTGATTTTCGCGCCAGTTCCCTTGCCGCCGCACGATGTTTATAGCGTATGAAGGAAGCGTCAAGTATGACCGATTCACCTTGCCCGAGCGATCCGCCCGCACGTTCCAGGATGAGCTTGTACGTCTGCTCCGTCGAATTGGGTGTATAGATCCCTTGGCCGTACATGTCAAGTCGATGTTCACCGATGGGAACCCCCACGGACTGTTTTCGAACCACATCCGACCGGATAACCTCGATGCCCGTCCTCAGGCCGAGCCTGCTGCTCAGGTAGCTCTTCCCCGAGCCGGAGAGTCCCGCCATGACGATCAGCGAGGGGGGGGGAGGAGGTTTCAGCGACGCCAGTGCCAGTCGAAAGTAATCACGGGCCTTCTCCCTTGCCGCGGACTTCGCCGATCCGGAGAGCGCCTCGTCCTCAAGGGCAAAACTGTTGACCTTGCCTCTGACAAAGGCCCGGTAGGATTTGTAGAAGCCGATGAGATTCCCGGCCTGTTTATCCCCGGAAGCCTGCGCGTACCGCCGCGCGGTGCGGTTGCCGTATGCGGGAAATCCCCGGAAATCTAGGTCCATGAGGAGAAACGCCAGATCCGCCGCGGTGTCGGAAAACCGGAACCGGTCATTGAACTCGATACAGTCCACGAGCATGATGCCGTTGAGAATCACCACATGATCCAGGTGGAGATCGCCATGGCAATCGCGTATGAATCCGTTGTTCATCCGCGCCCTGAGTAGATCCCGGTTGGACTCCAACCAGTCGAATGCTCGGTTGGAGATTTCTTCGTGGGTCTGTCCGTCTATGGTGAGTCCAATGAATCGACGCGTCTGGTCGAAGTTTTCCCGCAGGTTCTGGGAAACGACCTCCACCGAACCATATCCCGTGATCTCCGGCCCCCCGGGCGCCTTCGAATGAAGGAACGCAAGACGGTCCCCGAGGCGGTCGAGAAGCTCTTCCGTAACCTTCTCATTGTCCAACATGGTATCGAGGACACATTCTTCGGGAATCCGCCGCATGAGCACCGCGGCTTCGATCTCCTTCCCTTCCCCGCGAAGATTCACTTTGGACCCTGCTCGATGGATCGGTACGACGTCCAAGTAGATGCCCTCGGAAAACCTGGAATTGAGAAGCACCTCCCGCATGCAGAAATGGCGTCGTTTCTCCGGCGTGGTGAAGTCGAGGAATCCGAAATCGACCGGCTTCTTTATTTTGTAGACGAGATCGCCTGCAATGAAGACTATGGAAATATGCGTCTGGACGACGCGAACCGATTCAGGGCGGTGAGGATAGATGGTTGGGTCGGACATGGCGTGCATCAGATCGTCCAACCGGGCGTTCACTCGCTTCCTCCTCTTCTTGCCGCAAGTTGGCCGCACGCCGCGAGTATGTCCGAACCGCGGGACTTGCGGACAATGGCCATGAGAGACTTGGCCATAAGAATCTCTTGAAATCTGAGGACCCGCTCAGGTCGCGGCTTGCGGAGGTCCTCCGAAACTCCGTCGTTGAGCGGTATCAGATTCACCTTGGCCCGGAGGGGGTTGAGAATACGCACGAGTTCCCGTGCATCCGCATCGGAATCGTTGAATCGGTCTATGAGTACATACTCGATGGTAATCCGGTCCCGCCGAGGCAACGGAAAGTTCTTGAGCGCTTCGATGAGCGTGGAGATCGGATACGTGCGGTTAATGGGCATTATGAAGTCTCTTTGCTCATCCGTGGCCGCGTTGAGACTTACCGCGAGCTTCACCCTCACCGCTGCGCCCAGGTCCCGGATGCGGGGCACGAGGCCGACTGTGGACACGGTCAGCCTTCTCCACGAAATCTGCGGTCCGTTGGGATGGGTCATGATCCTGACCGCTCCCACCGTCCGGTCGAGATTGGCCAACGGCTCCCCCATCCCCATGAACACGACGTTGGTTATGCGGCTGTCCGGAACCTGTCGCCGCACCTCCAGCAACTGGCCGACGATCTCCCCCGATGTGAGATCTCGGACATGTCCCATCCGTGCGGTGCGGCATATCCGGCACCCCATGGCACATCCGATTTGGGTGGACACGCACAGGGTGTCGTGATCTTCTCCGGGGATCAGGACGGTCTCCACATTCCGCCCGTCCTGCAACATCAAGAGGAACTTGCGGGTGCCGTCCTCCGACCGTGCCTCGGCAACCACCACGGGCCGGTCAATACGCGCCCGGTGCGAAAGGTCCTCTCTCAGGGCCTTGGAAAGATTCGTCATATCGTCGAAGGTAACCGTGAGCCCCTGATGCAGCCATTTCATCACCTGGGTTGCACGGTAACTCTCTTTGCCGATATGGGAGAAGAAACTCTCAAGTTCCGTGTGGGTCATGCCGACAATATCCGGAGGACCGGCATTATCCAATCTGTGAGGCCGGCGCGTCAAAATACCTCTATTCCACTGAAAAAATGACTGATTTCAAACGCCGCGCTCTCTTCGGAATCAGAGCCGTGCACTATGTTGTTTTGCTTGCTTGCGGCCCAGCGGGCCCGGATCGTGCCTTCCTTCGCTTCCGCCGGGTCCGTGGCTCCCATGATTTCCCGGTTTCGGGCTATCGCGTCGTCTGCTTCCAGTACCATGAGTACAACCGGTCCGGAGATCATGAACTCGATGAGTTCCCCGAAAAAGGGCCGTTCCTTGTGTACGTAGTAGAATCCTTCCGCCTCCGGGCGGCTCAGATGTTTCATCTTCATGGCTGCTATCTTGAATCCGGCCGACTCGAAGACTTTGACCACCTCGCCAATGAGTCCTTTTGCCACGCCGTCGGGCTTGATAATCGACAAAGTTCGCTGCATGCCTATCTCCTCGAAGTTTTGGATGTTGTACCGAAAGACCTTGTCCGTGATCACGCTGTGCGCGGGAACCCAACTCAGAGAGTCCCGTTACTCACCGAACGCCGCCTTCGGCAAGTGAACTCTTCTGATCGGTTTCATTGCGGTATCGTCGTGCGCGTGTTGGATTCTCCGTGCGGGCAGAGCGTACTGTGGACCATGGTACGTATTCTTATATTGAGGATCGACCATTGTAAAGCAATTTCAGCCCGCTCTCCCGCCATGGCTGCGACGCAATGCCATGGGGCCGGGGAATGCTGATGGGCGCGTACCC
This sequence comes from Pseudomonadota bacterium, assembly GCA_043806215.1. Taxonomy (GTDB): domain Bacteria; phylum Desulfobacterota; class Desulfomonilia; order Desulfomonilales; family Desulfomonilaceae; genus JAVHLK01. Next base: position 4,835 of record JAZDHD010000303.1, on the reverse strand, counting down.
GTCAAGTGTATGCGGGTACGGAGTAATTGATTGCGGAGATCGGGCCGCGGCCGTTTCCCGGCACATATTGAATTTCTTTCTAGGATGGGCTATGTGTCTGCCAAGCCTATTCGATGGAGGATTTCATGAGGAGATCAATTCTTGGCGGCATGGTGTTGTACGGGGTTTTGTCGGTCCTGTCTCCAACTGCCGGCGTGATTGCCGCGGACAGCGTCAAACTTCCGCCGCCGTCGTATAAAGGAACCGTTTCGGTTGAGTCTGCAATGGGTTCGATAAAGAGCGTCCGGAACTTCACCGCCGCACCTTTGAACCTCCAGCAGATTTCCCAGCTTCTCTGGGCGGCCAACGGCAGCCTCCCGGCTGATGCCGTATCAGGGGCGACAACGAAGGTGACGCCGTCGGCGGGCGGGTTGTATCCGATCGAGATATTCCTCCTGACGGGAACGGACACGGTTGAGGGCCTTCCCGCGGGCACGTACCTCTACAAACCGGAAACGAACGCTCTGGTGGTCGTGGAAACGGGCGACAAGAGAAATCTTCTTGCCTATGCGTCCTTGTCGCAGATGTGGATAGCGAGGGCTCCCGCCACGATCGTGATCGCCGGCGCCTTCAGCCGCACCACCTCCAAGTACGCACAAAGAGGCATTCAATACGTGTTCATCGAGGCGGGAAACTCCAATCAAAACATCTGCCTTCAAGCTGCCGCTCTGAAGCTGGGCGTAGGTACGGTGGGAGCGTTCAACGATGCGCAGGTGTCGGCAGTGCTGAAGTTGCCCGACGACATCAAGCCTCTGTTGGTAGTGCCGGTAGGGAAATGATCCGGCGGCGTGCGGCATGACGGGGCAATGCACTTTCCTCCGGCCTCCTCCAAGGAACCGGCCTTATGAGCCATGAGGCTCCATTCTCCGCTCCCCGGATTCGCGAATCGGTTCAATGCCAATGAGATCCTTTTGCACAAAACGGCCGTTCTCCTGGCTGGTTGTCTGTATCAATGTCGGAGCCAATCTCGTAGGTTTCTTCCTGGTACAAGTCCTCCTTCGGTATGCGCAACCTGTCGACCAAGTTCACTGGATGTCGGTAATGGATTGGAAGACCAGTGTCTGTCTCCTGGCACTTCTGGTTCCCACGGCGGTCCTGATACTTCTCAAGCTGGCTTCACCGGTGAATCGGGTGATTCAGACCCTGAAGGCAGGCGGTGTACTGCCCGTCACGAGTTTCGACAAGGCTCGGCGTCGTGCGGTGAATCTGCCGTTTCAAGCAGCTTTGATGAACCTCGCAGCATGGATTATCCCGGCCGTGGCGCTTCCCTTGGCATTCCGGGTGAACACCGATTTGGCTGCGGTCAACACAGCGGTGTCGATGCTCTATAATTTCACCAATGCGCTGATGATCACATTGCTGGCATTCGTAATTCTGGAGTACGCGTGCCGCAGGTCGGTCATCCCCCTCCTCTACCCCGCAGGCCGCATTCACGACCAACCGGGAACCGTCAGGCTCACCATCCGGGGGCGGTTGATGATCATGTACTGCGCAATATGTCTGATTCCGATGTTCCAGACAGCGCTCATTATCAATTCCAACGCGGCTTCGGCCTGGACTCGCCTCAATCCGGGAGAGGCTCTGAACAACCTGGGACTCTTCGCCCTCATATTGTTCGGTTTCACCGCGATTTACGGCTTCTGGCTGGCCGTCTTGTTCTCACGTAACCTCTCGGAGCCGACCCGGGAAATAATGGATGTGGCCGAAAAAATTAGAGCCGGTGACTACGATTCCCGGGCCGGAGTTGTCACCAACGACGAAATAGGCTTTCTTGGGGACCGCGTCAATGAAATGGCAAGAGGACTGAAGGAACGGGAGAGGATCCGGGAGGTCTTCAATCTGTTTACAAGCCCGGAGATCGCCCGGGAGATACTCTCCACCGGAACGGCCGGGATGGGTGAGACACGGGTGGTGACGCTCCTTTTCTCCGACCTCAGGGATTTCACCCGTATGGCGGAGCAGCTCCCTCCCGAGCAGGTAGTCAAATCAATCAACCGCTATTTCGGAGAAATGAGCGCGGCCATAGTCGAACACGGCGGGATAGTCCTCCAGTATGTGGGGGACGAAATCGAAGCGGTCTTCGGGGCTCCGTTGGACGACCCGAACCATGCGGACAAGGCCGTGGCCGCCGCAATCGAGATGCGCGCTCGACTTATGGCACTCAATAGAGAACGCTCCCTAAGCGGACTGGAACCGCTGCGGCACGGTATCGGCGTCCATACGGGCAAAGCCCTGGCAGGCCTCGTAGGAAGCAAGCATAAGATATCGTACGCCATGGTCGGCGACACGGTAAACGTGGCCTCGCGAATCCAAGAGATCAACAAGGATCTGAACAGCGACATACTGATCAGTGAGCAGACGTACCGTTCGTTGAGGGTCCGGCGGGAAGTATCGGCTCCCGTCACTGTCTCGGTGAAAGGGAAAGCCAACGTGGTGAACGTGTATCGGCTGATTGCATGATCCTTACCTCGGATATTCCGTGAAGCCCGTCTTTGTCCTTGACATAACGGCGAAATATCTCTAATCTCACACGATACCATTATGTATTCCCTTCTCGATTTCCGTATTTTCAACCTAGGAGGTAGGTGGATGGAATCGGTCGTTGTAGTGGCTCTCCTCTGCGGGGCGTTGGGGGTTGGTTACAGCCTCATTACCGCAGGTTGGGTTTTCAAACAAGGAACGGGCAGCAAGCCCGAGATGGCGCAGATCTCCAGCTACGTGGCTGAAGGCGCCATGGCGTATCTTTACCGCCAGTACAAGGTAGTGGCCATGATCGCGGTGATTCTGGTCATAATTCTGTACTTGACGCTGGGCATCATGCCTGCCCTCGGATTCGTCGTTGGTCTCGTTGGATCGGCACTTGCCGGCTTCCTGGGGATGATTGTCTCCACCAAGGCCAACGTTCGCGTGGCCGCCGCCGCTGAAAAGTCCTTGCCCGATGCCATGGACGTGGCGTTCAAGGGCGGGTCTGTTACGGGCATCGTGGTTACCGGTCTGGCACTTTTGGGCGTCTCAGGGTTCTATCTCATCGCTTCACGGTACCATGCCGGAGACCCGGATGTGGCCCATAAACTCTTCAGCGCCCTGGTCGGTCTGGGTTTCGGAAGCTCGCTCATGAGCGTGTTCGCTCGTGTGGGCGGAGGAATCTATACCAAGGCCGCGGACGTGGGAGCCGACCTCGTCGGTAAGGTGGAAGCCGATCTGCCGGAAGACGATCCCCGCAATGCAGGCGTCATCGCGGACAACGTTGGAGACAATGTGGGCGATTGCGCCGGTATGGCGGCGGACCTGTACGAAACCTATACGGTCACCATCGTCGCGTCAATGTTGCTGGCCAGCACCATTTTCGGCCTGGGCTCCAATGCTTTTTTCATGCCCCTGTTGATCGGCGGCGTGGCGATCATCGCTTCCATCATCGGAACATTCTTCGTGAAACTCAACAGGTCCACTCCCGAGGGCGACCTGTACATCATGGGCGCGCTTTACAAGGGCCTGGTGGTTTCGGGAGTCCTCGCGGCGATCGCCTTCTACGTGGTTGCAGTGTATCTCCCGATGGAAGCTCCTCTGAAAGGAGCAGCGTACAAGATTCCGGCCATGAACATATTCTGGATGGCGGTTCTGGGTCTCGTATTGACCGGACTGATCGTCGTCATCACGGAGTACTTCACGGGCATGTACGGACCGGTTAAGTATGTGGCCGCTGCAAGCACCACTGGGCATGGAACCAACATCATCGCCGGCCTTGCGATCAGCATGATCTCGACGGTTCTGCCGGTTATCGTACTGGCGGCAGCAATCATGGTCGGGTACGGCCTCGGCGGGGGCTTCAGCGGAAGTCCTTCTACAGGCCTTTTCGGCATAGCCGTGACCGTCGTTTCAATGCTTTCCATGACGGGCATGGTCGTGGCCATCGACTCCTACGGGCCCATTACCGATAATGCCGGCGGTATTGCGGAAATGGCCAATCTCCCTGAGGAAGTCCGCAACCGGACGGACCCGTTGGACGCAGTCGGCAACACCACCAAAGCGGTCACCAAGGGGTACGCGATTGGTTCCGCAGCTCTGGCGGCTCTCGTGCTCTTTGCCGAGTACACCCGGGCTATCGAGGAGCTGACCGGAAAAGCTTTGGCGTTTGACCTCTCCAACCCCACGATCCTCATCGGATTGCTCATAGGCGGGATCATTCCCTACTTCTTCGCAGCTCTCTGCATGCTGGCCGTCGGTAAGGCGGCGGGATCCATCGTGGACGAGGTTCGGCGTCAGTTCCGTGAGATTCCGGGTCTGCGTGAAGGAGCTCCCGGCGTCAAGGCCGAATACGGAAAATGCGTTGACCTGGTCACCGCGGCGGCCCAGAAAGAGATGATCTTGCCGTCGATCCTTCCCGTACTCATCCCGCTGGCGGTCGCCTTTATGCCCGGTTTGGGTAAAGAGGCATTGGGCGGTATGCTGATCGGCAGTATCGTGGTGGGTCTCTTCCTCGCCATCGCCATGACGACCGGTGGTGCAACATGGGACAACGCCAAGAAGTACATCGAGGACGGCAACTACGGCGGTAAGGGAAGTGAAGCCCACAAGGCCGCAATCACCGGCGATACCGTCGGTGACCCCTACAAGGACACCGCGGGTCCCGCGTTGAACCCGGTCATCAAGGTGGTGAACATGGTCGCCTTGTTGATCGTTCCGTTCATCATCTAGTAATCGACGACGCGTCCGGTCTGCCGGACGCAGGAAAACCAAGCCCCGGTGATTTTCGGATCACCGGGGCTTTTTGTTGTCCGGTCGCCGGGACCCGTGCC
>JAZDHD010000302.1:0-4806 GCA_043806215.1 Pseudomonadota bacterium | reverse complement strand
ATTTTCTGGCTGTTCCCGCATCCGGTGCTTGTTTGATACGCGCCCTGAGTTCCTCCTCTGTCACATGTGGACAGGCTTTAGTTATCCTTCCCATTGCTACCTCCCAAAACGAAGGGAATAGATAGCATAAACCGCGAATAACCGCGAATTAAAATTACATTCTTGACCGCGCATTGGTATGAGACCGAAGCGGACATTCAGGGAAGCGGCAATCCGGTATTTGAACGAGAAGCAGAAGGCGTCCCTCGATAAGGACGCATGGAGTCTCAAGCGGATTGATCCATTCATCGGGAACCTCACCCTTGAGAACGTCCACATGGGGACGTTGCGACCGTACATTGAGTATGGCCGGAAGCAAGGTTTGAAGAATAGGACGATCAACATGCCGTTGGAGGTGGTGAGGCACATCTTGAACTTGGCCGCGGGAGAGTGGTTGGACGAAAACGGCTTGACGTGGCTGCATTCGGCTCCGAAGATTCGACTGCTCTCAAGATCGGACGCGAGGGAACCGTATCCGTTGACATGGAGTGAACAGACGAAGCTCTTTGCAGCACTCCCGGAACATCTTCGCATGATGGCTCTTTTCGCGGTGAACACCGGACTCCGGAACAGGGAGGTTTGTTCCCAGGCGTCTTCGTTGATTTCTGCTTTGAGCGCCTTGGAGAGCCTTTCGTATGGTCGGTCAGCGCCGGTGAAGTAGGCGTGGCGCACGAAGAAGCTCTCACCGTTGTAGTTCGTGTCGATGAACCAACAGGCAATGTCGTCGGTAGAGTTGGCTCGAATTTCGCCCGTGGTGGGATCGTAGATGTCCAGTCCCTTGAGTTTGACCGTGACCATGCCGTCGGCTTCGGCATCCACTTTCAAGTCTGGTTCGCCAAAGACCATGAAAAGATTGCCGGAGCCCGTCTTCTTGAGCAGTTCATCACCCATGGAAAGGTCGGCGTTCATACGGGTCGGGAGGATAGTCAGTTTTCCGTAGCGTTTCACCTCTTCCGAGACGTGGGGATCGAAGGCGAAGCCGCACACGATGAGCAGGTCGAAGCCAATGCCTTGTACCGCTTCTTTCGCAGCCTCCTTGATGAGATCCGGCCCGACTGTTCCGTGCTCAGGTCCGATGCACACAGCGGCACGCCTGGTGAACTTGTCGTTTTCCGTGTATTCTCCTTCAGCATGGAGCCATTTACCCGCATAGGGGTCCAACCGATCAAATCTCAGTCGTTCATTCTTGACCGTATTCTGTACCCCGGCCTTCTTCAGATTCCCGATGATCATGGTCTCAAACTGACCTGATGATTCGGTTCGGGCTTCAGCTTCTGAAGAAGGTATGTCGTCGTCTGTGGAAAGCACCCGGTGCGGTGAAAGGCTTTCCACGGTGAACGGGCCGGTCACTCGCACCTTCTTATTGTCTTCATAGGGCTGATCGTAGAGGATCTCGTAATCGGCTGCTTTTGCGATGGCCTCGTCAATATCCTTCTGCCTTGCTCGCCGCATCTCCCACCAAGACGCCAGAAGATTTTTCGCCTTTTCGGGCCACTTCTCTTCCGGCTCCCGAGGCACTTCCCACTCTTGCCAGGACTTCTTGAGAGCCGAGTTCAATTCGGCCAGCAGTGGTACCAGCTTTTGCTCCGCCTCAGCGTGGATCGAGTCGATTTTGTCGTTGTTGGCGATGGATTTCAAAGTGATGTGAGGGACGCGCTTGTACACGAAGCCTTTCTTGACATCGTACGCTGCTTTTTGCTGCGGTTCCTTTGGTAGCGTACCGGTGATCTCCGCCTCTTTCATTGCCCCTTCGGCAGAGTCGGCCAGAAGATAGTACGGATATCTGGCCGCCATCAAGCGTGTCCGAGCTAGCGCCAAAGCTACCCGGCTCGTATCAATGGTGATCCAGCGACGACCCCATTGTTCGGCTACATGAGCCGTAGTCCCGCTGCCGCAGGTTGGGTCAAGTATCAAGTCACCGGGGTCCGTGGTCATCAGCATGCATCTCTGAATCGGTGCAGTACTCGTTTGCACTACGTAAACCTTCGGGTCTGATCGGCTTTGAACCGAACCATAAATATCGCTCCATATGGTGTCGATTTCGACGCCCGTGAAATCTTCTGCATATCGGACGTAACGCAATACCCCACCGGACGTAGAGATTAGCCTTCGGGCTTTAGCAAGCCTATCAAACCCTTCTATACCTGTTTTCCAATATCCAGATTTCGGTCGATATGTCTGGCCCTCAAAGGGAACGGGAAAATCGCCAGGTGGTTTAGTGCTCGTGGTCGCACTTGCCTGATAGCGTTGCGCTCCACTCGGAATCAATTGACTATTCGCCTTTTCTTCGGCGCTCAATGGTCGTCGTGTTCCATCTGGAAGCTCTAACTGGTCATAACGATCTATGGAGTTACTGCCAAGCTTGTCCGTGTAGATTGGTCTGAATCTGACCATCTCTTTGGCTTTGGCATACCAAAGTACGTAATCCGCTGTTCCAGACAATAAATCTGACGTTTGGCCCGCCGTCTTTCGGACGACAATACAAGCCACAAAATTCGAGCTTCCAAACACTTCATCTAGCAAGCAACGAACGAGATGAACGTTCTCATCGCCAATCTGCACAAAAATGCTGCCAGTATCAGTCAGCAGCTCCCGAGCAATGATCAGCCTGTCACGGAGGTAAGCCAAATAAGAGTGAATGCCCAATTTCCAGGTGTCACGGAAAGCCCTTACTTGCTCTGGCTGGCGAGTGACATCTTCCACTTTGCCGTCTTTGACATCACGCCTTCTGGTGCTCACCTGCCAATTCGATCCGAATTTAATCCCATACGGCGGATCAATGTAGACCATCTGGACTTTGCCCTTCAGCCCCTCCTTCTCTGCCAAAGAGGTCATCACCAGCAAAGAATCCCCAAGGATCATACGATTGGACCAATTTTGTTCATGCTGGTAGAAATCGATTAATTGCTCGAATTCGATACCATTGAAGTCCGAGAATAGATTGAATTGTGCTTGCGGTTCGTCTTTCTTCGCCTGCGCTTTGAAATCGTCTATGATGGCGTGCGGGTGGATCTTCTCCTGAATGTAGATGGGAACCACGGGAACAGCCAGATCTTTGCTGTCCTGTTCGTCCTTGCCCTTCCACACGAGTTGAGGGTCGAGGGAGCGGTCTCTTGGATAGAGCATAGTTTTCGGGTGCTTCTCGTCGTCCGCAACAAAGTCCCGCAGCTCCTCCGTCGGAATGTTCTTGCGCTTGTCGTTGTGGCGGAGGGATTCCACCTGCGTAGTTCCTTTGGTCTTGGAACGAGCCATGATCAGTGTTCCTCCGGGGGCATAATCGCTTCGAGGTTCGCTATGAGTGAGGGAATGTGGCGAACAGCCACTTCCCAGAGAATGTCGTAATCCACTCCCATGTAGTCATGGACGATGCGGTGGCGGATGCCGGTGATGTTCTTCCACGGGATCTCCGGGTGCGCCTCCTGCGTCGAGATGGAGACTCGGGCTGCGGCTTCACCGATGGTCTGGATCAGGTGAGCAATGACGAAGCGAAGGTCCTCGTTTGCATCGTAATCTGACCTTGAGATCCCTGCCACCCTAACCGATATCTTGCGTGCCATGTCCAGCATATGGCCGAGATATACGGCGTCATCCTTCTGCATAGAGGACCTCCGCCTGGGCCAGCACCCGGTCCCTTAACCGGTGGTTGAGATACTTGGGATTTATGACATCCACCTTCCTTCCGCCAAGCAGGGCGGACAGGTCCTCCTCAATGTCCACGATTTCCCATCCAGGGTTATGGTCCGGGGCAAACTCCACGAGAACATCCACGTCGCTGTCTGGTCCAAAATCATCCCGCACTGCCGAACCAAAGGCGGCCATCCAACGAATATGGCGACTGCGGCAGAATGCCGTGAGCTTTTCCTTAGACACATCTATGTGTATCACGGTCAAACCTCGTTGGTTTTCAAGAAATTGCGGATCAAGGTGGCAGCATTCCAAGGATCAGTGATCTCAAGAAATGCCCAGCGGCCAAATCGTCCGTAGTTGTTCACTGACGGAACCCAAAGGTGCCGGGCTGTTGAGACCTTCGCTTCTTTGTCTTTCTTCTTTTCACCCGTCACTTCGATAATCAGATTGAGCCGGTCCTCGTGGCCATCGTTGAACCGCACGAGGAAGTCAGGATAATAAGTCCTTTCCTCTCCCTTGAGGGTGTAAGGGATGGTGAAGCCCACGTTGTGGTTCTTCACGTAACAGACGACCTCCTCCATGTCTTCCAGAGCTTGGGCCGTCTTCTGCTCCCAGATGTTCGTATCTGCCACCACGTGCGAAATGTGGCACTTGTCTGGGCTCGTGGCGTACGTCTCACGGAGCGTGTCAAAATCCACGTATCGAGTGGAGCCGAGAGTATCATAGGGCTTCAAAATAGGCTTCAGCAGCTTCTCACCGTCGGTAGACGACACTACGGACCTGTAGATCTTGTCTGCAGCGGTATGAGCGAACTCGATCAAGAGCAGGAGCTGGGGGAAGGTGTTATCTTTACAGACAACGCACTGCTCCATCCATTCACGGCATATACGGAAGAGTTGAGGGAACAGCCATTGCTTCAGGTTGTCGTCATCGTCTCGGAAATATTTCTCCAGCGTTCTCTTCGCAAGATGGAAAGCGACCTCCTGCTCTCGGTGGTTCTTGAGGTGGACCCCTCTGTCAAGACAAATTTTGAACTTTTTTAAGGTTGAAAAGTACACCTCGGTACTAGGTGAATGTTCTTGGTTTCCGGCTCTTGGATACGGGTACCCATGTACATCTGGTACGGGGTCTGGTACCCGA
>JAZDHD010000301.1:0-6155 GCA_043806215.1 Pseudomonadota bacterium | reverse complement strand
CAACATGGAAGACATTGATGCCTGGCAGGTGATTAATGCAAATCCATCGACACCGGCGATTGCATTGTCGAATCCGAATAATCCGGCATTGGCCCTGAAGTCGTGGCCCGACGGATCGTTTGCGGTGCGGATCGAGTCGCTGCGTATGAGTGACCTGTTCGCCTGAGGCAATTCCGGGACTAAGTGCGGCATGGCACAAATACGGCCGCACTTTTTTCCGCGTCGAGATTGCTTTCCCGCGTTCTGCGCGGGACTGCGCTCCTCGCAATGACATCTCGTGGCTGCACGCGGTTTCGGTCACGGCACCATGCTGAACCAAGTCATTGCGAGCCCGAGGCTTTGGGAGGGCGTGGCAATCTCAACCGCGAAGGATGCGGTTCATCCCGCTTCAGCGGGATTCACCACATCCTTGTCAACGTGCGACCGTAATTAGGAAACGGAGTACTAAGTACGGTGTTGCACAATTACGGTGCGGTGTTCTTGGGCACGCGCGGCAGCATCCCGGCGGCGCTGCTGGGCGATACCCCCCTCAGTCCCCCCGTCAACGGGGGGAGGCAGGATTGCCGGCACGGAGGCCGGTGCTGCCAAGAGAGAAACGGTATCCGTTATGCCGTCCCTGCACTTCCGCAGTACCAGAGTCGATCCGTCTCGGTCGACACCGGGCCCCACGTGTGTTAGAATTGTTGCGAGTCAGTCCGCAACAGTATGGTAAGGTTGAGATTGATGAGCGAGCAGAAACCCAAGTACGGCAAACCGATGTTGGTCGACTTGCAGGCAGGCGACATCCGGGAGGCATCCGCAGTGTGCCGCGTGGGGAACAGTGATGCCGGTACGTGCACAAATGGTAACAATGCTTTCTCAGGCTGTGTGAACGGACCTTCCGCCCGGACGGGATGCGCCAACGGTTCCCAAGCAGGGGTCATGTGCCGCCATGGCGGCGGTAGAGTCTGACGAGGGTATGTCCGTCGACGCGTATGACCATTTCAAGAACATCTTGGCGTTCACACCGGGAACTTGAGAGAGCAGTACCCGATTCATACCTCCTCCATCTGAATGAAGGACTCTCCTGGAATCTCACGGCGAGCGAAGGAACACGGGAGTGGGCGGCACGATTGGCGCGGGCGGTGGGACTCCGCAGCGGGTATGTCGGAGGTCGGCCCACAATCCGCTTCATACGGGGCCTTCCCGTGCCGGTTTCGGGCGGCGGCAGGTACCGGCCTTCGGATGACGCTGAGTTGAATCGTCTTGCAGGAGAAGGATGGGTATTCCGAACTCGGGAATATGTGCGTATTTGGTCCCTTCCCGGCCGGACCGACTTGATATTCGAGCTTCTCAACACGCCCCTGGACCACGTCGAGATCACCATGATGCGCCAGGCCATGCAGGCGGTTTACGAGGCGGTCATGATTTCGGGAGGATTGCCGGTCCATTCGGCCCTCGTGGAACATGAGGGGACGGGTTTTCTTCTTGCCGGGGTTGGCGGCAGCGGCAAGACAACCTGCTGTGAACGCCTGCCGAACGGCTGGACACATCGAGCCGACGATGAAGCGCTGGTGGTACGGACCACAAATGGAGACCCGGCTGTTCATCCCGCGCCCACGTGGAACAGCGACAGATTGAAGAGCGGTGACGGACAGTGGAACATTGGTGCCGGCCTACCGCTTGGAGGAATCTTCTTCCTGGAGAAATCTTCCCGAGATGAAGCTCTCCCGCTTGGACGAGGGGAAGCCGCGGCACGAATCAACGGCTCCGCCAATCAAGCCTTGCGCAACCGCTTTCACAATCTGGATTCCGCAATGCGCAGGGAATGGCGGTCGAGGCTTTTCGATAATTCCTGCCGGCTGTCCAGGGACGTCCGCTCATATGTGCTGCGCGTGACCAGGACCGGTCGGTTCTGGACCGTCATCGAAGACGCTATTAACGGTATTGCTACCTGAACATGAAGAGTTCCCGGTTCATTACGGTTTTTTCACGAGGCGGAAGCATGAGCCCCACTCTGCCGTCGGCTGCGGCCCTTCTCGTGGAGCCCTATGGGGAGCGAAGGATCCGCCGGGGAGACGTGGTGGTGTACCGCTTGGCGGGGTCCGGGCACGCTGTGGCTCATCGAGTCGCATCGATCAATGCGGATCGTATTACCACCAAGGGGGATGCCAACCGAGACGACGACCCATGGACGACAAGCATCCATGAGGTGACGGGCCGGGTCCGTTACGTGTGCAACGGGACCGGCCGGCGCAAGACTCATGGCGGCCCTGTGGGAGTGTGCATCGCCGGCATGGTGAAGGCCCGCCGCTTTGTCGTGAGGCTCGGGTCGGGCATTGTGCGCAGGCCGCTCCACTGGATCGCTCATTGGATTGCAGTTCGAAAAATCTTGTCCTTGACGTGCAAGCCGAAGGTGATCCGCTTTCAGCGGTCCGGTGATCCGGCTTTCCTCTTGATGGTCGGCAGGCGAATGGTCGGCCGCTTCCTGCAGGAACGCAATGAGTGGACGGTCCGTTATCCGTATGCTTTCTTTGTTGACAAGAATACGCTCCCCAAACCTTGAATTGAAGACGATCCGCTTCGAGAAGACTCCAAACAGGATTCCCTCCAAACGTAAGCAGATTCCCTGCGAGTCGCTCAGTGCTCATTGTCGTATACGGTCACGCACTCTGCAAACACGCGGTAGCGTCCCGGCGTCCCTGCCGGGCGAGAGATAGTACTTTGTTTCCACCAAAGAATACCCTGCGGAACGCGGGGAGGCCGGCGCACAAGCTGAGCCCCGGAAGATGACGGGCAGGGACGCCCGACCCACGGTGTACGACCGGCTTGGTCTCTGTTCTTCGTAGCCCGGGCCTCCGTGCCCGGATCTTGTCCTTGCCTGTATTGAGATGCCGGCGAGAGGAAAATGTGCGACCGTACTTATGCAACGCCGCACTAAGTGCACCTGTTCAATCGTGCTATTATGAACACTCACGGGACGTGCCCTTCACAGGCTGCAACGAATCGTATGAGCTCTCGGTACTACAGAGGCGGGCTCCGTTGCCTGCCCGGGGCACCCACCGCGGGGTGGCCCTCATAGGCGCCAACATGAGCGGTCCGGTCACGCCGGCCGCTTTGCCCGGCACTGAAGTACCGGTCTACTTTCGGGCGCCCCTGTAGGGGCTTGGAAGGTTTAACGTCCCGGAGGGACCGTATGCCGGTAGACCGGTCTTTCAAGGCCGGGTGGAGGTGTTCCCTCATTCGGGTGTTCGCATGGTTGTCACCGACATTTCTCCCCATAGGCGCATGATGATCGTGGCCGCGGCCCTGCTCGCAGTGTTCCTTGGGGCCCTGGACGCTCTCATCGTATCCACAGCCATGCCCACCATTGCGTCGAGCTTGGGCGGCCTGGAACTGTACAGCTGGGTTTTCTCGGGGTATATGCTGACCAGAACCATCGCCTTGCCCATCTTCGGCAAGTTGTCCGATATGTACAGCACCAAGAAGCTCTTCGCCGTGAGCATGGGGCTGTTCGTCATCTCATCATTGTCTGCGGGTTTCGTCGGTACCATGCCGCAGCTCATTGCATTGAGGACTTTGCAGGGGTTTGCCGCAGGAGGCACGTTTGCGGTAAGTTATATTGTTGTTGCCGACGTTTCCCCTCCCGAAATGCGCGGCAAGATGATGGGATTGATCAGTTTCGTCTGGGGAATTGCGAGTGTCCTGGGACCCGTGCTGGGCGGCGTGATCGTCACGTATCTGGATTGGACCTGGATCTTCTACATCAATGTGCCCACGGGCGGTGCCGCGTTGGGGGCAGTACTCCTGTATTTCAGGGAATTCCGGGAGAAGCGGCCGCAGACATCCGTCGACTACTTGGGTGCGGCAACCCTGTCCGCCGCGGTTCCTGCATTCCTCCTGGCCGTAATGCTGGGAGGCAAAGAGTACCGGTGGGATTCGCCGGAGATCGCAGGACTGATCCTTCTGGCATGTGTGCTGGGGGGCGCCTTCGTGTTTGCGGAATCACGGGCCGCAGACCCCATTCTCCGCCTCGGCCTCATGCGCAACCGGGGCTTCGTATTCAGCAGCACCATAGTGTTCTTCTGCAGCTTCGCCATCTTTTCGCTCATCGCGTTCATCCCGTTGTTTGTTCAGGGCGCTCTTGCCATGAAAGCCTCCGAGGTGTCCATTGCCATGATACCGCTCAGTCTCGGGTGGTCCGCCGGAGGACTCATGGGAGGCAATCTCATGAACCGTCCGGGTCCCAAGCCGATATGCATCATCGGATCGCTGCTCATTTGTGCGGGAATTTCAGTTGCGCTTTCCTTTTCCCCGGAAACGGGTCTCGCTTCCTGTTGCGCCGTGTTCGCCGGTGTGGGAGTCGGCATGGGATTCACGTTTATCGCTACGCTCATCAAGGCTCAGAACAGTCTTCCGAAGGCGGACCGGGGAGTGGCCACCTCGTCCCAGCAATTCGCGTTGAACCTGGGGGGTACCATCGGCGTGGGTATTTCCGGGGGCATTTTGCTTACAAGGACGATGGAGACCCTGAGGGAGAAGGCGTCGGCCTCTCCGGATCTGTCCGCAATGATCCCTTCGGCCGCGCAGATGAGCAGACATATTCAGGATCTCTTGAGCCCGGAGTTCCATTCGACGTTTTCCCCGCAGATCATTCAAGCACTGAAGGATTCGGTGGCCTCAGGAGTCATTGCGGTATTCTGGACGGCTTTGGCGGTGAGTTTGCTCAGTGTTGTCCTGAGTCTTGCCATGCCGGGACGGGATTGATGTCCTTGCTCGCAGAGTTGGACCCGTACACGGAATCACAGATGCTCATCGGTGGGTTTTTCTTGCATTCCTGGGGTCTTGTGAGCTACGGTCCCATATTGTACTATTCGGCAAGCATTTCCTTCGCAGAAGATCCGAAGGTATGCAAATGGAGGCAGGGTTCCAGGGGCGGCTACGGGAGTTTCGTTGGTGGCGGTACTTCACGGAAATCCTGAAATGTCGACGCCAAACGAACAGGTCCCGTCGCCGCATATCGGATGAATATCGGCGGATGCGAGTCCGTGCAAGACCGAACAGGTCTGGGTGAGGCGCAGATGAAATGTTGGCTTCCGGGAGGTTGGCGTCGTTACTTCACACGGTCAAACCTTGGTGCGTCACCCGGGATAAGCCGGGGGGTTACCATTTGATTATTGGGATTCAGGGAGGGCCTAAATGGTACCCCGAATTAACTCGGTCGAAATATCAAACTTCAAGAGCTTATCACATGTTCAAGTTGATCTTGAACCGTTTACGGTCTTCGTAGGAACCAATGGCTCCGGCAAGAGCAACTTCATCGACGCGCTGGCTTTCGTCCAGGAGTGTCTCGCCGGCTCCGTGGAGGGCGCTCTGAATAGAAGAGGCGGTTGGGCCCACGTCATGAATCGTGCAACTGATCTTGCGTCCGGTCCGCAGTATCCCGGGATACGATTCAGTTTGGACATAGAGTTGCAGTCGGGCATAAAAGCCGAATATGAGTTCGAGATAGATACTTGGGTTGACCATGTCTCACGATCTATCTCGATTGCGTATGAGTCCTGCGTTATGCAAGATTCCGGCGGGACAATATCGGAATTCCGAGCCGAGCGCGGTAAGTTTACGACCTCCATCCCAGGCATCAGACCTCACCTTTCCCCAGACAATCTGGCCTTCCGGATAGTGTCCGGGGTGGAAGAGTTCGAGCCTCTGTGGGAGTTTTTGGTTTCCATGCGATTCTATGATATCCACCCGGGAAGGCTACGCGAGCCTCAGAATCCCGAGGCAGGGTTGTTTCTGTACCCGGACGGGAGCAATGCAGCATCGGTACTGGAACGAATCAGGAGCAAGAAACCTGCTGTGATTCAACGGTTGACCAGATTTCTTTCTGAAGCGTGCCCGGGCATACGTGGGGTGGCAAGACGGCCTGTGGGGAGTAAAGAAACGTTGTCGTTTTATCAAGATATCGGTCTGAAGGAACCTGAGGAGTTTGATGCCTTGGACATGTCGGACGGTACCTTGCGGGTATTAGCTCTGTTGCTCTCTGTGCTTCAGCCACTCCCCAAGGTAGTGGGTATCGAGGAACCGGAGGCTTCGATTCACCCGGCCCTGCTTGAAATGATCATGGAGATTCTTATGCTGGAATCCGCCGGAAAGCAGGTCTTGATAACGACCCA
>JAZDHD010000300.1:0-4457 GCA_043806215.1 Pseudomonadota bacterium | reverse complement strand
TCCCGAAGCAATCCCCGGGTGATCGGCTTCGGGGAGAGTGAATGCATACTCGGGGCTCTGGGACAGTTCAACGCGACGGACCTGATGCCGCTCATCACCGCACATGCATTGCGGCAAAATAAGTTCGGCGCATAGAGAGGTGAACGCTCTTGGGGCAGGGGAGGCCCAAGCCGGGACGACGGATGAAAGACGACCGGCAGGATGCCGGTCCCACTGAAGAGGGTGCCTCCCGGGGCATAGAGGCCGTCGGCGCATGCATCCCGCAGTAGGCCCGGGACCCCCACGATGCATTTGCATTCTTGGTTGTATTTCTCCTGTCCGTAGGACGCGACAGATGCGGTTCATCCCGCTGAAAGCGGGATTCACCACATCCTACGTCGCTGCGGATTTGCCGTCTGGTACTTGGCCGGCCGTAGGATGTGGTGAGCGAAGCGAATCCCGCGCCGACGCGGGATCGCGTAACGGGCAGCCTCGACGCCGCCGAAAGAAATGACTGGCGGGACGCGGGTTCCCGGACAAAGAGAAAGACACCATGGCACGCTCGGATGTTCATCCCGTCCACACTTTTGAGCCCTGGCAAGTCTGGCCGGGTTCGTACGATAATCCCCCTGCGGACGGAACGTATCCTCTTCCGGTTCCTCCTCCGTTGCGGATAGATCGCGGCACGCCCATCGCTTCCATGGGATCGTGTTTTGCCCGTGAAATCAAGACCGTCCTGGTGCGGGAGGGCTTTTCCTACATAGCCGAGGAGACCGCCCGGCCGGCAGCCAAACATGCCAGTGCGGCATGGGAACGGCTCTACAACACCTTTTCCATGAGACAGATCTTCGAGTACACCTTCGGTGACTGGAGGCCCGAGCTCCGTTGGTGGAAGGCCCCGGAATCGGGAAAGATTCAGGACCCGTATCGCCGAATCATCCTCTATGACTCTCTTGACGAGGCGGAGGAGGATTTCCGGCACCATATGGAGTGCTCACGCCGGGCCCTTCAGAGGGCGGAAGTCTTGATACTGACTCTCGGCCTGACCGAGATCTGGGAGGATCGGCACGACGGATCGGTGATCTGCCTGCCGTCGGGTCCCTACGTCAATGAAGGCGGAGACATGACCCGTTATCGGTTCAGAGTGAGCAGATTCTCCGAGAACCTGGCCAATCTCGAACGCATTCAAGGCATCGTGAGTGAACACAATCCGCGGTGTCACATACTCGTTACCGTATCGCCGGTGCACCTTTGGGCGACCTTCCGCGGGGACAGTGATGTGATCAGCGCAAGCTGCAACTCGAAATCCACGCTGAGGGCGGCGGCCGACGAGTTCGCCTCTGAGAATGACAACGTTTCCTACTTTCCCGCCTATGAGATGGCAACCATTTACCGTCCGCTCATGGGCCGCTCCGTTTTCACGGAGGGCCGGGAAAACTTCCACGTGGACCAACAGACCGTGGACTTCATCATGGCCCGGTTCTTCGATTACTTCTGCCCGGATGAACCCCGCGACCGTGTCGTGGAATGACGGCAAAAGCTGATCGAGCGCCGGTCCCATGGAGTGGTCCGCGTGAAGCGGTGCTTCCCTGGTGCGGCATTACATAACGGTTTGTTGACAACGCTTCCGATTAACTGCTAATATCACATTTGGAATGGGAGGAGGGAAATCCCTTAAGGAGGGATTTTCACCCTTATGCACGTCCATACCGCTCTCCATCATATAGACGCCGCGCGGTACACACTGCATCGGCTCCGCTTGACCGGCCCGGGCAGGCTTCTCGCCGTCGCCCCTCTCTTGCTGTTGTGCTCCTGCACGCTGATTTCCCACTCGCCGTATGTTTCCCGGTTGACTACGGTTCCGGTATTGAACGAATCCCGCAGTCTCATATGTTCATCCACCGGAGAACTTCCTTACCAGAAATGGCGGGTTCCGCCTTGGCACGAAGAGATGCGCCACCTGTGGATCGTCGGGGACTATGATTTCCGCAAATCGGACAACGTGGAACTGATTCTCTACTTCCACGGCATGCACTCCAAGGACTACTATACTGCGTTCCGCAAGGAACTGAAACAGCTGGCATCCAAGAGACCGGACCGTCCGTTTGTCTTTGTGGGCTTTGTCGACACCCCCTACGTGTCGGGGGAGGACCGGGGCAAGAACCGGTGGCGTTCTCTCGTACCGAAAGAAGGCGATCGCCCGGAACAACTCATGCAAACCGTGAACAGCGTTTTCCGGGCGGTTAGGCTGACCTTTCCCCACATAGGAAAAGGCAACACGACCGTGACCCTGGCGGGGTTCTCCGGAGGCGGCCGGGTGTTGGACGCGGTGGGCAGCTGGTTGGCCAGGAGCCCGAAAGGAGATCCCTATGCAGACGTATTCCGCTCCAGGTTGAGCAAAATGGCATATTTCGATTGCTGGTTCGACAAGGATATACTGTTCACCGTACCTGCCCTTCTTGCAGACAACCCCGACATGAAGATCGTCGGGACCGTTCACATGACGAAACCCCGGAAGCACGCGGAGCTGCTCGCGGAAAAGTTCAATATGAGAAGCCGGCAAGAGAAGGACAAATTGGTGGGACTCGGCGGCAGATTTGTCATTTTTAGCGACAAATCCCACTGGAACGCAATGATATCCAAGCTGGGCGAGGCACTTTAGCGGATGCGCCGGGGGTGGTGGGAGCAGTTCCCACGTCTTGCATGGCCGGAAAGGCCTTGGTAGTATGCCCTCTTGGCCGCGGCGATTCCCCTGGGAGGCATAGCATGCCGGCACCTTCGCAACAGTCGGACGAAGAATACGATGATATCGTTAAGTTCCTGTACGGACTCGAAAGATTCGGGATTCTTCTCGGACTTGAAAACATCGGCACGTTACTCGACAGAATCGGTAACCCTCAACTGAGCTTTCCCGTGGTTCATGTGGCCGGCAGCAACGGCAAGGGTTCGACATCGTCCTTCGTCAGCCGGATACTCCGTGAAGCCGGATTTACGACGGCCCTGTACACTTCTCCGCACCTCAATGATTTCCGTGAGCGGATCAGACTGAACGGGGCGCTCGTATCCAAGGAGGCGGTGATCGAGTCCGCCAAGAAAGTCCGCGAGGTATACGACCCCGGCCGCACGACCTTCTTTGAGTTCACCACTGCGGTTGCATTCGATTGCATAGCCAAGGAACGGCCCGATATGGCGGTCATCGAAACCGGACTTGGCGGCAGACTGGACGCGACGAATACCACGAAGCCAAGGGTCACCGTTATCACGGATATTTCCCGTGAACATGAGGATTACCTGGGCAAGGGAATAGCGTCGGTGGCAAGGGAAAAGGCCGGCATCGTCAAGGAGAGGGTCCCCCTGATAACCGGAGCGGCCAGAAGCGACGCCCGCAGGGTGATCTATGACGTTGCCGCGGGGTGCGGGTCACCGGTACGGGAATTCGGACGGGATTTCCGGGGAATACGGACAGGTCCCGAACTCTTCACGTACCAATCCCCGAGGCGGACGTTGGAGCGCTTGAAGCCGCCCCGGCCCCTTAACTGTCAGATGAAGAATGCCTCATTGGCCATTGCCGTCATAGAGGAACTCGTCGATCAAGGCTTCACGATTCCTGAAGAAGCCATAAGGCGAGGGATTGAGCATGGAGCATTCCCCGGGAGATTCGAGACCTTGCGGCAGGCACCCTGCGTGTTGATCGACGGGGCTCACACCCCCGAGGGAATGAGATTGTTCAAGAGCGCGTTCAGGACGCTTTATCCCGGCGTACGCCCATTGATGTTGCTCGGGCTTCTCAAGGACAAGAACTACGATACCCTCGCCCGGATCATCGCTCCGGCGGCAAGAGAAATCGTCTGTGTACGACCGCAAAGCGACCGTTCCCTCGACCCCGAAGTACTTGCGGCCATGGTCGAGACCATGGGAATCCCGGTGCGGACCGCACCGGGCATCGTGGAAGGCTTCCATGGCTTGTTGGAGCAAGCCGCACCGGACGACGTCGTTGTTGCCGTGGGGTCCCTGTATATGATAGGTCCCGTACGTCGGGCGTGTGGAGCGGCCGACGGTTGAGTCGCCGGGATGACGGACAGAAGACGACCGGCAGCATGCCGGTCCCGGTGAAGAGTGTGCCCTGTGGGTGTTCTCTGCGTATCGGGCCATGGAGGCAACCCCAAGAGTACCGGCACGGAGGCCGGCGCTACCGAAGAGGCGGGCAGCGTTCAGGGGTGGGAATTTCTTCAGTAGCACCGGCGTCCCCGCCGGTGAATGTTTTCTCGTTCCGAGGCTCTGCCTGGGAATGCCAACCGGGAGGCTCCGCCTCCCCTATGGACCGAGCCCGGAAAGACATACCCCGCGGAACGCGGGGAGGCCGGCGCTACCAAAGAGGTGGGCTTCGCCGTGGTACCGGGCTTCAGTAGCGTCCCGGCGTCTCTGCCGGGCGGTGGTAGCGACCCCAAGAGTACCGGCACGGAGGCCGGCGCTACCGA
>JAZDHD010000299.1:0-32180 GCA_043806215.1 Pseudomonadota bacterium | reverse complement strand
CGTATTATGTCCCCCGAATTCTGCATGAAATGCCGCAGTTGGTCCGCGGGGCTCTCACCCCTGGTCCAAAACCCTCCGAACATCCCCAAGAAGCTCATTGACCCGAAACGGCTTGCTCACAAAACCCTTTGCACCCATTTGAATCGTTTCCTCGACGGACGCACCGGCGGAGTACCCGCTCGCTATCATCACCTTGAGGTTCGAATCAATTTTCAGGAGTTCTCTCAGACATTCCATGCCCCCCATCTCCGGCATGATGAGGTCGAGAACAACCAGCGCAATCTCCGAACGCTTGTTCTTGAACACCTCCAGCGCCTCTCTGCCGTTCGCGGCCTGAAGCACCGCGTACCCGTGCTTTGTGAGAATCGCGGCGCCCAGTTCCCTGACGAGATCTTCATCGTCCACCAACAATATGGTTTCGTTTCCAATTGCGGGCGTGATGCCCGAGTTCTCCACATCCTTTTCCGCTTCACTCTCTATGGCCGGGAGATAGACCCGGAAGGAGGTTCCTTTTCCGACCTCACTGTACACGGTGATATGACCATTGTGCTGTTTCACGATCCCGTGTACCATTGCAAGCCCGAGCCCCGTGCCTCTTCCTATCTCCTTGGTGGTAAAGAACGGCTCGAATATGTGTTCGACCGTCTTCCTGTCCATCCCCTGGCCGGTGTCCGAGAATTCCAACATGACGTAATCACCGGGAGCGGCTTCAACGTGAAACCTGCAATACTCTTCGTCAAGCGATACCGGGGAGGTCCTCACGGTCAATCTACCGCCGTCCGGCATCGCGTCGCGGCCGTTCACGGCCAGGTTCATCAGTACCTGTTCCACTTGGGAGGGGTCTGCATAGATCCTCGGGAGATCTTCCGCCAAATCGAGATGTATATCGACCATCCTGGGAATGGTGCGTCGCAGGAGCTTCTCGACTTGGACTATCTGCTTGTTGAGATCCGCAGGTACGAGGTTCGGCTCCGACTTCCTGCCGAACATAAGCAGCCGTTGAACCAGATCGGCCCCGGTCTTTGCCGCGTAGAAGATCTTCTTGAGGTCGTCAGACTCCTCGTCGCCCTGCTCTTTGTCGGCCAGCAGCAATTCCGAATACCCCAGCACCACCTGGAGGATGTTGTTGAAATCATGCGCAACACCCCCTGCGAGCGTGCCGATGGCCTCCATCTTTTGTGAATGAAGAAGCTGCCTTTCAAGTTGCCTTTGTTCAGTCACGTCCCTGATTATGCCCTGGTAACCGACAATCTCTCCCGTATCGCCGCAGCGGACGCTTGCCGTAAACAACCCTTGGAATATGCTCCCGTCCTTCTTGCGGAGTCGCATGGGGAATTCCTTTGTCGAGCCGGTCTTCTCTACAGCCTCTTGGAAGCCTTTTCCGTCGGCCGGATCAGCGTAGGTTTGCCGGACTTTCAGACTCTCCAAGTCCTTCCGTTCATAGCCGAAAAGATCGCAGAAGGACTGGTTAACCTCGGTGAAAGTGCCGTCCCGGGACGTTACGAACACCGGATCTCGTGAATCCTCAAAAAAGGCCTTGTATCGCCTCTCACTTTCACGTCGAGCTTGTTCGGCCTCCGTGATTTCCGTAAGATCGGAAATTGCGCTTACGGTACCCTTGGAAGGATCGGCCGGATCGAGGTACGTGCTCCTGAGGTACCCCTCGAATTGAGTTCCGTCTCTTCTCATGAATTCCGTGCGGCTTTCCCCTGTCACTCCGTTTTCGGCGCTACGGTAAATCGCCTCCCTTGCAGTGAAATATTCCTCTTCATTGCGGTACATTATGCTCGTGGGCTTTCCGACGTATTCGCGCGCGTCGGTAAATCCGAACATCCTCTCCCACTCGTCGTTCGCCCATTTGACGGTGCGGTCTTGCGTAAGGCACAGCCCCACCGGCGTGGCTAAAACCAGGCTCCTCAGCATCTGTTCGCTGTCTCGAAGAGCCTCCTCGGCCCGCTTGCGCGCCGTAATGTCCGTGGCAATGTGAATGACCCGCTCCACCACCCCCGAGTCCTCGACAACCGGAGTGCATGACACAAGATAATACCCGCCCAGCGCCTCAACTTCCATCTCTTCAGTAACGACGTCGCCCGTCGAGCCCACTCTTGCCAACGGACAACCATCCGGATGATGATCGAGGTTGTGAAAAAGCTCATAACACTTCCTTCCCAAGACCTGTTCCTCCGGCTTGCCGATCGCCCTTGTCGCCGCACGGTTTGCAGCAAGGATGGTGCCCTTCGGATCGACGATGAACGTGACGTGACCGATTGCCTGGAAGATATCTTCCCAGTTTTTCTTGGCACGAACAAGTTCTTCGTGTGCCTTCCTTTCCTCGGTCTGGTCGCGAAATACCAGCACAACCCCGATGATCTCCCCCGTCTCATCCCGAATGGGTGCGCCGCTGTCCGCGATGGGCGTTTCCTTTCCGTCCTGGGCGATGAGGACCGTATGATTTGCAAGGCCGACCACCACGCCCTCCCGTAAGACCCGTTCCACCGGGCCCTCGGTTTCTTCACGGGTTTCCTCGTTCACGATCCGGAACACCTCACCAAGCGAACGTCCGTTGGCCTCGGTTTCCGTCCAGCCTGTGAGCCCTTCCGCAACCCGGTTCATGTGCCGGACATATCCCTCCGTGTCGGTGGTGATCACCGCGTCGCCGATGCTGTACAGAGTGGCTTTCAATTCCTCCTGAATCGCGCTTCGCTCTCGTTGGGCCTGGTACAGCTCGGCATACATACCTTTTTGCCGGGAGACGAATACCAGGCCGGTGCCGACTCCGGCAAGGGCGACGAGCATCACCACGAAAAGTGAGATGAGCCGAGCTTCCTGATGGACCTCAGCCAGTATTTCATCCTTATCCACCTTGGCCACCATGAACCACGGAGTGCCTGGAACAGGATGGATACCTGCGAACACCTCCACACCCCGGTAGTCGTTGCCCTGAAAATGGTCATGCGTGCCCAGAACCGCCCTCACCGCCGGGAGGTACGTCTTCGTCAAAGGCTCTCGTAGTCTCAGGGCCCTGTCGGCACGATGGCGAAGCTGGTTCAGGAAAAGCACATGGTCGCCGTCTTTGCGGACGATTAGGGTCTCTGCGGTCTTGCTGGGGGTCGGCCATGACTGGATGAGCGGGTACAGGTCGGTCTCGGGATCAATTCGGAAGACGAGCACGGCAACGGGCCGATCGCCTGCACCGAGAATGGGGGCTGCCGCGTCGATGTGGATTCGGCCGCAAACCGAGCAGCGGTAGAGGGCGCCAAAGACTGCACGGCCACTGCTCAGGGCATCTTCCACAGTCTGTCGTGCCGTGGGGTCGAGGGTCCGGGATTCTCCCTTGGCCGACAAGAGGATCTCCCCGCCCAAGCCTGCCAGCAGGGCATCTTCATACCGATAATCATTCCTGACTGTTGTCAATCGTTGTCGAAGGCGGGACTTCGAGTCTCCGGCATCCGGGCGTTGAACGAATTCTGCGACCGCCTCGGAAAAGTACGGACTCGCAACCAGCATCCGGAGACCCGCAATTCTTTCCCTGCGCCATTCTTGAATCTGAATGATCTTGAGCTCGGCTATGGCGTGGAGATCCTCGTAAGCGTGGTCTCCGGCAGACTGCATCTCATTGAGATAATAGAGATATCCCAGTGCGACGAACGCCATGGTCAGGACAAGGAACAACACCGGCCACGGCCATTTCTTCTGCTGCAAGACCTTGTCTCTCACCTGCGTCTCCTCATGCTTCCAGGACGCCTTTAACTACCCCTCCCGCCTCGATCATGATACCACTCTTCAATCCCCGACATATAGGGCAAAATGGATTCACGGAAACCGGGGCGTTGCGGCCGGCCAGTCCGGCCTTGAAAGACCGGTCTACTCTCATACGGTCCCTCCGGGACGTGCATGATCGCTTGCCCCGACAGGGGCTGTTGAAAGTAGCCCGGTACTTCGGAAAGTGTCTCAAAACTGTCGGAGCGAAGTGAATCCCGCGCAGAACGCGGGATGCCACGATTGGCATCACGTACCGACTTCTGAGACAGTTTCTTCAGTGCCGGGTCAAAAGCCAAGCGAGTAGTCTCACGATCGTTCGGTGACCGACGTAGTTGTAACCGTTGTTTTGGGACAGACGCTTTGCGGCCGGCGCACGTGTGCCCAAGATTGCCGACATCGTATCGTCGGGAAACGGCCGGTCCCTTCTCGGAATAACCGGATCAAGGCATGCAATCATTCAGACGAAGAATAGACGGAAGGCTTGAATTGTGTGGCTGTCGAATCGGCCGGAGAGGTTTCGGATTCCATCTGAAAGGGTCTTGGGGATCGCGCAGAGGAAACTGACCACCGGTCCTCTGAGCCAAGCGGGGGAATCGGCTCCGTCGCACCGAGGTGCATCCTTCATGACATTCAAATAGTTCCAAAGGGCGTCGGCGATGTACGTCGGCTGAATACCGCCGGCAGCCTTCAATCTTGCGTAATCGTCCCGTAGGATTGTTATGGTGACGAGTTCTCGCCTCGCACAGAGAGACATGCTCGGCCCACCGCAATCAACGGAATGGCTCCGCGGGCCGGTGCGCCCGGATACTTCTTCAACGGAAAGCGCATTTTGCGGTGAAAATGGAAGCATGATATCTCCACATGTATCAACCTACATAGGTATCTGTGGGCAGTCAAGAACATTCCGTCGTTTGCCGCATTTCTTACGGAAAAATAACACATCGCGATTGTCGTTCAACGCGCTCGATGCAGGCGCTTGGCCGTCGAATGGTCATCAAGTTCAATAAACCCGGGGCATTGACGGCGCGTCAACAGGCGGAGAGCGGCTTATCCGGAGTGTGTGATGATCCCGGCGATTATGGGCAGGTCGAGTCTGAAGTGGAGAAGATGCGGCAAAGAGTCTTGGATTTCAGTTGAGCGCAGGAAGCAGGCCGTCACCGCATGAGCGAAGGCAACCAGAGCGCAAGAGGAGGAAAGGCGACGATAAGGCCGATGACGAACAGATAGATTACGATGAAAGGAAACGCTGCCCGGCCTATCTCCTCAATAGTAACGTCGTTGGGGGCCACGCCCTTCATGACGAAGAGCAGCATGCCGAACGGCGGCGTCAGCAGGCCCGTCTCCAAATTGATCAGCATGATGATGCCGAACCAAACCGGGTCAAAGCCGAGTGTGTTGACGATCGGCATGAAGATCGGCATACAGATCATCATGATGGAGATGGTCTCCATGAAGGTCCCCATCACCAGCACGATCAACTGCATGCCCAAAAGGACGAGAAGAGGATGGAGTTTCACGGCCTGAACAGTGGCCAAGAGCCCCGACGTAGCGCCGGTGAAGGCCAGAAGGCTGCTGAATGTGTTTGACGCGGCGATGATCATGAAGACCATGCCGGTGATTTCCAAGGTGCCGATGACGGCTGCTTTGAGCATGCTCAGGTTCAGCCGCCGGAAAACCGCGGTGACCAGTAGCGTGGCTGTGGCCCCTGATGCTGCTGCTTCCGTGGGCGTGGCAATTCCGAGCAACATGATGCCGAGTACCATGAAGATGATGAAACCGAGGGGTACGACATACCGTATGGTTGCCGCAAGCTTGTCGCGCAGACCGACCCTCTCATGCTCGAAGTGCGGGGCAAGGGAAGGATTGAGCCAACAACGCAGCACAATGTAAAGGCAGAAGAGGATTCCGAGGATGAGTCCGGGGACAACCCCTCCCACAAGCATATCGCTCACGGAGATCCGGCCGATGCTCGCGAGCACCACGGCCAACGACGAAGGGGGAATCAGCATGGCCAATCCCCCCACGCCGAGGATCGGACCGATGGACATCGACGTCTGATAGCCCCGGCGCCGCATCTCGGGAAGGAGTACCGTCCCGAGCATGGCGGTATTGGCCAAGGTGGAGCCGCTGAGCGCGGCAAAGAGGGTCCCGCCGGCAGCGGCCAGCAGACTAAGCCTCCCCGGAAGACGGCCCAGCCACATATCCATGACGTCAATGGTCTTGTTGGCGATTCCCGACTGGAACATGAGTTCGCCCATGAGTATGAACAGCGGGATGGGCGCCAGCGCGAAGGTGGCCAAGGAACTGAACACCTGCAGTGTCATCTGGTGGAGGCCGAAAGGACCCATGAAGTAGAGTATCCCCACAACGTCCACCAGAAGAAAGGCAAAGGCGATCGGGAAGCCGATCAATAGCAGCATGATCAGCCCGAAAATGAACATACCCAGGACAGTCCACCATTCCATGGCGCCCACTTCGCTCCCTTACGCGTTTGCCGGCGGTGATTCCGGTTCGTTGTCGGCCCCTTGGACCCTCTCCACGTTTTCCGGCATACCGGTTTGCGCCGGGCGGATCCCCTGGATGAATCTACACAAGAATTGGAATGCAAGCAGGCCGAACCCCAAGGGAATCACGAGGAGCACCAGGTACTTGGGAACGTCCACTCCCTTGACGTCGATAACATTCCGTTGGAACTGCCCCCACACGGTGAGGGTTCCGTAATAGGCGAGGATCCCGCAAACTCCGGTGCCCATGGCGGCGTGCACCATGGCCATGCGGTGTTTCCATCCGGGGCTCAGCCTCCCGGTGACGAGATCGATGGAGACGTGTTTGTTCCTCCCCAGCAGCCATGCCGCGGCAAGGAACGTTATCCAGAGCAGGGCATACTCGTTGAACTGAATCACCCAGATCGGAGACTTCCATCCCAGCACCCGAGTCAGGATTGCGTAAGAGATGGACAAGGTCACAAAGATGAGGAGACCCGCCGCAAGCACTGCAAGAGCCGCGGCAATCCTATTCGCTAATGAACCCATGCGTCCGATCTCCTCTCTGTTGGTGATGGACCTCTCCGGCATATACGGATTACTCAGTGCAACGTTTCATGGATGCCGCGGCGCACCGCTTCGTTAGAGTGTGCGGAGCGGACCGCATCTGTCTTAACCTCTTGAGATTGCCACGCCCTCCCAAAGCCTCGGGATCGCAATGACATGGTTCAGCGTGGTGCCGTGACCGAAATCGCGTGCAACCACGAGATGTCATTGCGAGGAGCACAGTCCCGCGCAGAACGCGGGAAGGCAATCTCAGCGCGAAAAATCCGTGACCGTATTTACGCCATGGAGCACTCAGCTGCTCGAATTCCCTCATCTCTCGCGGTGCCGGCGACAATGACTCCTTTACTGCACAAGCGACAAGCGCCGGCCCATTCAACCGGCCCGCCTTGTCTTGGTCTCCAATACCTTGAGTTTCAGTCGTCCGAGGAACGTTATCACGTTGACGTGTTTGTCGACATCGCCATAGAGGAGCGTCAGATGCGTCGGCCCGACGGGCATCCGGTTCATGAGCGGATCTCCGGTGAACCAGGTCTTGCCCGCCCAATAAGCAACCCAGGCATGATAATAGAAACCTTCACCCGAGTAGACCAGCCCCACCGCCATCTTTGCGGGAAGTCCCACCGCCCTGGCCAATGAGACGGCCAGCACGGCATGTTCATTACAATCACCCTGTCTACTGAGAAGCACGGTGTGGGCATCGGGTACGGAAGGGGTCGGTATCTTTCTCAGGTTCTTGTAGACCCATCTGTTAATCAGCTGCGCAGCCTTCACCGGATCCGTTTCGCTTCCAACGATTTTCCGCGCGGTCCGTACGATCTCCTCATTGTCGCTTCGGATAAAACGTGACGAAGTCAAATGGCTTTCCATTAGCGGATCCTTGTTGGGGAGCGAATAGGCAGCCTTGGGGAGTTCTTCCCGAGTGATGGTCACTTCCGATTCTTTGTATTTCTGCCTGAAATCGTCTGCCGGGATGCCCCACTCCCCCGTCCCCTGCACCTGCAACCGGACGACCTGCAAATCATCCGCGTCCGGTATGGAACCCTCGACGGGGACCGCGGTGAGGGAAACCAGTTCGGGGAGATCCCTGGTACCGCTCATCTCGTTGGCGATTTCCTTGCGGTCGGAACGCACAACGGTAATGCCCAGCGGCATTCGACCCTTGAGGAGCCGGCCGTCGTCGTCGATCCACATGACCAGTTCCACCGCGCGAAATGCTGCACGTACCCTCCATGCCTCTATCTTTTTCCCACTGATGGTCAGGTCGGCCCGCTCGACCACCTTGATGGCCGCGTCGGACTTGTTCCCGTCCATGGGGTCGAAAACCGGGATCTTGATTTCGTCGCCTACCTTCAAACCGGTCAACGGCAGCGGCAAACCCAGCGAGCGGGACATCCTCGGAACCTCGAAGAGCTTCAACCTTCTTGTGCCGGAACCCTTTGCGCCGGGAATGTCCGTGACCAACGTTCTGCCGTCCATCTTCCCCGTGTGTTCGAATCCGATAAGCCCGGACGACACCTTCAGACGAAACGAGATCAGCCGGAACCCGTTGTCGACGATGGACTCACTCACGATACGGACAGGCTTTAATCGTCCTTGAATATTTAGGGAAATCCGCAGATCGTCTCGAAGTTTCCAATTGGTTCCATTCTTGATCTGGCGGGATCTTCCGAATCCTGCGTATTTTCCGCCCATACGAATGAGAAACCAGTCATCCGTCTCGACCGCGGAGAGTTCGAACGCGTCGCTTATCTCCGCGACACTCGGCAGATAGTGTTCACGAAGGAGGATACCCATAAGTACCGCCCACGTTCCGACGATAACGGCGGTTACCCAAATGTTGAACCGCGGCCTGGAACCGCGTCGAAGGGAGAGCATAAAGACCTCTTATTCTTGACTCAATTTCTCCTGAAATATGCGAAGCAGCTGCTCATTATTCGTCAGGGCCGCCTTGGCCCCATCATCGTCAAGACCTGCTCCGACCAATATCCGGAAAGCCCGGTCACGGGTTATGAGATTGTCCGGGGTGTGCGAGTCGGTGTCGATAACGAGCCGAGCCCCCGCCGCCAAAGCAACCCGGGCCACATGTCCGTTGGTGAGGCTGTGCCCGGAACGCGATGTTATCTCCAGATGGACTCCATTCCGTGCGGCAAGACGAGCCTCCTCCGGAGTTATGAATCCGGGGTGAGCCAATATGTCCGCACCGGCCTCGATGCCGGCACGATTGGTCCCCGGGGCCACGGGCTCCACCGGGGATTCTCCGTGCACTACCACCAGCATGGCCCCCAGCCTTCTCGCCTCCTCCACCAGAAGCCCGATCTGGGCGGGAGGCGCGTGAGTGATTTCAACTCCGGGAATCACCAGCGTATCCTGGTAGCGGTTAAGGTCCCGGGCCACCTTGACGATTCTCGGGACTATCCAGTCCAGACTCGATGCATCCACATGGTCTGCCAGCCCGATGGCTCGGTAGCCAATGACATTGGCGCGGCGCACCAGCTCGCTCGGATTCAACACTCCGTCACTGAACAGAGTATGCGTATGAAAATCAATCAATTGAACCTCCATAACCCGGGTTCCGTCCACAAGCCGCAACGAATCGTGAAAGCCCCCGGCACTGATGCACACTCGGGAGCTTCGCTCCGGAGATTGGAGCGGGAAGCCCCTCGAGACTCCCGTACCATTAAGATATACCGTCGTACCATCTTCGCCAAGGGATATGGCATCACCGCAGGTTAGAAATCGGCTCGCCGTGATACGGTAACAAAAAAACCTTTCCATCGGTCCGCATCTATTCTAAAATCGTTGTCATCGTTGCCCTGCCCGCCGTCCGATGCAGAGGAAACGAATGGCGAATCGACGGATCCGCCCCACTATTGCGGGTATTCATGTTGCATGGCGGTATGCATGCGACGGCTGTTGCAGAATCACCGATCCGAGTACTGAGGCCGCCCAAGATCTGAATTGGGTGAGCACGCGATGAAAGATGGAAAAGAAAGAGGCTCGAATAAAGTGCAGCGGTTGCGGGACTTCGTACAAGATACGTATTCCCGTCACCGACAAACCGGTCAGCTTTAAGTGCAAGAAGTGCGGCAAGGTTCTGAAGCTCAAGGTAAAGGGCCCGGAAACGCCTTCCGCGCCGTCTCCTCCTGCGCCGAAAGAAATGGACTTTCGTCCTCCGGCCAACTTCGAGACTACTCAACTGCCGGACCAAGACGATTACCAAAATCCGGGTGCAAGTACCCCGTCCGAACCGGCCGAGTTCGTGGCACAACACGAGTTTGAACGGGCATCGGCCGGCCCGACCCCGGACGACCAAGAGAGACACTGGGTGGTACTCGCCGGCGACAGGATCGACGGTCCGTTCACCAAGAACGAAGTCGTCAAGATGATTCAAGCAGGAGAAGTGACGGCTCACTCCTCGCTGCGTATGGGCGAGCGCCCATGGGTGAGAGCCGGTGAAATAGCCGAATTTAAAGGTTGTTTTGCCGAGTCGCTCAAAGGCACCGGAGGAGCGGCCCTTGAGACGATATCGCTGCTGGACAAGGAAGAAGGTGAGGAATCTTCCGGGGACGTGCCGGCAAGCGGTTTATTTTACAATCAATTTCCCCAAATCGCTGCCTATCCTGTTTCCGGTGGAAAGCCCGTACCGCTTGCACTATTTGCCGGCATCGTGTTTGTCGCGTCCACCGCGCTGTGCTTGTACCTCGGGGTGGGCTTTCTTTTGAGCATCGTGCTCTGGCTCCCCTTGTACGGATACTTGTCGGATCTCATGAATCAGAGCAAGGTGAACCCGCAGAATCCTCCCCCCGGTTGGGATTTCTCCAGAATAAAGATCATGCTTACCGACGGGCTGAACATCCTTATGGTGTTTCTGATTTTCACGGTGGTTCCCGTCACCTTGGTTCTTCTGGGTGCGGCGTACTTCTTTCTCAACAACGACAGTACACTCGGCTACGGTTTAGCCTTCCTCGGCTTGATTTCGTACATCGGTTCCCTTTTTGTCGTTCCCGCCGGCCTGGTTATTGTAGACGCAACGCGAAGTATCGGATCTGCATTGAGTCCCGGTAAGGTGCTCGGCATGATAACCAAGGGCGGAAAAGCCTATCTCATGCTGGCCGTGCTCTCCATACTGGTCGGTTTGATTTGTATGGCAATAACCTTCGTCAGCATTTGGTTGGTCCCCGATGTCATACCGGTCGGGTTTGTCGTCTCAGGTTTGTTGATGGCCATGGTTCTGTCTTACGCACATTTTGTCTGGTTTCATGCCATGGGCAGATTCTCGTCGGAGAACAGGAAATTGCTTACTGCCAAGTAAGCCTGCTTCCATGGAGCATCGGTTACAAGAATGCAACGCAGCCGCGACCGGGACCTGAGAATTCTTCTAAGGGCGATCCCTGCGGTGATCGTCCTGGTGTTTCTCTTCCTCGACCACACGGACGCGCTTGAGATGTTTGATCTACCGGCCGGACTCGTGGATTCCCCCCACTTCAAGGGAAAGGACCCTTTAGCGAACCTCCGGACCGCGGCCGATCTGCTGCGTTCGAACAAAGTTCCGCAAGCGGACATTTCGTTTCTCTTGCTTGATTGGGGAGATCAGTATCTCAGGGAACCGTCGGATCCACTGGAAAGACTCAAGAGGTGGTCCGCGTTGATGCGGGACAAGAAGCTGAGTCATCTGAAACTTCCAAGAGACTACCTCAATCGCATCCTCCTTGCGGAATACCTGGTAAAAAAGACTCGATACCTTCAGATGCCTCCCGGGAAACGCCTCGAACTCATTGGCCGGTTGCAGGAAAAAGATCTTGTGGATTGGTCGGTCGCGCTGGCCTATTCGAGGCTCTACGCGGGGTCGGTCGTTTTCGGCGCGAAAGGATTCCAGAAGAATTCACCCGAGCAAGCTCTGACCGAGTTGAAGAAACTGAGCGATGAAGGGCTCGTCGGGCGGCACTATCGGGTGCCGACCGAGGCTCTTCTCATTGCGGAAGCACTGGCCCGGGATGAAGCCTTCCAAACCGCCACTCCATTGGACCGATTGATAAAGCTGAGAGATCTCGAACGAAAGGGACTCATAGCGCCACTCAACAAGAAAGAGGCTGAAAGGCTTCCTGCCTGGCGTCTCCTGGCAAGTGACTCCTCATTCTTAAGGGACGGCCCCAAAGGGAAAGAGGGGCGTCTTGAGAAACTGAGAAGCGATGGATTGGTTTCCACCGCGACGTATAAGGATCTCATCCAGATATTCAGCCCGAAGTCCGTGGAATCCCCCCTGCGGAGTTCTCCCGCCCCCATTCCTCAGGCAATCGCTCCACCGGACCGTTAGAAGCGAAGAAAACCGGCGGGGGAATGCATGTGTCGTCTTGAAACTCATGTCCGCATTCAGGTAAGGATAGTACTGCGGTCATCGGCTCGATCAAGCTTGAAAGGATGCTCTCGTGTGCGGAATAGCAGGCTTTATTGGTAACTCCCGGTGGTCCGGGGAATCCGATACCACTTGGTTGGACGGCGTGGTTGAGGACATGGAGCGGTTCTTGAACGCATCCGGGAGCCCGGAGTCTCTAAGCAATCTCCTGGATGCCCTGGCCGGCCGGTTTGACGAGCTGATGTCGTTCGGCCTGCATTTGGAATTGGTCGAGGAGAGAAGAGCGCTCCAACAGATCAGGAGACTCATCGAACTCCTCGATCTCGCATTGCAGCGAATCGAGCGCTCGACGGTGGAAGAGGGCCCGTCCGAGTTGTTGGAAGTGATAGCGGAAGAGTTAAGAGATTGCATCTGGCAGCTTCGGGAAGAAGTCCTGGGAAACGCGGAAGGTGCACGGGATCTGCTGCCGAGTTCTACCGTGCGTGAGCCCGTACCACGGTCACGGCGGTTCACCGCGTGGGCGGTGCAGCAGGTCATGGAGAATCTCGGCCGCCTGGAGGTTCGCGGCCGAGATTCGGCGGGCCTTTCAATTCTTTGCGTTGTCTCCAAAGACAGGGAAACGGGACCGGAACTGTTCGAAGGCATGCCGCCCGCCGCCGATCCCATCATCGAGTCCATAAACGGCGTGGAGCAACGGTGTTACCGAGCCGAGCCGCGGGCAGGCGAGACCGTTTTCACATTTGTCTATAAGGTGGCAAATCTCGTAGGAAGGTTGGGCGACAATACTGCCGCATTGCGAAGGGCGGTACGTTCAGACGCGCGTCTTTGGCGAGTTGCCGACCTGACGGAGCAAGTCAACGTCTTGGCTCACACGAGGTGGGCTTCCAACGGCATTATCAGCCTTGCAAACAGTCATCCCGCGGATGGGAGCCTTTTGGGCGGGGACCTCGACCAAACGAGCCGGGACCGTGGAGTTCAATTCGTCCTCAATGGAGATGTGGACAATTACCAATGGCTTCTCGAGAGAGTTGTCCACCAACCGGGATATGCAATCGATCCGCTGGTCACCACCGATGCAAAGATACTGCCCATGGTTTACCGATTGGGCACAAACCCGGACCGGCCTCCGGAGGAACGTTTTGCAGAAACGATGCGCACCTGCAAGGGCTCCCTGGCGGTCGTCATGCAGCATCCTCTGTACCCCCGGACCCTGTTCCTCGGGCAGAAGGGCAGCGGGCAGAGCCTCTTTGTGGGAAACCTCAAAGACGGCTTCATCACGGCATCGGAAGTCTACGGTCTTGCTTCGCTGACCCGGCGTTCCTACAGCC
Source organism: Pseudomonadota bacterium (assembly GCA_043806215.1). Classification (GTDB taxonomy): domain Bacteria; phylum Desulfobacterota; class Desulfomonilia; order Desulfomonilales; family Desulfomonilaceae; genus JAVHLK01. The sequence goes on along the minus strand of JAZDHD010000299.1, from coordinate 18,687 downwards.
TTGCGGGGACGCTCAAGGGTGGTATGTGCACGGCATTGACAGCGGACGGCGACTTTGACAAGGATCACGTGGGGTATCATCTCGATGACGGTGAACCCGCCGAAATCAAACCGGAACGGATTTACATTCATTCCCGGGACATCTATCGGGGAGCCTACGATTACTACTTCGAAAAGGAGATCCATGAAGCACCGTCGAGCGTGAGGAAGACAATCAAGGGTAAGTACCGGAAGAGTGAAGGGAAGATCGACTTTGCCGCGGGCATGGGGACTACGCTGGGCAGGCTGATGGACCGTTTTTGCGATCCCGGTCTGCCCCCAATCCGCAGGATAATGGTCATTGGCCAAGGCACGGCTGCGGTGGCGGCCAAAGGAACGGCTTTTCTGATAAGCGGCGCCCTTGAAGGATCCGGAATCTTTGTGAGCTCGTGTAAAGCCTCTGAAATGTCCGGTTTCCTTTCCGATCAGCCCCTGGATGACATGCTGCTTATTGCAATCTCCCAGAGCGGAACAACGACGGACACCAACCGGACCGTGGACGTGGCCGGGTCGAGAGGCGCATGGATTCATTCCATCGTAAACCGGCGGAATTCACCTCTGGTTTCGAAATCGGATTCACATTTCTACACCAGTGACGGCCGCGATGTTGAAATGGCGGTTGCTTCCACCAAAGCCTTTTACTCGCAGATAGCCGCGGGAAAGCTTACCGCCTTGCTGCTGGCTTCCGAACTCAAAACCCTCTCCGACGAGCGGATCTACACTGAAATGGAAGATTTGGAGCGATTGCCCTCGGACATCGATTGGGTACTGGCACAGCGGGACGACATCAAGGAGATTGCTCAGAAATATGGACCGAGAAGCCGCAATTGGGCCGTCGTGGGCAACGGCTCGAACAAGATTGCGGCGGATGAGATCCGGATCAAATTGAGCGAGCTCTGTTACAAATCCATTCCTTGTGATCACACTGAGGACAAGAAACACATAGATCTGTCGACGGAGCCCCTGACTCTCGTTGTGGCCAACGATCTTCCGGAACAAATAGTCCAGGATACGGTAAAAGAAGTGGCGATCTTTCGTGCCCATTACGGCAAGCCGCTCGTATTTTGTGCGCGTGGGGAAACGCGGTTCCGTGAACAGGCCGAGCGCGTCATCGAGCTGCCCCGTACGGGGAGTGGACTGGGCTTTGTGCCGGCAACCGTCGCGGGGCATTTGTGGGGATTCTATGCAGCGTTGGGCATCGATGCAGGCGCGGAAAAACTAAGGCGGGTCCGCGGGGAACTCTCCAAGATCATGGAGAATCCCTCTGTCCCCGAAGTTAAGGACCTGGAAACGAAATTCACGAACATCATTGAATACCTCGCCTCGGGCGAAATGGACGCATCGCTGCCGGCCTCGACCGTGGGACTGCTGGCAGCCTACACGGCAAGACTCGGCCGTGGTTTCACCGATGCACACCACGGCAAGCAGGTGATCAGGGAGGGGATCTCCATTCTGAATAAGGCCATAGAGGAACTCACACGGCCCATCGATACGATCCGTCACCAGGCCAAAACGGTAACGGTGGGAATCTCCAGGCCGCAAGAGATCCTCCCGGAACGTATGATGAAGGCATTGGAGGCGCTTTCCGCATCTCCCGCTCAAATCAGGGAGATGGACCGGCGGATGTTGAGAAGCCTTTCCCCCGTTGTCGCCGATATCACGGGAGGAATCTTTTATTCTCTGGTGATGACCGTAGACGGGATTCCAGCGGATCACAAGAACGGTCCGTGGCTGCAGATAAGGGCACGGTTTGGTTCCAGTGTGGGCAAGCCGTCCCGCTTTGACCGGCCCGCACAGGCCATGGGAAGCAAACGGACCGCGTTGCGCCTGGGGAGGGCGGTTTGGAGCTCCGGCCGCCTAGGAAGGGAGAACCTCCTCGTTATTCCTCTCACCGACGAAGATGCCGACCGTGCCGGCGGTGTGGTGCTCTTCCACCTGGACTTCGTCGCCGCCGCATCCCGGGACAAAAAACTGGAGATTCTCAAGGCCCTCGGAAACCGGTACCATGAACTGGTCGAGCGCTTTCAAGAGATTTCCGGTTCAAATGCTCTCGACGATTTTCTGGAGGACGTCTCCCCAAGAGACTTGGTGCTGGAGCCGATTGACGGCCTCATTCTGTCAAAAACCGGTGGGGATCCGGTGAGTGGACAATCACCGGAAGAATGAATCGGGCCATTGTTTTTCGCGGAGATGCCGGATTACCCTGATAGCGGTTGAAACGTCGAAAACCCCTATTATTGATGTTCCGTCTCGCCCGCCATGCCGAGACGCCCTCACCGACGGAGCGGAGGAGTCACCTGATTTCGAGGACCGACAAAGCGGCATCCTTCAATTCGGCAGCAAGTTGAGCCTCGGAGACGCTCTTCACATCCCGTCTGCGGATGGTTTTCAGATCGGCCGGATCCGTCAATGCCGCTTCGATGGTGAATGAAGTTCCGTGCTTATCTATTGTGAGCAAGACAACCCGATCCACTCGCAGCTTGTCATGAAGCATTCTGCAGAGATCCTCCCGGTCGGGCCCTTTCACGCGGTTCTCTTCCATCGACTTCTTGACCTCCAGGGGCGACACGGCGGTGTATCGCCCGAGCAATCCTTCGGTGGGTTTCAGGGCGAGGTAGAGTGAGTCGATGCGTGCGGGGGGCGGCGTCTTGTCGAATCCTTGAAACAACAGAACGATTGCAAGGCGTTCCTTCTTCGGAACAATGGCCTTTGGAACCGGCGCCATATCTCCGGAGCCTACGGCTTTCATATCCCATTGAACCGGACTCAGTCCCACGACGGGGAGCATGCTGCGGTCCGCCGAATGGTGGAAAACCACCATGAAGAGGATTGCCGCTGCCGCGACTGCCGGTACGGCCACGCGGAGGAAGCTCGACCAGGATGCCGCCAATCTCCCGAGATATGTCTCCCGGCCGGCGGGCCTTGCTTGCTCAACCCGGTCCGCGGAAAGTCCCGCAATCTTTTCCCAAAGATCCGACGGGACGCCCTTCTGCTGCGGTTCGGCTGCGAAAGCCATTGCATCGCTGCGGCAAAGAGCACATTGATCCACATGCGCACCCAATGTGCCGCCCGGATCTTGTCCGCTGCGGACGTATTCGAAGAGATCCCAGGGTTCCGGGCACATGGAGTCTTTGTTGGTCCGCAGCATATTCTCCCACTGTTTCATACTTTCCAATTCAGTCCGGCATTCGTCGCAGATTTGGACGTGCTTTTCCACGGCCGACATTTCTTCGGGTGTGAGGAGATTCTCCAAGTAAGCCACGCGAAAGTCGCGGATGTGTTTTGCAGACAGTTCTTCGTCCAGGGTTTTCATGGCTTTCTTCCTCTCTTGTCGGCCCTCACGTACTTCGCTCTGAGTTCGTCGATGCAGCGGCCTGTCTGAACGGCGAGAGTCTTCTCGGCTATCCCGAGTTCGCGGGACACGTCCTTGAAGGGAAGTTCTTCCAGATAGCGCAGCCTAAGAATTTCCCGGCACTTTTCACCGAGGTCCCTGAAAGCCCGTCTGAGGAGATCCACCATCTCGGCCTTGGCCAGCGATTCCTCGGGCGCGTCGGAATTCGACCGGACCATGGCCTCACCTTCGGCTCCCCCGTCATGGTGATCCACGGGAACGGTTTCCCCGTTCCGTTTTGCTGTTTTGCGCGACCTGTACCGGTCAATGCAAACCCGTTCTGCAACCGTCCATACGAATCTCGGGAGCGGATAGCGTGTGTCGAATCTGCCCAGCGAGGTGTACAGGGAGAGAAAGGAGTCTTGCACTGCGTCCTGCATGTCGCCGCTTTGGTCACCGACGTACTTCCATGCAACTTTTCGGACCAAGGGAAGGAACCGCTCGTAAAGTTCGTCCCAGGCCGTCTTGGAACCCGCAAGGCATTGTTCGACCAAGGTGCGGTCATCCGTCTTGGGGCGAAAATCCATAGGCCGCATATCTCCCTGAAGATCAGTCTGATTTGCGTATCGGGAATCACTATAACACTCCCTCCTCACGGAGTCCACGAGGGCGCCGAAGGCCGTCATGGCGGATGGATTCGACCATTCTCTTGTTGCCGTTCATGGAACCCTACGGGCTGCGGCCCGGTTGGGCCGGAGACCCGGACGTTCTTGTTCCCCTATCAGGGTACTTCGGAGAGTGAAAAGATTTACAACAAGAAATGTTGTACTTGGGGGGAATGGCCGAATCGTCAAGGTAAGGGCTGACAGCCTATATCACGACAAGAGGAGTCGGACGATGAAAAAACTGGTTGGAATAGCGCTGGGCATTCTTTTCTTGGGAGTTGCGGCATTCCTATTCACCGGTTCCGCTCTTGCGGGGCCGGGTCACGGCGGGCACGGCCGGCATGGCGGACACGGCATTCACGGGGGACCAGGCGGCCACGGAGGTCATTACGGTCACCATGGTCACTACGGCCCCAGAGGGCATTACGGTCACTACGGCCCCAGAGTCTACGGATTTCGCGGACCGGCCGTCTATTGGGGCAGTACATGGAATTACACGAACTGTTACTGGGTTCGACGCTGTTTCCCGGATGCGTTTGGAATCGTCCGGTGCAGCCGGGTGCAGGTATGCGAATGACAGGTATGAGGCGCACTCCGAACCGCCTTCAACGAGCGACAACTGGCCGGAGGAAAAGAGCAGAGCCTACCCGGGCGGCCATCCCGCGTTCTGCGCGGGACCCCTACAGCCGGGGAATGCCTATCCACCGGGCTCTGCCCGGTCTTCGGCTCGAAGTCCCGGCGCCTATCGTGGTCGGTAGTGATCCCCGAATCACGGGGGTTTGTCCCCCGAGACTCGGGCTCTCCGGAATTTGCGGTCGCACGTGCCCCGTCGAGAGATCAGGACGGGGAGTCTTTCGGGGGCCGATCCGGCGCAGGTGGACTCACCCTCGCCGCCAGGCCCAGACCGAACAAGAGATACCAGTAGACCAGAGCCATCACTGCGAACAGCACGATGTTCTCGGCAGCGTCTATCTCGGAGCAGAAGAGGATCGATTCGGTACTGAGTGCCGAATCGGAGTAATTGACGATTAGGGCCGAAAAGAGGTTGACCGACGCGTGTGCGCCCATTGCGAGTTCCAGGCTGTTGCTTTTCAAAGTGATCCCTGCGAAGAGTAAGCCGATGCCGAAATAGTAGAGAATCACCAACCAGAATCCGTGAGCCAGCTCGGGATTGGCAAGATGAGGAAACGTGAAAATTACCGCGGAAATCACCGCGGGGAATCCGAACCGCCTGAATATGAGACCGGCACCCTGGAGCAGGTATCCCCGGAAGACCAACTCCTCCGTAGTTGTCTGAAGGGGAGTGAGTATCAGCACTATGGGTGCGAGCATCAGGACCCGTTTCGGATTACGGGTGAGGTAATAGTCCCCGGGGCTTCTCACGTAGTCGACCAGCGTGAAGACAATCAGCAACGCCAAATACAGACCAAAGCCGAGTCCCAGCAATCTCCAATCGATCCGTGGGCTTGCCGTGACGAGAGTCCGTAGGGGCCTCTTGTGAAGGAAACGCACGCTCAGAACGAGTCCCAGCAGCATGGCCAGATGGCCCATGTTCAGGAAGATGTAGTTGATGAAGGGATCTATCCCTTCGAAAGAATTGTTCTTCGAGTCCACGTATGTTGACGGGTCGCCGTCAATGGCCGTCCAGATCCCGAGACACATGAACAGTGCGGTGGTCACCCCCAACCAAAGAACTATCGTAACGAAGATGCCGAGCGCATAGCGCCACCAGTTGTTCTTCCCCTGGAGAGCCAGATCAAGGTATTGAGAAGACATGGGGTTTCTCTCGCGGCCGAGCTTTTTTTAACGATTTCGAGTATATTTCCCCTTGGAGGTTCCTGTCAATTCTTAGTTCACGGTTGGATCGGGGGGGCGACGAGACATGGATTTGCCCTCTTGTGTTCAAGGGAAAGCGGCAGACCCGAGGCTTGGTAGGCCTCTTTCCACGAAAGTCTTTCCCGCGGGAGGTCAAGACTGCTTTCCTGCCTGATCCCGGTGAGTTTGCGAAGGCGTGCCCGTGACCTGGAAATTGTTCCCACCTTTGTCCCTCGCCCGCTGAAGTGTTTCCAAAACATCAGTAATTACTGTGTTGCCGGACGCTTTCCCTCCTCTACTTGCCCCCACCCCCAGGCTGAGGGATATAGTGAATGTCCCTGTGGGCGTTTGCAGGGGCTTGCCGGAAAAGGCGGATTGCAATCTGGCTGCCGTCTTTCTTGAGGCCTCGATACCGCAACCGGGCAGTACAATGAGAAGTTCATTGGAGCTGTAACGGCCCAAGTAGTCATAGGATCGGATTTCGGCAATGATCTTCTTGGCGACCTCCCGCAAGAGCGTTTCGCCGGCGAGATATCCCCGGCTGTCGGTGACTTCCTCAAAGCCGTCGATTCCGGCAGCTATCACGCCGACGAAAGCCCGATCCCTTTCACTTCGGGCCATCTCCCTTTCCAACATGTCCACCACTGCGGAACGGTTCCACAGCCCGGTGAGATGGTCCCGCGTGAGCCCCAACTGGAACTTGACCCAGGAGTCCTCCAGCAGATCCTTCGCGTCGCCGCCCTCCGGGCCCTCCGTTTCATCGGCCGGAGCGACACGGACGGGACCCTGCCCTGCCGTTTCCGTCCCGTCCCGGATCGGGATAACAAAGGTAAACGTACTGCCCTTTCCGATTCCCGCGCTGTGGGCCCAAATACGGCCGCCGTGTAATTCCACCAACTTCTTTGTCAAGGCCAATCCCAGGCCGGTCCCATCCTGCTTGCGGGTGAGAGACGAGTCCAGCTGCTCAAAGGTGCCGAAGATCCGCTCGCAATCTTTCGTGTCCAGGCCTGCCCCTGTGTCGGATATGCGTACGACCATGTTCTCCCAGACTTTGCTTGCCTGAACAGTGATGTGCCCTCCGTCCGGCGTGAACTTGATGGAATTGGAAAGCAGGTTGGCCAAAATTTGTTTGAGCTTGATTTCATCTGCGTGGATCGTTTCTTTGAGCAGATCTTCGTCGACCTGCAGATCCAATCTGAGGTTATGTTTCAGGGCATCCCCTCGGATTCTCAGGAGACTCGAGCGGATCAGCTGGTCGGGACTCAGCAAGGCCGTCTGCAATTTCATTCTGCCGGATTCCAACTTGGCAAGATCCAACACGTTGTTTATCAAATGGAGGAGACGCCTCCCGCTGTTGGCGATGTGACCGAGGTATTTGATCTGAGTCGGGTTCATCTCCCCGAGTTCCTGATCTTCAAGGATTTCCGAGAAACCGATTATGGCATTTAACGGTGTTCGAAATTCATGGCTCATGTTGGCCAGGAATTCGCTTTTCGCACGGCTGGCCGCTTCCGCGTCCGCACGAAGCATTCCGGCAATCCTGAGAGCGTCGGCGAGTTTCTCCTGGGCCTGTTTCAAATCGGTGATATCGGACACGGAGACCAATACCTTTGAGTAACGCTCTTCATGACCCGGGACAACCGACCATTTCAAATAGATGTTCCTCTTCTCCATGAGAAACGTTTGATTCATGGATTCCGCCTCGAATGCAGTCCTGCCGTGCCAAATGGCATTGCATTGATCCCTGAGGGCTTCCAAAGACTCTTCACAGAACATTTTTTCCAAGCCCTGGGAAAACACGTCCTTGCCGTCGGCTTTGTACAATTTCAGGGTGGCTTCGTTCACATCGAGAATGCGGACCTTTGCCGCACATTCCACGAGATCATCCGGGCGCCTTGAAAAGTACTTTTCAGGATCCCCGACACCCGAATCCCGCAGATCGTCCAGATACGACTTCAGATCCGAGAAATCCTCCTCCCACAGGGATATCGGCGAATGCTCGAACAAACTCCTATAGCGCTTCTCACTTTCTCTCAAAGCGCTTTCCACTCGCCGCCGCGTGGCTATTTCGTCCTGGAGCTTCTTGTTGGCATCCAGCAATGCCGCAGTACGTTCGGCAACGCGTCTTTCGAGTTCATCGTAGGATTTCTTCAGCATCTCCTGGGCCCGTCTCCGTTCAGTGATGTCCAAGACGTTGCCCATAACTGCTTCACGGCCGTCGTAGGTAATGGCCGTCGCCAGGATTTCCACCCATTTGACTTCCCCGTTCTTGGACACCACGCGGAACTCGTGCCGACGTTCGAAATTCTCGGCCAACCCGCGTTCGGTAGTCTTTTCGGTCACCATGTCCCAATCTTCCGGATGCACGGGGTCAAGAAGCGCCATTTCGAGCAGTTCTTCAGGGGCGTGGCCCGTTATTTCTCCCAGGCGCCTGTTGGCGTACACCCTCGCCCCCTCCTGATGGATGAATATTCCCGTCAGCGAGTTTTCCGCCAACTGTTTGTATCGTTGTTCACTCTCTTCAAGGGCTCTCTCGACGTTGCGTCTCTCGGTAACGTCCCGGGCGATCCCACATAAGCCGGCAATTCCTCCTTTGTCATCGCGAAGCGGTGCCTTGATGACGTGGAAGGTCCTGGGCACACCCCCAACGGGCCTCGTGCATTCCTCCTCGACAATTTCTCCCCGGAAAACCCGCCGGTCGCTTTTTTTTACGTGATTCGCCGCTTCCCGGCCAAACAGTTCCTCGTCGGTTATACCAACCAGTTGTGCTGCGGGAATTCCGAAGAGTTTCTCGAAATGGGGATTGACATGGGCGTACGTGAAATCGAGGTCCTTCAGGAAAATGCAGGCCGGAACGGTTTCCACGATCGCTCGGACGCGCTCTTCGCTCTCACGCAATGCCTCCTCAGCCCGCTTGCGGTCGGTGACGTCGCGGGAAAAACCGCAGACGCCGATCGGTTTGGCATCGCTGTTGCGGATGAAACTCATGACCGTTTCCAGGCACACCGTGGAGCCGTCTTTCTTGAAGAAATCCAGATCCAAGGTCATGGTTCCATCCGAACGCGGTCCCTCTTCGAGATCGTGCCGCAACTCATCTTTGAGAATAGACATGGCCGACTCAAACGAAGCCGGGGCGAGCTGATCCGAAGCCTTCTGCCGCATCCGTTCTTCCGGAGTAAATCCAAGGATTTTCGTGACGGAGGGGCTTACGTACGTGGTGTTCATCTCCAGGTCGACGGTCCACAGGATGTCGTGCATGTTCTCGACCAGGAAACGGAAATTCGCTTCGCTCTTCTTCAGGGCCTCTTCAGATCGAATGCGCCTATCCAGTTCCCTCCTCAGGTAGTCATTCGACTCCTCCAGTATGGCTAGGCGTCTTTCAAGCTCGTTGATGAATTGGCTTTCGGTCCTCGCTTCGCTTTTCATGGGAGCCCCCCGATACTCAACAGGCATTGCGGAACAAGGCAAGTCCGATGCGACGGACACGGATCAGCATCCGCAGCTTACCTCATGTGCACCGGAAGATCAAAGGAAACTTCAAGTTGATCGCCGCATCGCTCGTTTCATGTTGCGGGAGCCGGAATCAAGCACGGAAGTTTTTTCCTGCCGTCAAACCTACCGTGTCTCCGCTTAGGACAAAGGGTATGAACGGGGCGCTCACGGCCGGCCGCTGCAACAGGTTGTTGAGTCGTGCCGGCAATGGCACGCGCAGGCGGTCACGCGAACATCTTGCTCTTGGGTATATCGACCGGGTCCTTCATGTGCCCAAAGGGCATCAAGTTCTGGACGGCTTACTCGACCTCCCGTTTTGCAACCTCCTTCTTCTGGCTTAGCAGGCGCCTTCGTGTTATACACAATGTGGGAGTGGGAAACCGCCGGCTTTCACGCGTCGTTTTGGGGCTTCGCGCAATGAGGGCGGATGGAAGAGGAATCGCATGGAAAAGAGGAGAATAACGGCCCGGGAGATCCTGGCGGATGTGAAAACAGGGGTGGGCGACCCGGTGTTAATGGAGAAGTACAAGCTGTCCGCCCAGGGTCTACAAAGTGTTTTCAACAAATTATTGAAGGCCGGCGTGCTCACCAAGCAGGAATTGGACGATCGAGTTCCCATGTCGCAACGGACCGTGGACCTCGGCCTGAATGTATGCCGGGCTTGCGGACACATTGAATCAAAGGAGTTTGCAAAGTGTCCCCGCTGCGGGTTTGTCTCCCCGGATGCCGGAACCGCAATCGTAAACCGTGACGTTGACAAGAAAGGCCGCGGTCTTACGAAAGATCCGAAGAAAACCGCCAAAACCCATAAGACGACGGCACCCGTTACGAATGGCGGGGAAGCCGGAGCCGTCGCTCAGGTCGGTAAGGATGGTGCGGTCCGAATTCCCAGAGTCGAATCCATCAAGAGATACTGTGTCGCAGTGGCCGCCATATCCGCCGCCGCATATGTCCTGGCGGCCGCTGGGCTTTTCATCGTGATGGCCGTTGCCGTCCGGGAAGGAATCCCTTCCATGACACTGGTTCTCTTCGGCGGATTGGCGGTGGTGCTGGGCGCGTCGATTTTGGTTTTCCTGGCACTTTTTTCTCTTCGAACCCTGAGTGAGTTGACCGAGGTGCTCGATCATGTGGCCTACGTGGTGACACGTGAGCGGTGGTCCGATCTGGACCGGCCTATTTCATAATTTCGGGAACCCTGTTTTCCCATGGTTGCACCGGGGGAAATTGAGGACGCCGGTCCAACGCGGATGAACCGGCGAAATCCCGATCCTGTCAACAGATGGATCATGGGGGGGCTTCCGGTCGCAGGGCTCGTCTATTCGAAACCCACGGCAACCGTATCTCCGAACGCTTCGGTCACTTCTCCCAGCAGACCATCCGAGACTTCGCATGCCAGAGGCCCCAAATTGATAACGGTCTCGCTGCGGTTCGGTATGACAATGTGAAGTTTCACGGGCGTCCGGCCTTTGTAGCGGGTCAGAATTCTCCGTAAGTCCTTTATCCGTCCTGGGTCCGCGCCGAGAGACGAGAGTCGTATGAGTAGGCCGCTGCTGAAGAGGCGCCGGGCGTGCTCGAGGAGATGAATCTCGTTCGCCCTGACCTTGGGCGCATCGTTTTCGCCCTCCTTTGTTCCGGTTATCATAAGAGGCTCTCCAGACTGCAGCAGATCCCGATTGGCAAGATAGAGGTCCGAGAAGACCGTAACTTCCACGGTTCCCTTGAGATCCTCCAGTTCCACGAATGCCATTCGATCACCCTTCCTGGTAGTGATCTCTCTCATCTTCTTGACGAGGCCGGCGATGCGGACCTGAGACGATGCGGCAAGATTGCCCAGGCTCGAGGCGGATGCATTGGCGAAGCTCTTGATCACATCCTCGTACTTCATCAACGGGTGGCCTGTGACGTAGAACCCCATGAGATCCTTTTCAAAAGCGAGCTTCACGAGATCTTCCCATTCCTCGGCTTCCGGTATGGGGGCATCGGCGAACGTGCTTTGCCGGCCAGGCAGGCATTCGCCTGCGAAGAGGTTGAATTGGCCGTCGATCTTCTCCCGTTGAAAGCCTGCCGCTTGTTCCAATACGGAATCGAGAGCCTCGGACATGGCTCTTCTGGACGGCCCCAAACCGTCAAAGGCCCCACATTTGATCAGACTTTCGATGACCTTCTTGTTCACCTTCCGGTGGTCTACCCGCCGGGCAAAGTCCTGCAACGAACAGAATGCCCCGTCCTCGCTCCGGGCTTGGAGAATTGAATTCACTGCTCCCTCGCCGACGTTCTTTACCGCGGACAGTCCGAACACGATCTTTCCGTCGACCACATGAAAGTCCTCCAGGGAATTGTTGACATGAGGCGGCAACACATTGATTCCCATATTCCGGCATTCGGAAATGTAGACGGTGATCTTGTCGGTGTTTCCGGATTCGCAGCTCAGTTGCGCCGCCATGAATTCAGCCGGATAGTGAGTCTTGAGGAATGCAGTCTGATACGTGACCATTGCGTAAGCGGCCGAGTGCGACTTATTGAACCCGTACCCCGCGAATTTTTCCATGAGGTCGAATATGTACGCCGCCTTATCTTTGTCGATCTTGTTCCTTTTTGCTCCCTCTTCGAATCGCGTCTTCTGTTCGGCCATTTCACCGGCCTTCTTCTTGCCCATCGCTCTTCGAAGAAGGTCTGCATCGCCGAGCGTGTAGTCGGCCAATGTCACGGCGATGCTCATAACCTGTTCTTGGTACACGATGACGCCGTAAGTTTCGCGCAGAATCGGCTCGAGTTCGGGCAACGGATACTCTATGGGAGTCCGGCCGTGTTTACGGTTGATGAAGTCGTCCACCATCCCCGATTCAAGAGGCCCCGGACGATAAAGCGCCAGGATGGCGATGAGATCCTCGAAAACCGACGGTTTGAACTTCATCAGCACGTCCCGCATACCCGAGGATTCCAACTGGAAAACTCCCAACGTATCTCCGTGGGAGAGTGTCCCAAAGGTCCGGGAATCGTCCAAGGGGACGGTCCTCATGTCAAATTCCGGTGATCCCGCCTTCTTGATGAGCTTCACGGTCTGGTCGATAACCGTCAGGGTCTTGAGACCGAGAAAATCAAACTTGACCAACCCGATCTTCTCGACCCACGTCATGTCGAACTGGGTTAGGGTTTCTTTGTTGTTGCCGACATATAACGGAAGATGCTCCACCAGGGGCTTGTCGGAGACGACGATGCCGGCGGCATGGGTCGAAGCGTGCCGCGCCAAGCCCTCCAATGACCTGGCCGTTGTAATCAGGTCCTTGATGTCGGGAGACTTGTCCATCATCTCCTGCAACCTTGGTTCGGTCTTCAGGGCCTTTTCTAACGTCATCTTGAGCGCATCGGGTATGAGCTTCGCTATTCTGTCGGCCTCTGCAAAGGGGAGTCCCAGGACCCTCGCCACATCCCGCACCACGCCTTTGGCCTGCATCCTTCCAAAGGTGATTATCTGGGCAACGTTATCCTTGCCGTATTTTTGGGACACATATTCGATCACCCGGTCGCGGCCCTGGGTGCAGAAGTCCACGTCAATATCGGGCATACTCTTGCGCTCAGGGTTCAAAAAACGCTCGAAGAGCAGCTTGTAGCGGATCGGATCGATGTCGGTGATACCGAGACAGTACGCGGCCAAGGAACCTGCCGCAGACCCGCGGCCCGGACCAACCGGGATTCCGTTATTCTTGGCAAAGCCGATGAAGTCGGCGACGATGAGAAGATACCCGGAAAACCCCATTTCCTGAATCAGCCGGATCTCTGTTTCTAATCGCTCGGCGTAGACTTTCTCCTTGTCGGAGTCGATGTCTCCCGACTCCCTGAGCGACGCGACACGCCGTGAGAAGCCCGCCCGGGCATCCTTTTCAAAACGCTCCCTCAGAGTTTCCCCGGTACCCAGATCGAACCGGGGCATGTGAATTTGATCGAAATCCAGGAGAAGTGAACACCGTTCCGCTATCGACATCGTAGTCTTCAGTGCTTCAGGAACATCCCTGAATTCATGCGCCATTTGTCTTGGAGATTTGAAATAAAACTCCTCCGTATTGAAACGCATGCGGTCTTCCTGCTCGTACAGTTTTCCCGTCTGGATGCACAGCAGGATATCGTGAGCACGGTGATCCGACTGGTCCAGGTAGTGACAGTCGTTGGTGGCCACCACCTTCAGATCGAGTTTCTTGGCCAGGTCAATGAGGCCTCGGTTCACCTTGTGTTGTTCACTGAGCCGGTTTTCCTGCAATTCCAGGTAATATCGCTCGGGAGTGAAAACTTCCCGGTACCAAGCGGCGGTCTCCGCGGCCCCCTTCTCGTCGCCGGCAAGAATCTTGACCGGGACCTCGCCGGACATGCATGCGCTCAGGCACACGAGTCCTTCGTGGTACTGCTCAAGCAATTCCCGGTCGATCCTCGGCTTGTAGTAGAAGCCGTCAATGTACGCCGCGGATACCAGACGGCACAGATTGCGGTATCCGATCTTGTTTTCGCAGAGGAGAATAAGGTGATGGTAGGAAGCCTCACCGGCCTTGGCCGAATGCTCCAGCCGGGAGCCCGGAGCGATATAGACCTCACAACCAATAATTGGTTTGATTCCCGCGGACTGCACTTGAGCGTAGAACTCCATGGCGCCGAAGAGATTGCCGTGATCCGTAATGGCTACGGCCGGCATGTCATATTCTTTGGTCCTCGCTATGAGATCGGGAATACGAATGGCTCCGTCCAGGAGTGAATACTGACTGTGCAGGTGAAGGTGGACGAACTCCGCATGAGGCATGCCGTCTCCTTATCCAGCTAATATTATTAAGCCTTTCCATACTTGTGCCGCCTACCATATCATTCCGGCCCTCCCGGTGCAACGGGATTTTGCCACGCGGTTCTTCCTCCGGCAGGGCGTTGATTACTTCAAAACGAGAATGTTCTCAGGTTCTTGTCCGGCAAATCAAACGTGTGCCCTGAATAATTTACTTTATCACAAACATATTGACATTCTTTAAGAGGATGCATTAGAATACGCAGACCACTTGTCTCCGGTGACGCAAGAGGTTTTCTTAAGTCATTGGGTGTGCGGGGCCTGCCGCTACCAGGGGCCTCCGGCGAGTGCCGACGTGTAGTCCGGAATCTAGTAATCAAGGATGGCTCCGGTGTTGCGGTTTCTGGGATCCATACCGTTGGGCGTAGCGGAGGGGCTCCGCTTGTTCGTGGAAGAAGTGGGCCGAATGCTCGTCCTGCTGGGCCTGAGTGCGGTATGGCTGGTGAGACCGCCGTTCAGGACTCGCGAGTTCGTTAGGCAGCTGGACTTCGCCGGTGCCCAATCCGTGCTCCTGATCGTTCTTACGGGGGCTTTCACCGGAATGGTCTCCGCCCTGCAAAGCTACAACGGGATGCACCGGTACGGTGCGGAATCCATGGTTGGAGCAACGGTGGTGTTGGCACTGACCAGAGAACTCGGTCCGGTGCTGAGTGCGTTGATGGTGGTTGCCCGAGTGGGGTCGGCCATGACCGCGGAACTGGGAAGCATGAGGAACACCCAACAAATCGATGCCTTGACCAGCATGGCTGTGGAACCGGTCCAGTACCTCGTGGTTCCACGGATCTTTGCCGTCACGGTGGTGCTGCCGCTGTTGGCGCTCATTTTCAGTTTCACGGGAATGCTCGGAGCATATGTCATCTGCACGAGTTGGCTGGGGATAGACGTGGGCTCGTTCATGTCCGGCGTCCGTGCCTATCTCGATCCCGAAGACGTGACTCACGGCATGGTCAAGGCAGCGGTGTTCGGGCTGATGGTTTCCCTGACGGCATGTTCCAAAGGGTTCTACGTAACCGGAGGAGCCGGCGGAATAGCCGGGGCCACCACGAGATCGGTGGTGCTGTCTTCGGTGCTGGTTCTCGTAAGCGACTATGTGATGACGACACTGATGTTCCGAAGTTCTTGATCGGATTTGTGGTCCTTTATGATCGTATTGGAGGACGTCCACAAGCACTATGGCAGGCAGGTGGTCCTCGACGGGATCAGCTTCCGTATACGGGAAGGTTCCGTGACGACCATTATAGGAGAATCCGGTTCAGGCAAGTCGGTTCTTCTGCGCCAGATGATCGGGCTGGAAAAGCCCGACAGGGGATCGATCCGGATAAAGGGCGAAAACATCGTGGAGATGAAATCACGTGAACTGAACAGGATCCGGCGCCACATCGGAGTGCTTTTTCAGGAAGGGGCCTTGTTCGATTCGCTGTCCGTGAAGGAGAACGTTGCATTTCCCGTACGGGAGCATCTGAGATTGACGGAGAAACAGGTTCAACAGATCGTTGACGACAAACTGACACAGGTCGGGCTGCGGGATCATCAAGACAAATTGCCCGCGGAGCTGTCCGGCGGTATGCGCAAACGAGTGGGACTTGCCAGAGCATTGGCTCTGGACCCGGCCGTCGTGTTTTTCGATGAACCGACGACCGGACTGGATCCGATTTCAAGCAATGTCATCTATCGACTCATTGAAAGGACACACGGAGATTATTCCAGGACGTACGTTCTTGTGAGCCACGACGTAGGCGGAGCTCTGAGCATCTCCGATGAGGTCATGATGCTTCGGGACGGCAGGATCATGTGGTCCGGGACACCCGGCGAGTTGCGGGCGAGCCCGGATGAAGCCGTCCGGCGGTTCATCTCGGGCTCGATAACAGAGCCTTTACCGGTCAAGTAGCGTGGGAAGGCAATACGAATGAACAGGTTTTCCCTGGAAGCCAAAGTGGGACTCTTCTTTTTGGCGACAATCGCCTGCTTGGCCTACGTTTGGTTTCAGGTCCTGCATTTCGGGGGGAACGAAGGTTTTCCTCTCAAGGCCCGTTTCCGTACTGTGGAGGGATTGGAGCAGGGTGCCCAGGTTCAGATTGCCGGTATCAAGATCGGCAGTGTCAAGGATATCACGTTCGATCCGGAGACCGGTAAGGCGCTTGTCGAGATGAGCATAAAGGACCAGTATCGCGGGACCATTCCCGAAGGATCCCGGCTGTTGCTCAAGACCAAGGGTCTTCTCGGCGACAAGTACGTGGTCATAGCCCCCGGGAAACCCAATGAGCGGAAGCTCAAACCCGGCGAGGAATTCACGCGTGTTTTCGAGCCGACGGATACGGAAAAAATGATCGAAAACATGGGGATCGTTTCACAAGACCTCAAAGTACTGACCCGTCAGATCCGCACCGAAGTTATCGACAAAGGCGGCACCAAGAAGGTCGACAGCGTCCTAACCAATTCCGATGAGGTCTTCAAGGATCTCCGAGCCATACTGGCCGGGAACAAGGACAACATCAACTCCACGGTGACGAATGCCGCAGGTGCCGCGAAGAAACTCAACGCCCTGGTCGCGCGCAACGAACAAAAGCTGAATCGAACCGTGGACGATTTCGAGAAGTTCTCCAGCGGAATGGATAAGACGGGGGAAAAGTTCGGCAAGGCTGCATCAGGCTTCGATAATCTTGTCAAGGACATACAATCCGGAAAAGGCACGCTGGGCAAGCTGGTAAACGACGACTCTCTGTATCGTGACGCACAGGGCCTGATGAAAGAGGTGAGCCGGCTTTCCAATAGTATCCAGAACGGCCCGGGCACCATGGGAAGGCTCATCAACGATCCGGAGATCTACTATGAGGCCCGTCGCGCAATCCGTAACATGAACAAAACAGCGGAAGACGTTTCTGAAGCCACGCCGGTGAGCACGTTGGCAATCATTTTGGGATCGGTTCTTAGATAAGGCGCTAGTGGGAATGAGTCAGTCGATTCATGTACCTGCCGACCAACGGTTGGAGCCAACTAGGTGCGCTGTGGCGCAAGTACGGTTCCGTGTTTCCGGGACCGACTCACCGCAACGTAGGGCGGGCTGTGCCCGCCGTCTCCCCGGCGAAGGCCGGGGTCCAGGGAAAGAAGACTGGATCCCGGCCTTCGCCGGGAAGACGGATCGGCTCTCGCTCAGATCTCGGCCTAACGAATGCGGGAAAGATGCGTTGGTATTTATCGAATGCACCTCTCAGGTAACCGGGCAAGACCGGTTCAAACGCGCTCCATTCCCGGGTGAAGCCGCGGCCCGACCGGCTCGTTCTTCGGCCGCCTCGTCGGCCTTCCTCCTCGTCCTGGTCTCCCTGTGGCTGTTACAACCGCCTGCGGCCTTTCCATCGGCCTACGACTTCCTGAGAATGACCACGCCGGGTTCCCTGTTCGCCATCGACCCGGATCTGACAATACGGCGAATCAATCCGCATGCACCTTCGAATGCCTGGACTTTGGGGGAAGGCTGGGGAATTCCGCCGCTGTTCTACCACACCCGGGTGCCCGGTTTGTTCCAGCGGGTAGACTTCTTATACCCATTCGGTTTCAGAGAAGAATCAACATTCCAAAGCAAGCTCAAGTTCACTCCGTTTTTCGAGAGCCGATGGTCCAAGATTCCTCCATTCGACGGTTCCTCCCGTTGTTTGACGTTGTATCAAGGCCGATCCGACCTAGGGCAGGACTATTGGGGCTTTTTTCCGTTTTATGGTTACACGTACCGCCGATATGGGGTAGACAACAACCTCTTCTTTCTCTTTCCGCTTTACTATGAGAGCACCACGGACGACGTCCGGACCATCCGCATGCTCTGGCCCATCGTAACCTATGCGGACGGCCCGGGGAGGTCGTCCCTCAAGGTGTGGCCGATTATCGGCAAGGATGATATCCGCAACGAATACCACAACCGCTTCGTCCTTTGGCCGTTCTTCCAGTGGACCGACAAGCATCCGGGAACCGAACAGTTCTCTTCCTATCGGGCCTTGCCGTTTCCCCTGTACATGCGCCAGGACAATGCTTACTCGTGCACCACCCATCTGCTGTGGCCCCTGATCTCTTATTATCACCACCACCGGTCGGGACACTCGCGGTACAGCCTCCGTCCCCTTGTTACCTATGGGACGGGCGGTGGAATAGAGGAATTCAGTTTTCTCTTTTTGTACTCATACAAGAAAGACCGGCGAAAACCCTCCACCACCAACGATTCGGACGGGTATATCTCGGTTGGGGGGGACGAGGTCGTTACCGAACGCACGTTTCTCAAGATTTCCAAGATCAGGAAGCAGTATAGAAAAGGGAGCCTAGTCCACGCCCGATACAAGTTTTGGCCTGTGGCCGACTACACGTGGGATGCCGATACCGGGAGCCGCCTCAAGATTCCGTGTGTGATCTCCATGAAGAGCGACTGGTGGGATCTGAATCTCGGCCGCCTCCTCAGTTTCGTCGACTTCCGTGATACACCCATCACCAGAGAATTGAGCATGCTCTTCGGGTTGAGCAGGTCAACGGAGATCAAGAAGC
>JAZDHD010000298.1:0-17758 GCA_043806215.1 Pseudomonadota bacterium | reverse complement strand
AATTCCCTTAAGAGTCTGTCCCAAAACAAACCTTGCAAGTAGCAATCGGGGGGACACGATTCCGAGTTTTGCGAGGTCGCATGGCGCCGTTCGCAAAATCGGATCATGTCCCCCGATTGCCGGCGGCCCCCACGGCCATATCACTAAACCGAGAGGCCCGAGGGATGATGGGCTTATTGGGTGACAGACCCTAACGGAATTCGCGCGAGTTCCGGCATTCCGACAGCTTGACTCCCACCGGCCTTCGCGACTACCATCACCCATCGAACGAACGCATCCGAAGCTTGAAACGGAAAAGGAGCCGTCGTTGAAGGCTCCTGCCAGCCTTCTTTTCCTTCGTGGAGAAAACATGAAGAGCGACACCAGAAGTTTGAATTTCCGGGCAAACGCGGCCCGGGCGCTGCGCGACACTTCTCTTCGGGAAGCGATACGCACTGCCACCGACACCTTTGCGGTCAAGCGGGCTGAAGGGGTTGCAGCGGTACCCCTGGAGGTCTGGAGAGAAAAGGCATCCGCCATTCGATTGAACGTTTTGGACAATCTCCCGGATTACTTGGATCGGTTCACGTCCAATGCAACGCGGGCGGGCGCGGTTGTGCACCGCGCTCCCGATGCCGAGGCCGCCCGGGATATTGTTCTCCATATCTTGAAGGACAGGGGCGTACGGAGAATCGCCAAGGCCAAATCCATGGTTACCGAAGAGATCCGGCTCAACGAACACCTCGAGTCTCACGGCATGGAGGTGGTGGAAACCGATTTGGGGGAGTACATCGTCCAGTTGGCCGGCGAATCTCCTTCCCACATCCTGGCTCCTGCCATACATAAGAACAGAAGACAGGTCGGACGGCTTTTTGCGGAAAAGCTCGGCGTGGAGTATTCCGACGATCCCGAGATTCTTACGAAGATCGCCCGTCGGGCTCTGAGAAAGGTCTTTCTGTCGGCCGACGCAGGAATTTCCGGAGCGAACTTCGCCATAGCCGACACCGGGAGTCTTGCCATATTCACCAACGAAGGGAACGGCAGGATGGTCACCACCCTCCCGAAACTCCATGTCGCGGTAATGACCATGGAGAAGATCATCCCCGGCCTCAATGATTTGGCAACGTTCATAAGACTGCTTCCCAGGTCGGCTTCCGGCCAGAAAATGTCCAGTTACCTGTCGATCATCACCGGCCCGCGAAAAATCGACGACGGTTCCCAAGTGGAACAGCTTCATATCGTCGTTTTGGACAACGGCAGGTCGAGGATTCTCCAAGGCGAGTGCCGGGAGATCCTCAAATGCATACGCTGCAGCGCGTGCATAAATGTGTGCCCCGTGTACAAGGCGGTGGGAGGCCATGCCTACCAGTCGACGTATCCCGGTCCCATGGGAATAGTGCTCACCAATGAACTCGAAGGGCTTGACCGGGCTCATCCGTTGCTGGACGCGAGTACGCTGTGCGGCGCGTGTGCGGACGTCTGTCCGGTCAAGGTTCCATTGGTCAAACTCATTCGAACGTTACGTGAACAGAGGGTGAACAGGCATCTCACACCGGGACATGAAAAGACCGGCATGCAGACGTTTGCGCTTGCGGCCCGGCACCGGTCCCTTTTCGGATGGGGACAACGTCTGTCGCATCTGTTGTGGCCCGTACTGAGGGCCCTTGTCCCGGGGAAAACGGTGAAACGGCTGCCGAAGCCCGCTCGGCGGAGTCTCACCCGCATCATGTCACTGAAATAGGGCCGGCCGGCACTTAGTGCTCCATGGCGCAAATACGGTCGCGGATTCCGCAAGTGCGCGGTAGCGTCCCGGCGTCCCTGCCGGGCGCATGATCAAAGAGTACCGGCACGGAGGCCGGCGCTACCAAAGCAGGGCAATCGGGGGACATGATCCGATTTTGCGAACGGCGCCATGCAACCTCGCAAAACTCGGAATCGTGTCCCCCGATTGCTGCTTGCAAGGTTTGTCTTGGGACAGACACTTACCGTTTCTTGATGATTTCCATCCTCCGCAATTCCTTGCGCAGGATCTTCCCGACCGCGCTCTTGGGCAGCTCGGCGACAAACTGAACTTCCTTGGGCACCTTGTAACGGGTCAGTTTCTTCCGACAGTAGTCGAGTATTTCGAGAACATTGGATGTCGCTCCCTCCTTGAGGACCACGAATGCCTTGATCCGTTCACCGGAACGGCTGTCGGGTATCCCAATGGCGCAGGCTTCCTTGACCTTGGGGTGTGTGTAGAGCACTTCGTCTACCTCTCTCGGGTATACGTTGAAACCGCCGGTTATGATCATGTCCTTCTTGCGGTCGACGATGCGGAAGAAACCCTCTTCATCCACCGTTACGACGTCCCCGGTCATGAGCCATCCGTCCTTCATGACTGCCGCAGTCTCCTCGGGCTTGTTGACATACCCTTTCATGACCTGGGGTCCCTTGATGCACATCTCTCCGGGGGTGTTAAACTCGGTGATCTCTATTGTGGGGTCGTCCACGTCGACCAGCTTCACGTCGGTGTCGGGAACGGGCAGACCAATACACCCGGGTTTCTCCTTTCCGCCGAAAGGAATGCCGTGGGTGCACGGACTCGTTTCGGTGAGACCGTATGCCTCCATGAGCAGAATCCCCGTAAGATCCTTAAAGCCGCGGATCGTCTCCATGGCCAGCGGAGCCGCACCCGACAGGCAGTATTTTATGCTGCCGAGGTCGTATTTCTTGATATCGGGATCGTTGATCATCGCGTTAAACAAAGTGGGAACACCCGGGATAAAGGTGACTTTGTATTTGCCGACCGCCTCCAGGATGGTCTTCGCCTCGGGTTTCGGGATGAGTACATCGCACCAGCCATAGAAGATGGACATGTTCAAGGCCGCAGTAAGACCGTATGAGTGGAAAAAGGGAAGACAGCCGAGATTCACTTCTTTCCCGTCTACGAAATCGGGTATCCAGGCTCTTGACTGCTGGCAATTGTACGAAAGATTTCTATGAGTCAGTTCAACCCCCTTCGAGGTCCCGGTTGTTCCGCCGGTGAAGATGATGACTGCGGTGTCGTCCATGGCGGCCTTGTGGGGTCTGCCGACGGTATCGCCGCCCTTGACCAGTTCCATGAACTCATACACGTCGGGGGCCGCGGGGGTCTTCAAGTGCAAATCTTTCTTAACGATGGGGAACAATTGCCTAAGGACGAACGGGAGATAGTCTCGAATGTGACAGGAAATAATCTTTTCGATCCCGGAACGTTTTCTGATCTGCAACATCCTGGGAACCAGGGTGTCCATGCAGAGCAGGATCCGCGCCTGGGCCTCCTTGAATTGATGCTCCAGTTCCCGGTCCGTGTACAAAGGATTGTTGGGCACCGCTATCGCGCCCATCCGCAAAGCCCCATAGATGCCCACAACGGTTTGCACGAGGTTGGGCAAGAGAAGCGCAACCCTGTCTCCGGGTTTGACCCCGAGCTTCTTCAGCGATGCGGCAAACCTGGAAACCATGTCGCTGAGTTGTGAGTAGGTAACCGTTGTGCCTTGGAAAATAAGGGCAGGGCTGGCGGGATACCGCTTTGTCGTACCGTCGAGCGCTTCGGGCAACGTCATGTCAATGAAGTCGACCGTCGCCGGGACTCCCGGCGCATAGGATTTGAGCCAAATCTTCTCCATGACAACCCCTTTCTGTTGTTGCAGTCCATCGGTATGATCCCGCGAGAGCGGAGACCGTCCCGGGGATGGTTAACAGCTGTGTGTTGTGTGCCGGAAATACGGTTACGTATTGACTGAAGCGGTCTATGACCCGGTAGCGCCAGCCTCCGTGCCGGTACTCTTCGGTTTGCGGCCGGCACCCGGGCCTCCGCTTTCTTCAGTGGGACCGGCATCCTGCCGGTCAGACCGGCAAGATGCCGGTCCTACTGTTGTCCTCGTTCCCGGGTTCCTTCAACGGAACGAGAGATCTCCGCATATGCCGGAAATACGCGACCGTATTCACGATCTGCCGTACCAGGTTCTCTCCTGCCGCCTCTAAGGGTCCGTCACAGAATAACGCTTGCAGCTACGTCGTTCACCGAACGGTCGTCTCGACCCGGCACTGAAGTACCGGGCTACTCTCAGTAGCCCCTCCGGGGCAAACGATCTTGCACGTCCCGGAGGGACAGTATGATAGTAGACCGGTCTTTCAAGGCCGGGATAGCAAGTCGGAAAGATGACGGGTTTATTTTGTGACAAACCCTAAGTGCTTCATTTCATAAGTTCGGTCACACATCTTCGTCTCGTTGCCATGTTGGGTGCCTGCGAGAAGAATATCCGGGCATCCCGCGCGGAACGCGGGACCGGGCTACGAAGGACCACCCCGAAGCTCAGCCTGCAAGACGACCGGCAGGATGCCGGTCCCACTGAAGAGTCCCTGCCCGTCATCTTCGTGGGACGGGCGTCCCTGCCCGTCATCTTCCGGAAGGTCCTCCGCTGCCGCCTCTAAGCGCTCAGGCAATCGGCCAATGGAGTGAAATCGTACCCCAGGGACTCGGCAACCTTTTCGTACGTCACGGATCCCTTGTAGAGGTTGACTCCCTTGGCAAGGGCCTCGTCCCGGGACACTGCCGCCTCCAGTCCGTCATCGGCAAGTTTCAACGCATAGGGAAGCGTCACGTTCGTCAAGGCAAAGGTCGAAGTCCGCGCAACGACTCCCGGCATGTTGGGTACGCAATAGTGGAGGACATCGTCCACCACATACGTGGGATGCCGGTGCGTTGTGGGCCGGGCGGTCTCCACGCAACCTCCCTGGTCGATGGCCACATCGACGATCACCGTGCCGGCCTTCATGGAACCGATCATCTCCCGTGTGACCAGCTTCGGCGCCCTTGCTCCCGTGATGAGGACCGAACCCACCACCAAGTGAGAATTCACGATGGAAAACATTATGTTATCGTAGTTCGACATCATGGTGGTGACCCGATTTCCGTACAGGTCGTCCAAGTACCCCAGACGGTCCTGATCCACGTCGATGACGTAGACGTCCGCGCCCAGGCCCACGGCAATCTTTGTGGACGCGTGTCCCACCGTTCCCCCTCCGATAATGGTTACGCGCCCCCGCCTTACTCCAGGTACGCCCCCGAGAAGCACGCCTCTCCCCCCCTGGGTTTTCTCGAGGAAATGCGCGCCGACCTGGACCGCCATTCGACCGGCAACTTCGCTCATGGGGGCAAGGAGAGGGAGTCTCCCGTCCTCGGTTTGGATCGTCTCGTATGCAACCCCTATGACGCCGCGTTCCAGCAGCGCGGCGGTGAGTTCGGCCGCCGGAGCCAGATGCAAATATGCGTAGACAATCTGATCCTTCCGAAGAAGACCGTACTCGGCCTCGAGAGGCTCCTTCACCTTCATAATCATCTCGGATCTTCCGTAGACCCCGGATTTGTCGGCGACCATTTCCGCCCCGGCTTCGGCAAATTCTCGATCAGTGATCCGCGAACCTTCGCCGGCCCCTTCCTCAATAAGAACCCGATGGCCGTGTTCCTTCAGAGCACGCACACCCGCAGGCACAATGCCCACTCTATGCTCATCCTCTTTAATCTCCTTAGGAATTCCAACAATCATTTCAGACTCCTGGGTTTGCGGTTAACGACGGCTTCAGTGGACACATTTCACCCACCGTCGGTATTGAGAACTCTCCTCAGCGTATTGCTCAAATCCCGGGCCGTGTACGGCTTTGCCACCATGCCGCTGAAGCCGTGATCTTTGTAGTGGGCCATGACGGGATCGTTTGAGTACCCGCTGGAGACGATGGCCTTCACCTCGGGATCTATTTCCATCAACCGCTTGATTGCTTCCTTGCCGCCCATGCCGCCGGGTACGGTCATGTCGAGGATCACCGCATCGAAAGGCCTCGAAGACTCCTTGGCGCTCAGGAAGATGTCTATTGCGGCAGCTCCGTCTTGCGCGGTGACGACTTCATAGCCCAACATCTCCAGGAGTTCTCCGGCCAGATTCCTGATGGCCTCCTCGTCGTCCATCAGGAGTATTCTACCGGAACCCGGGCGGATTCTCTCTTCCACATCCCGGTATTCCTCGGGCGGATGCGCGGCCGCGGGAACGTACACATGAAACGTGGTGCCCTTATCCGGTTCCGATTCCACCGTGATAAGACCGCCGTGACTCTTGACGATCGAGTAGGCGGTGGCAAGACCGAGACCACTGCCTTGCGATTTGGTCGTGAAGTAGGGATCGAACACCTTGGGCAGTATCTCCCGGGGTATGCCGGTGCCGTGATCCTCAACGGAAATCCTGATGTAGGGACCCGGCGATAGAGGCAATCCATCCCCGGGAGAAACATCGAGGTTCAGTGCCGCTACCCGGATGATTCCTCCATCCGCCATGGCCTGATCCGCGTTCAGTATCAGATTGCCGATTACCTGGCCGATTTGGACCTCGTCGACGTCTGCTGCGCGTATGCCGTCCGGTATGGAGAACTCGCAACGGACATTGGAACCCCACAATGTGAATGAACAGGAATCCTCGATGATCTCGGCCACTGAAACGGATTTCTTGACCGGCGATCCCCCGGTGGAAAAAGTGAGTAATCGTCGAGTCAGCTGCCGGGCTCGATTGCCGGCCTTTTCGGCTTCACACAGACGTTTGTAACACAAGTCTCCGGGTGGGCAAAACAGCTTCGCAAATGAAATGTTTCCGCCTATGACCGTAAGAATGTTGTTGAAATCATGGGCTATTCCACCTGCCAACACTCCGATGGATTCAAGCTTCTCGATCTTGAGAAGTTCGTCTTCCTCCCGCTTGCGCTCGGTAACGTCCCGACAGATTCCTCGGAAGCCCACTATGCGTCCGGCCGAGTCCTTCATAGCCGTTGCCGAAAACTCCAAATTCCGGTCGGGCCCGAAAGCGGTGCTCGCCACCAACTCGCACGACCGCAGCGGCTCACCGGTTTCGTATACCTTGTTAATCGTCCTGAAGCATTTGTCCGCCGTGTGTTCGTCGAAGAACTCCCTGTAACTCCGGCCTATCATCTCCTCTTTCGACCTTCCGAAAACCTTTTCCGTGGAATCGTTGAGAAAGGTCCAGATTCCTTTGACGTCCACTTCGTAGTAGACCGCCTCAAGGCTGTTCACAATGGTGCGGTATTTCTCTTCGGACTCTCTCAGAGCCTGCTCGGCCCTTTTCCGTTCCGAGATGTCCCGGACCCACACCTGCACGGCAGGCCGGGCGCCAAATCTCACCGCTCTACCGTTGATCTCCGCATCAAAGGCCGAACCGTCCTTGCGCTTAAGCTCCACCTCGAACTGCGACGGCACCGATTGGTTCTCCAGGCGGGAAAGCCGGGATTCGCCGGTTGTTTCTTCGGTCTCATGATAGATCCGCAGGCAGTCCTCCCCCTCGAGTTCACCCGGCTCATAACCGAGCATCTCGTAGAGACGGGAATTGGCGAACGCGATTTTCCCTTCTTTCTGAATGAATATTCCGTCGAAGCTCTCTTCGATCAATGTCCGGTAACGTGCTTCGCTCTCCCGGAGGCGATCCTCGGCGATTCTCCAAGCCGAAACATCGGAGATCGTGGAGATCACTCCCGAGCCGGGAACCTCCGGATCGAGCGGACTCATCTTGAGTAGTCCAAAAAACGTGGATCCGTCATAACGTTTGAACACTACTTCGATCTCTGCCGGCTTCCCTTTCTTCACGCTGTGTCTGAACAGATCTCTCGCCCGTTGGTAATCTTCGGTACGAAAGTAGAATTCCACAGGGGGCTTGCCCCAGTAGTCTTGCTCGGATTTGTAGCCGAACATATCCGCCATGGCCTGATTGCTCCACTCCAGCTTTCCCTTTTCAACGTAGGCGATTCCGACGGGCGAAGCCGAAAGTATATTGTTCATCATACGTTCACTACGGCGGAGGGCATCCTCGACCCGCTTACGTTCGGCGATTTCAAGGTGGAGTTTCCTGTTTGCCGCGCTGAGATCCGCCGTCCGTTCTTCCACCCGTTTTTCGAGATGATTGTGTATGCGTTTCAGTTCCCTGTCCGAACGTTTCCGCGTGATTTCAACCGCGGCCAGGTTGCCGAGGAGTGACAGCGTATCCAACTGTGACTCGGTGAATTCGGTTCTGGTGCGATTGAAAACATAAAGGACCCCCAGGTTGGTCCGGCCCGCCTGGATGGGTACGGCGACGCCGGATATCAACCCCTCTGCACGGACGACCTCGTGGAACAAGGGGCCGATCTCCCGGAAATAGTCTTCGACGATCACCCCTTGCCCGGTGGAAGCGACCCTGCCGCCGAGCCCCCCACCGATGGGCATTCTGATGTTCTTGAAGGCCGTGGTCAGTATTCCCGACAGAGTGTGCATGTAGACTTCGTCGCCTTGTTCACTGCGTAAGGCGATGTAGGAAGTGTCTCCTCCGAGAAGTTCCCGGCTCGTCTCCACCACCAACGAGAGGTTCTCGTCCAGACTCCTCTCGGCGCTCATTGCCGTTGCCACGTCGTACAAAGCCTGGAACTTCTTCAGTTCAGTCGCCAGTTCCAATTCCGTATGGAGCTTGTCGGTTGTGTCGACGTTGGTGAGCACACACTCGGTTACGTGGTTGCTCTCATCCATTACCGGGTATGCGCGGGAAAGCATCTGCCGTGCTTCGCCCGTCCTGCATACGAAACTCAATGAGAGGTTCGAAAGCAGCCTGCCGCTGAAGACCTGTCCGAGGACGCGTTCATCGAAGTCGGCTGCCTCGGGGCCCAACATGAGGGACGCGAAGTTTCGTCCGGATGCATAATCCTTCGAGTACCCGGTAATCTTTTCACAGGATTGATTCATGGAGACAATGGTGCCGGCCTCATCCAGTATCACGACGGCATTGGGCGAGAATTCAAAAGCGCTCCGGTATCTCCTCTCGGAGATCTCAAGATCGGGAATTCGACACTTCAACCGGGAGTGCAATTTTTCGAGATCTGCAACTCTTTGACGCAGATCTTCGAGTTCGCCGGCGGCTTGGCAGATTCTCGATCGGTTGTCTTTCATTTCTTACACCGGCCTGAGCGTGCCCGGGGATACGACAATAAGCGATTCATTATACACGTAGTGTGGACAAACCGTCCAATAGAACTCATCTCCGCGCAGGCCATGGAACGGCCTTAGTGCTCCGTGGCAGAAGTACGGTGTCACACTTGTGGCAATTATCCCTGCTTTGGTAGCGCCAGCCTCCGTGCCGGTATTCTTTAGTAGAAACAAAGTACTATCTCTCGCCCGGCAGGGACGCCGGGACGCTACCGCGCGTTTATGGAATCCGTGACCGTATTTACGCCATAGAACACTTGGTGCTCCGTTTCCTAATTACGGTGTCGTATCCAAGGCCGCAAGGCCTGCTTTGGTAGCGCCGGCCTCCGTGCCGGTATTCTTTAGTGGAAACAACGTACTATCTCACACCCGGAGAAGTCAGGTTCGGACGGCTTCAGGACAGGGACGCAAAAACGGACGTCCCTGTCTCAATGTCCATATTTCGAGCCATGTGTCGAGAACTGTGATGTAAACCCTGGTGCCCGGAACGGGCAAAGAAGGGGTTGCCGACAGTCGGGAAACCGGTCGTGGACCGTCTCGGTCGATTTAGGCTTGATTCACCTTGTTCCGCAGCTCCTTTCCCGCTTTAAAGAAAGGAAGTCTCTTGCCCTCCACTTGAATCCTTTGGCCTGTCTTCGGATTTCTGCCCGTATAGCCTGGATATTCCCTCACCTCGAAAGATCCGAACCCCCTGATCTCAATGCGGTTTCCTTCGACGAGCGAGTCAAAAAGCGTTTCAAGAACCGCGTTTACGATCTCCTCCGATTTGCGCAGGGGGAGACTCGTCTCTTCGGTGAGCCCTGCGACAAGCTCTGATTTGTTCATATCCGATGCAACCTTGTACTCTCAGTCCTTCACGGAGTCTTTAAGGGCCTTGGCTGCCGTGAATGCGGGAACATCCGCAGCAGGGATTTCCATCTTTTCACCGGTTCTGGGGTTTACCCCGGTGCGGGCCTTCCTGTGAGATATCCTGAAGGTTCCAAGGTCGGGAACACGAATCGACGCGTCAGGTCCTTTGAGGGAGTCGTGAATTGCACCAACGATGGCTCGTAGGGCTATGTCGGCAGCTTTCTGAGATATTTCGGCATCGCCGGCTATTTTGGCCACAAGCTCTGTCTTTGTCATGTCTACCTCCTTAAAAATCAACAAGTTGGCATTCCCGGAGTGCAGCGACGAATCCTATCCGGTATCGGCATCATTGTCAAGGCCCAACTCAACCCATAATCCACGGTCCCGCCGCATCTCGGGTGCACGGAGCGTTTGTCCCTATTGTTGTTTCACCGGCACCGTCACATATGTTCGGGCATAAGTGAAGTAGAGACCCGCCTCGGATACGTGCCGGCCGGTGATCTCTCGCCACGCGTCCGCGTAGCCCAGAACCTGGGGTCCGTACAGATCGACGAGTTGTTGTACCTTGCCCTCCGGCACGCGGTCGCTCTTGTAGTCGACGATGACCCAGCCGTCGGGCTCCTCAAACGCGAGATCGATGACTCCCCGCAGGATGGTGTCGGTCGCGGCCGAATCTTTCCCGCCCGGCACGAGTCTTTGGAAAGGAACCTCCAAAAGCCGGTGCGGGGACCGGGCGGCCCGCTTCCAGAGATCCGATCCCATCACCGATTCCACCGTTGCCGTTGCTTCTTGGGTTAAGGACAAGTCCAGGCCCTGGTCGGCAATGACTGATTCCGCAAGCGGACGGATATCCGCATCCGGATCCGACATCGCGGTCTCGAGCAGCAGGTGAATCACCGTACCCCATTCAGTGCCGTGCTCACCGAGCGTATGGGTGAATCGTCCACGTTGAATCGAACTTGCTTTGGCGGCGGCCACCTCATACGTCTGCATTGCCGCGTTCCGCACGCGCTCTGCGATCTGTTCGCCGGCGGCGGCCACATCCTGCCGGGAAAGAGTCTCCTGTTGCGTTAAAGGGGGCTTCCCAATCCCCGGATTGACAAGCGACGGGGCCTTGTCGACGTGCGGGTCAAAGAAAGCCCACGGGTCCCTGTTCTTGTACGTCGGCCGGACCGGCACGGTCAGGCCGCATCCTGCTCGGGTGGCCGCCACATAGAGCAACCGGAGTTCCTCGGCCTTCCGGAACCTCTCTTCAATCTCGGAATATTCGTCCCATCGGGGGGGGTGCGCCGCCAACAGGATCCTCCCCGTTCCCGTAACGGTGCACTCTATGGCCGCGTAGCCGCGGACCTTGTCCGCACTGCGGTCCACGTAGAGTTCCGCGGGATAGTCCTTCTTCCCTGTGGGATCCGCCAGGAAGACAACCGGAGCCTCGAGCCCCTTGACCTTGTGGAGGTTCATGAGCCGGACCACGGAGCCTTGCGGGGGCACGGCCGGGACGGCATCATGTTTCTCGTCTTCATCTACGAGCTTTCCAAGATACTCCACCAGATCGGCAACGGACCAGAAGTCACGCTGAGCCCCACGGATCAACTCGAAGGCCTTTAAGAAGCTCCCGGCCTGGACGTCTCCGCCCGCGGACGATGCGGCCCGTGCCGGCAGGCCCATGTCTTGGGCGATGCGCTCGAACGCGCAGACGGCCGGGTACCGGGTCATCCACAGTGCATACTGATTGAGTCTCTTGAAAGCATCGGAGAACTGCTCCGCCGTCGATGAATCGAGACTTTCCGGGACCGGCGAGGAAAAGGAGAAGCGTCCGCCGGACCGCGTGAACGCGAAAAGATCCGGATCGCTGATGCCGAAGAGTTCGCCCCGAAGCACCGCAACGAGAGCGGGCGGGTTATCCGGCCGGGTCACGGCGGTGAGCAAGGTATGGAGCAGCCTGAGTTCCCTGACCTGATTCAATGACTTGCCGCCGGTGACTTGATGGGGAATGCCCAACTCTTCGAGCCTGCGGCTGTACACGTGAAGATTGCCCGTCTTGGGGGTAACGATGAGGAAATCGCCCGGCTGAACTTCTTCGGATACTCCGGCCTCGATTTCCGAAGGGCTTCGCGGGATCTTGAAGCCTTGGTCGAGCCAGTACCGGATGGTCGCCGCAATCAGGGCGCCCTCATATTCGACGCTTTGTCGGGAACTCTTGAAATCTTTGGGAATTCGTATAGACCTGATGCCGGTGAGTTCCTTTCCCGAGTCGTCCTCGCGCACCGCGGCAAGGGGCACGTAATCGGGCGAGCAATCGGCCGATTGGTTCCCAAACTCATTCTCGAACGTCTTGTTGACCCAGTCGATAATGGGCCTGGTGGTGCGGAAGTTCGCACTTAGGGTGACCACCTTTCCGCCGTTCCTTTGAATGATTTCCTTTACCTGGTTGTAGGTGACGATGTCCGCACGGCGGAACCGGTAGATGGACTGCTTGGGATCGCCGACAACGAAGAGAGAACCCGGAACCGGTCTGCATTTCCGCCAGTCGGTCTCGTCCATATTCTCCGCGGCAAGGAGCATGATGACCTCTGCCTGAACAGGGTCCGTGTCCTGAAACTCATCCACAAGGATGTGCGTGAAGCGCCTCCGGAAATAGTCCCTCACCCCGGACGCGGCTCCGTTCCGTAGGAGTCCGGCCGCCTCGATCAGCAGGTCCTGGTAGTTGAGCTTCCCCGCGTCTCTCCGCATCTCGCCGTAGATCTTCATGGCCGGGAGAATCGCCCTGAGGAGGGGCTCATACCGGTACTCCCGCCATGCCTTCACCAGAGGCTCCGCCGTGGACGTTCTGAAATCGTCCCATAGGGCGAGTTCTGTCAGAGCCTGCTTCTTCCCGTAAGTCCAGCACTTCAGGGTCGGCTTCACCTCTTTGAATTGGGCCAGAATCTCCATAATCTCAAAGGTGCGGCCTCTCCTCCTCGCCTGGCGGAACATCATTGGAATGATGCGGTACTTGGGCATCAGCGGATCGGTTCCCGTGGACTCGGGAAATGTGGCGGCCTCCTGCTCCATATGGCGCACCAGTTCGGCGAGCGCTTCCCTTGCGTCGGTCACGTCCGGCTCGGGCACTCTCGATGCGGGCCATTCATCCACGTCGAGGTAATTGCCCATCCTCTGAAACGTGCGGCTCAACTGTCCGATTTCCACGCCCAATTCTTCGAGTTCCTCAAGAATGGGATCGTCCGATGCATAGAGCCCATTGACGTAGGCCGCCCAGGCGCCGGCCCGGAGAGCCTCGTCTTCGTCGTCGTCCATTTCCTGAAAATCGAGATCCACGCCGGCTTCCACCGGTCTCTCCCTCAGCATGCGGGCGCAAAAGGAGTGGATCGTGCCGATAAAACACCGCTCCATACCGTCCAACGCCGTGCGCAACCGGGCGTGTGAAGACGGTTCCGCATCCCGGCAGGCCTTCTCGAGATCGACCTGAAAGCGGGCCCGGAGCTCCGCTGCGGCCTTTCTGGTGAAGGTGACCGCGGCCAGAGTGTCCACCAGGCATTTGCCTTCGGCCAACAGGTTCACCATGCGGCTCACCATGCCGGTTGTCTTGCCCGTGCCGGCTGCGGCCTCCACAAGTAAGGTGGTATCGAGATCCAATCGGATGATGTTCCGTTGGTCTTCATCGGGCGGAACGATGCGAGGCTTGGTTCTCAATGTTCCTTGACTCCTTCATGCATTCCAAGCAGTGGGCCCTACGAAAGGGACCATGGTGCCTCGAACCTCTTCGTGGGATGGGCCTCCGTGCCCGTCATCTTCGTGGGATGGGCCTCCGTGCCCGTCGTCTCCCCGGCGCAGGCCGGGGTCCAGGAAAAAGAGACTGGTTCCCGGCCTGCGCCGGGAAGACGGTTCAGCTTCTGCGACCGTATTTAGGAAACGCAGCACTTAATGCCCAATGTTCCTCAACTCCCTCATGGATTTCAGGTTGACGTTTTCATCGTTTTCCAGCTTGCGCTTCGAGGCGGCCGCAACGGCTTCCAGGTCGTCACAGATCATCGTGTAGTCGCAAAAGGTGCAGTCCTTTTCCGCATTGTCCGTTGCAATGAAGCAACCGTCCGAGACCGTCGTGCATAACCTCTCCATGAGGCCCAACGCAGTGTCGCGGTCATCGGGCCGGCGGATTATGCGGGCACCGAAACTGCGGCTCCCGGGAAAGAAATACCCGAAATGCGAGACCTGCGCCGAGGGCGAGATCTTCTTCCTCAGCGCTCCCGCGACGATTTCCAGGTACAGCGCATGCTGGAGTACTCTCCCCTCCCGGAACGGATCGGGATTATCGTATTTCGTTGTGCCGCCGCTCTTGTAATCCCATATGGCGAAGATCTTCTCGGATCCGTCCCCGAGTATGTCCACACGGTCGATCCTGGCCCGGGCCCTCATGTCGGCCCCTCCGGGCAAGCGGATGGAGACCGGTTCCTTCATGTGCAGATCGCAGGGCTTGCCGTACGCCGGCATTCCTATGGACGCCTCAAGAAACACCGGCCAACTGTTGCGGGCGGAAAGCTCTTCTTCGACGAGGAATACCACCGCGGCCTGAATCAGCATCAGGATCTGACGCCGAAAAGCGCTCGGCCCCGGCGGCGGGTAACGATCCGCGAAGCGTTCCACGTGTTTCATGAGAACGGCAAAGAGCTTGGACTTGTCACGCTCG
Organism: Pseudomonadota bacterium; assembly: GCA_043806215.1. Taxonomy (GTDB): domain Bacteria; phylum Desulfobacterota; class Desulfomonilia; order Desulfomonilales; family Desulfomonilaceae; genus JAVHLK01. Next base: position 3,212 of record JAZDHD010000298.1, on the reverse strand, counting down.
AACTGCGGCCGGATCCTCCGCTCCATGACATAGCTCATGAACTCGTAGAACACTTCGTGCATGAGGTTGCCGTACTGGAGTGGATCCAGCCAGCGTTCCGGGTCCATGTCGACTTCATCGGGCAGTTCGATCCCGAGGACGTACTTGAAGAAGTACCTCAAGGGACACTGGCCGATGGTTTCCAAGCGGCTTGACGACATAACCGGGCCGGCCGGAGAGAACGGGTCCAGGTCTTCCGTAGGGTCCGGCAGGAAGCCGTCATAGACGGTAAACGCGTCGGAACCTCTGGCCAATGCGGCTTTTGCACCTCGGCCCAAATGAGGGTACGTGCCATGGACTATGTCCTGCGCGTTGGCAACCGGTTGTCGGCACAGCCGGCTGAGCCACCATTCGGTGAGATCCAGGGACCTCTCCGGAGTTTCGCCTGCAAACGAAGCGGCCGGAGGGAGCCAACGGAACATGTCCCCCTGGTCGCCTTCCCGGTTGTTGGAGAGTATCCGGTACGCGGAAAAGACCACGGAACTCGGGAACAGGGACCGGTCCTCGGCAAGGTCCAGACTGGGAAAAGCCAACGTAACCCTGCCGCGCAGGCCCGCGAACAACCGGGCAACCCCATCCAGCTTCTTTCTGAGGTTCGAGGAGGCCTTGGGAAGATCCGCGGAAAGCCGTTCCCGTTCATGGTCCAGTAAGAGCGGATCGTTGATGCCCGACCCGGGGAACCGGCCGTCGTCCAGGCCGACGATGAACGTGTGTCGCCTGCCGGAACGGCCGCCCGAGAGAAGGTGATCCACGTGCAGCCTGCCCGGCCGAGGTCCGCTGCCGCCCACTCGGACGCGATGCGGAAGCGTTGCGACCCACTCGGCCGTGTCGAGACTCAGCGGAGCGGAGTCTTCCTCCACCCACCGTGCCAGTTCCCCGATCTGATCGAGCAACGCCAACGCGGCATAGTTATCGAGCTCGTTTGTCTTGCGGGCAACGTTCCCGATGAACCTTTCCGCGGTGCGGAGAAGCTCGGCCGGTGGAATATACGCTCCCGGTGAGACTTCAAGCACGCCCCGTACGAGAGCGCAAAGGGTTTGCCGGTCTCCCCCGTGCTCCGGGGAGGCATCCCCGAAAGGCTCCCGGGCATCAGGAACGCTTGTCCCCCCTGCGTTTGCCTCGAGCTTCGAAAGATATCCGTCCCGCCCCATGCCGACGGGCGTCGCACGTAGTATGCCGGCCAACCGTGAGAACGGAACATCAGGGGAACCGGCAGGTAGTTCGAGGAGACCGTCCTCGATCATCTTTGCCAAGGTATCCTGACGGAAGTTTCCCTGCATCCATTCCATCCAGGCGGTCAGGGCACGGCCCGGACGGGAATAGACCGAAGGGATGCCTTCCGCGAACGTCACGGGAAGACTCTCGTCGTCGGACTCGGGATCGCGGAGCACCTGCATGAGCGTCTCGTACACCAGCGGCACATAGACTTCCCGGTCGGTATGGAGCAACTCGATCTCGTCCAAACGGCAACCCGAGGACACGGCCCGGCGTAATACGTCCCGGATTTCGTTGCACTCGCCCACCGCGTGGAAGATTTCCGCCGAGCCATCTTGCGAGGCCTTGGGGGCCTCCGCGGGTTGGAGGACCCATGCGAGCAACGACGCGTCGGGCAGGGGAGCTTCCGTGTCTTCGGAAATGGTCCGGACGGAATCTACGGTCAGCGTTACCAACGTCTGGGAATCGAAGGCCGCTATCAGTGCCTTTTCCGCGGCACCGAGGTCCATGTCGTCCGGCAGCAGGACCCGGATGTCCGGTCCCATAAGTCCGGGGTTCTCTCTCAGCCGGTCCGTTGCCAGAGCGAGCACTTCCGCGTAGTCCACCAGGTTCCGGTCCCGGAGCGACTCGAGAAACTCCTTGACGACCGCGGCAATTTCCCGCCCTTTTTGAGGTGTCTCAAAGCTCTCGGGGGCGATTTGGCCGGGACTGATGCCTGCCGATCTCAAAGCCTCGATCGCTGCGGACATGGTGCCGGCGAGGCCGGGGCTTGTGGGGAGTGATGCAAAGTAACTCGCGGGGTCGCTTCTCAAGCGGGTTAGGATCTGATCCACGAGAACCGAGGCTCCCACGCCGGAGATCAACGATACTCCCGTCCGGGCCATTGCCGGGCCGGCCAGGTCGAGGGCCATGCCCTTGAACGTCTTGATGCGCACGTTGAGCACGGGAACGGCATGCCGCGTGACCAGATCGAGCCACTGGTGCCCCACCCGGAGTGAAGGGGAGATCAACCACTTTTCCTCGAAGAGGCATTCACGGCAAACCCTGCATAGCTCTTGTGCAAAGCGATTCACACGAAGCCCTCCCGTACTGTTCCAACATTTGTCTGAAAGTCCCACGCGGGGATTCCACGCTCCCGTAGGGGTAGGCCCCCGGAAACTGTCTCAGAAATCGGTACGTGACGCTAATCATGGCATCCCGCGTTCTGCGCGGGACCCCTCGTGCCTGGGAATGCCTATCCGCCGGGCTCTGCCCGGTCTTCGGCCCGGAACACCGAGGAATTTTCATGGTCGGTTGTGATCCCCGAATCATTGGGGTTGACGCCACGGAGCACTGAGTGCTTCATTTGATAAGTTCGGTCACACATTGTCGTCTCGTTGCCATGTTGGGTGCCTGCGAGAAGAGTATCCGGGCACGGAGGCCCGGGCTACGAAGGACTCACATATAGCCTTACACCTGTTTTGTGGGACGGGCCTCCGTGCCCGTCATCTTCAAGGGCTCAGGTTTTGCGACCGTATTTACACAGTGGGGCGCTAAGTGTTCTATGGCTGAAGTACGGTCACGTATTCCAGGCAACGATCCCGGCTTTGGTAGCGCCGGCCTCCGTGCCGGTACTCTTTGATCATGCGCCCGGCAGGGACGCCGGGACGCTACCGAGCCTTCACACGAACACGACAACTTATTTGCGCCAACAGGCACTAAGCTTGCGTCTCCAGTCCAACCCATCGCCGCATGAGATCCGCCCCGCATGCCCGAAGCATCGCGTCCGCGATCCTCTGGGGATCGGCCGTGATATCAGGTCCCAGATGGGGCAGAAGCGTCACCGGGACATCCCCGACGAGTCGTTCAATGTCGCGACGGGTGAACTGCTCTTCAGGCCCGGAATCCTCATCGAGACTGGAAAGAACAATGCCTGCAATGTCCAGTTCTCTCGCCCTGAGCGCCGCCACGCTCAAGAG
>JAZDHD010000297.1:0-5925 GCA_043806215.1 Pseudomonadota bacterium | reverse complement strand
TGAGTATTCTCGTGTGGTGTCTCATAACCCATCATGTCCATTTTAGTAATCAAGGGACATAATACTGTTTTTTGGACAAGTCGGCTGCTCTGCGATAGGATTTCCGGATGCGCCATACTTGATTCAATCCGACTTTCAGTGTTGGTTCGGGACAACCCACCAGAGCGATGGAATGGATTTCCGGCACCGAAGGTACACAATTTCTCGCCATGAACCTCAGTTCGATCGCGGCCGGCGGCCGTAATCTCACTTCCCGTCCCCTGCGGCCGATGTTATATTCTCCCCCCGTGTGACCGGAAAATGCCGAGGGCTGCGATGACGGAAATCGCCAAACACCACGACCTGTTCTTCAGGAAGGTCTTTTCCCCGCCTGACGCGGCGGAACGGGAGGAGGTGGGAAGAATCAGGAAGAGAAATCGACCACCAAGGCACCAAGGGGACAGAACCATGCTGACGTAAGGCAGAGTCTCATACGCGCCCCTTGGGATTTCTCCCGGGCCACGGAAAGGCAGATTCCAACGCCCGGCTTTCGACAGTTCTTGCATTCATTGTCTTCTTGGAGTCTTGGAGTCTTGGAGTCTTGGAGTCTTTGTGGTGAAAATCTCTTCTCTTTGATCTTTGAATCTGTGTGAGTCGGAGTAATCTGTGGATAAACCTCTTCTCTTTTTTGGTGCCTTGGTGGAGAGAAATTCGAGGAGGAATACACGTGTCGGAAACTGAAAAACAGCCGGAACAACAGCAAAAGCCCGAGCAGCAACAGACTCTGGCCAAGAGGGTCGCGCTCCGGGACGAACCGTGTCATTCACGCACGAGGAGCGCAGACTGATGAGTCTTTCTGGCAGAATGTGGGCTTTCTTGCGTATTCGCAAGAAGTGGTGGCTGGTTCCGATCATCATATGGTCAGTGATTCTGGCTGAAGCAGCCCTGCTATTGCATTGCAAGAAGGAAGTAGTTTACTATGCCTATCAGCTGATTTCAGAACAGTACCATGCACACCGACGCAGAGTCATCCCCAGCGAACTTGGCTCCGCGGTCAGAAGGAAGGACTTGACAGCGGTTCAAAGACTTCTCAACGAAGAGTCTCACCTCATAGGAGGATTCACCAACCCCGGCTATACGTTACTTATGCACGCGATAGCCGAGGGCCACTGGGATGCGGCAAAATTCCTTGTGCAGCGGGGCGTCGCGGTTGAATCACCTACCGGACGAGGCAAGACTCCTTTGATGTACGCTAGCTCTGGGGGTAACCTGGAGGTCGTGCGTTTGCTCTTGGAAAGAGGCGCGAAGGTGAATGCAAGAACTGGAGACGGTATGACGCCTCTGATGTACGCTAGCTCTGGGGGTAGCCTGGAGGTCGTGCGTTTGCTCTTGGAAAGAGGCGCGAAGGTGAATGCAAGCCTCTTCCGTGGAAAGCGCACTGCACTCGAGATGGCTCTAAGAAATGGCCATTCCGCAATCGCAGAGATGTTAGTGGCGCATGGAGCGACGAAGCGAACTCGTGACAGCGGTAGCGGGAGAGATCAGGACACGCGACGATAGGATTAGATTCGCTCGGTCGCATCAGTGATTCCATACTTCCAGAAAAGAACGATCATCTTGGGAGCCGGGATGCACAAGGGTACAAATACGTTGAGCAGAATTCAGCGGATATGACAGGGGCAAGTGCGAAATGCGGCAAGTCTAATCCCACTTCAGGTTCAGCAAGGGGTTCCCGTTTGCAAAGACCACAACACTGATACGCATCAGGTTGTTGTAGTTATATATGACGTTTGCGAATGCGACAACGGTTCCTCCTTATCAAGGAGGGTGATCCTTAACGGCCAGTTGAATGAAAGGAGGCTTTTCAGTGGCGCTCTACGATGGAATATGGTGTTGGGTCCAACCGAAATACGTGTGCCGAGACTCCGCAGATTCTTACCTACTTACTAACGCGATTGCCGAGTTTTACACAAACCTGGAGCGAAAGTGGGAATACAACGCAGGAGGCCGTGGCGGTGATGAGGACGGCGATACAATACTCGAAACGGACTGTTATTATCTCGTTGATTACTCACTTAAGATAAGCGGATACAACGGCCTTGGATCGTTGGGAACGGAGCGGTGCCAGCCATGGCAACCTCTCACGCCTCCGCGTGCGATCTACACCAACCCTGAATACTTCTGTCGGATTGACTATGAAGACGCTCAGCCAGGGGACATTATTCTCTTCGTGGGCGTAGACGAATCCAACAAATTGTACAAATGTGTTCCCGGCCATATAGCGTTCTTGGCTACGTCGCCAAGAGAGGAGAATGGCGTTTGGACCGGTACTCTTTTTGAAGCGACAAGAAAAGAGCATAACGGACAGAGCGGAGTTATCCTGGGAAGGCCTTGGAGCGAGTGGGGGGATGAGGTGAAGTGGAAGGATGACCAGGGTCAAGAGCACACTGGGTATCTCGTTCCCTTCGGTGTGTTTCGTCCGAAAAGAAAGGTGTGGGTGACCAGGTGCTGGGGTGCGCCGGATGAACCCGAACCCACTCCTGCGGGCCAACCGCATGACCCCTTGATGCTTGATTTCGGTGGCGACGGCATAGGCACGCTCGGCACCGACGCAGGTATCTATTTTGATCATGACGGCGACGGGTTCAAAGAACTCACCGGTTGGGTGGACGCCGGCGATGGAATCCTTATGCTGGATGTGAACGGCAATGGTCGCCTGGATGATGGGAGTGAACTCTTTGGGGATACTATGTCACTGGCCAACGGCAGACCGGCCGCGAGTGGATTCGAGGCGTTAGCCCAGTACGATTCCAACCTGGATGGAATAATCGATGCAAACGATCCGATCTGGTCACAACTGAAAGTATGGCAGCACGATACGTACGTTCCGCCTGAAGGAGGCGGTTGAAGCTCGTGCGCGGAGACATCCCTCGGTGAGGGATATTCTTATGATCCTCAGATCGGTGGCCTCATAAGCACCCTGGACCAACTTGGAATTACTGCCATATACCTGGAATCTACCGTTGCCAACGCAAGAGACGTGGCCGGGAATACACAAACTCGTTCTGGACACTTCGACTGGCAGGACGGCAGTGTGGGGACGATCGCTGAATACGACTTGCAGCGAGATGTAAGTGAGACGCAACCCGCAGAAGTCTTCGAAGTGTCTGCTGAAGTTGCCGCGTTGCCGGATCTCAATGGACACGGCAACCTGCATCGGCTCCAATACGCGATGGCATTGGATTCCACTGGAGAAATACAGCAACTCGTGGAAGCGTTCGCCCTCGAAGATGACGTAGCCGATCGGGAAGCCATCTTTCAACAACTGCTATTCAAATGGACCGGCGCAGAAGCTGTGCTCGCGGATTCCCGCGGACCTTCTATCGACGCTCGCAAGGTCGTTCTTCTCGAGAAGTTCTTTGGGGAATCGTACGGGCATCCTGACCAGTCACTTGCAACAGCGTGCGAGGATACCTACAGGGAAATCTCTGAGGGATACTATGGCGGCCTTATGTCCCAGACCCATTTCAAATACCTCTATGACAAAATCGTCTATACATGGAATGTTGAGAAGCTGGACTACGACACGGATCTCAGTGGATTAATCGCGGAACTTCAGTCGGCCCTGGCTGACGATCCCGAACAGGGGAAGGCGATACTCAGTGAGTTCGCCCGTACTTGGCGTGGTATCAACAACGGTGCCGATCCGATTGACTTTCTCTCCCTTCGCGAGGCGTTCATCCAGCAAGACCCCGACCTCGCCTGGGTCTTCGACACCGGCGGCTTGCCGGTCTACAACCAACTCGGTCAGTCGGCTGATGGCTGGTACAACCCTCACATGTTCGGGACTTGGGGCTCGGATGCGGTGCAAGGCAGTGCGACGCAGGGCGACGGCTGGATAAACGGCCTGGATGGGGACGATGCGATCTACGGAACGGATCGTAACGAAAAGTTGGCCAATGGGAACGGGGATTCCATCATTGTCGCAGGCGGTGGTAACGATACGATTTGGGCAGGTCCTGGAGCGGATATATTGGACGGGGGAGCGGATGACGATCTGTTAATCGGCGAGGCGGGAGACGATGTTTACCTCTTCCGGCCCGGCTCCGGCCACGATGTCATCAGGGACATCGACGCAACTGAGGGCAACATCGACACCATATGGCTGGGCGGGAACCTCACCCCGGACGACATCGCGCTGAAACGCTCGGGTAATTACCTTGTCCTGGAGATCATCGCCACGGGCGATACGATCAGCGTCGAGGACTTCTTCCGGTTCGAGAGCTACCTCAAGCGTGTGGAACAAATCCAGTTCATGGACGGGACCACCTGGGACGAAACGGAGATGATTGCACGGGCGTACGCACCCACGAACGGCCCGGACAGAATCTACGGCGGGCCGGGAGACGATGAGTTGAGCGGTCTGGGCGGTGCGGATCTGATCTACGGGCTGGGAGCCGACGATACGCTTCACGGTGACGACGATAATGATCGGTTATACGGCGGCCCCGGTGCGGATACGCTCATCGGTGGCTCCGGTGCGGATCGCCTCGCCGGTGAGGCAGATGCGGATGTGCTCATAGGCGGCCTGGATGATGATTACCTGGACGGGGGCTCCGCCGACGATACCTACCGGTTCGGCCCCGGTTTCGGTAAGGACACTATTCACGACATGGATGCCACGCCGGGGAATATCGACACAATCGAGTTTGAGGCCGGAATCCTGCCCGCGGACGTGAAACTCCGCCGTGCGGACACGGATTTGGAACTCACCCTCACGGGTACGGGCGACACGATCACCGTGGAAGACTGGCTCGTGAACGACACTCCGGTCCACGGCATCGAGCTCGTTACCTTCACCGACGGCACGGTCTGGGATACCGCGACCATCCAGGACATGCTGGTGAAGGGCACCGATTCACCGGACACGATCATCGGCTTCTCCGGTGCGGACAATATCGAGGGTTTCGATTCCGACGATACGATCTACGCACGAGGCGGCGACGATTCTATCGACTCGGGCTCCGGTGACGATGTGGTCTACGCTGAGCAGGGCAATGACACGTTGATTTCCGGGGAGGACGATGACACTTTGATAGGAGGCTCGGGAGCGGATTTTCTCGACCCCGGCCCCGGTACCGACACGCTCTACGGCGGTGTCAAGACCTCGCAATGGTACCGGGATGATGCCAACGGCAACGATACGTACCTCTTCGACCGCGGCTACGGACAAGACACCATAATCGACCGGGATACCACCGCGGGCAATCTGGACGTCATTCAACTGGGCGACGGCATAACGCCGGACGACATCACGTTGACGAGATCCCTGGAATACCTCAAGCTGAGCATCAACGGCACCAACGATACGCTGCTCGTCGAGAAATGGTTCTGGAACGATTCCCCGGAATACCGGGTCGAGCAGATTCGATTCGCAGACGGCACCATATGGGATGTGGACGACATCAAACATCAGGTCATTCAGGGCACGCCCGGGAACGATGAGCGGGCGGGCTACTCCACTTCGGATACCATGAACGGATATGAGGGCGAAGACTGCTTGTACGGCCGTGATGGTGATGATACGATTGATTCCGGTCCCGGTAACGATTGGGTCGAGGGTGAGGCCGGTGCTGATCTTCTCATAGGAGGGGCCGGAGCGGATATCCTCTTAGGGGGGCAGCAAGACGATACGCTCGACCCCGGCTCGGGCAACGATCTCCTATACGGCGGCTCGAGGAGAGAAGATCTGGACTGGTGGTTCAGCCGACAGCCGGGCAACGGCAACGATACCTACCTGTTCGGCAGAGGGTATGGCCACGACGAGATCTTCGACCGGGATGCCGTTGCCGGCAACATGGATACGATTGTGTTGGGCGACGACATCAGCGTTGCCGATGTGAATGTGCGGCATGTGGACGACGACCTGGTGCTGGCCGTTGTGGG
>JAZDHD010000296.1:0-29642 GCA_043806215.1 Pseudomonadota bacterium | reverse complement strand
GCCGGCGCTACCGAGGAAAGCGGGACCGCCAATCCACGGGAATCTTGGCAATCCCCCGACCCTTGGGCTCGTAGAGCAAATGACCCTTCTCCATTCCGTAGAGATACAGGTCACGGGTAATTCGCACGTCGTCCCTGCAGTACTTCTCCAGGAGATCCATCCTGCCCTCCCTGAACCACTGGGCGGCCTCGAGGCCTGTTCCGGACTTCTTCTCTCCGAGCGTAACGGCAGCGATCCGGTCCAATGAGAGGCGGTGCCCCAGCTTGGCCTGAACCGAGACAAGAATGTCCAGATTCGGGAGTGCCCTGAGGTTCTCGTCGGTATACGCGCTGAGTACCTCATAATCAAAGCGCATCTGATTGAAGCCGACGATAAGGTTGCTCTTCTTGAGGACGTCTATCAGATCCGAGACAGTCTCTTCAGTGAAGGTGAGAAATCCGTCCCGTTCGGTGTGTACGACTCCCAGGGACAGTCTCATCTCCCTGATGTTGCCCCAACCGCCCACTTCGTCGGCCAGCTTCCGGGTCTCCAGGTCAAAGACGACAACGCCTCCGGACCGGGCACGGGCAGCCGGCGTCGGACGGTTCGGCACAGGGCCGCGTTTCTTGGCCGCGGAGGCGGATGCTCCGGGATCAACCGTGACCTGTGGCTTCGACGCGGGAACGGCTGAGGGCAGATTGATTCCCTTGAGCGACGGGGCTTTCATGATGGGTTGCTCCTTTGCATCGGGCGGCAATATGGATCCGTCGGTGCCGGCGCAGTTTCCGGCCGACGTATTGGACGCGGGGGAAGTGCTCCCGGCAGTCTGCGTCCGCAGGGTTTTATCGGCCAGGTCGGGGAAGAGAAGGGGAGGTTCCTCTTCTTTGTGCAGGGGGAGTACGAGTTTCTTTTCCGGGTTCATGAGAAGCTCCAGGACGGCAAGGCAGGCCTTCTTGTCCAGGGGTTTATTCCCCGAACCGCATTTGGGGGAGTGGATGCACGACGGGCATCCATCCTCACACGGGCATTTCTCCACCAGGGCCCTCGCCTTTTCAAGGAGTTCGTCGATCACGTCGTATGCCCGGTGTGCCAGGCCGACCCCTCCCGGATGGCCGTCATAGATGAACACCGCGGCTCCGCCCACTTGTTCGTGATGTGGGGTGGCAATCCCCCCGATATCGTCACGGTCGCACAGGGCAAAAAGAGGAAACATGGAAATGGCCGCGTGCTCCACCGCGTGAATCCCGCCCATGAAATGGAGTCCCGCCCCCGTGATCATCTGTTTGACCCTGTCGGGGATTTCCAGCCATATGCCGACGGTCTCGAAGTGAAGGGGAGGGAGGTCGAGTTCCACCAGCCCGATGAGGTCCTGTCCCGAACTCCTGCGTTTCTCGTACGATGTGATGATTTCCGTGACCTTCAGATCGGCTTCCCGGATCGTGAATCCGGGGAAATCCCTGCTGCGCACGGGCGCGCGGATCACCGTCGTGTCCTTTTCGGAGAGGGCGCGGGTGTAATAGTTCACCCGTGCAGGCTGAACGATGATGTTACGCCGCTTCAGATCGAGATCGGAGACGACATACTGCCTGGTTCTGTGCAGGTACACGGCGCCTTTGTGGCATTCCTTGAGGGCCCTGGCCCCGGAAGAGCTCCCGATGAGCTTGTTGCCGGGATGAAGGCTTATGGAATAGGCGTCGCCGATGCTCCTCAAATCGACGTTGCGTTGGGGTCTTCTTTGGGCCGAATAGAGGGAGCCGTCCCGGCCTGACCGCAGTATTCCGTTTTCACGGAGCTCCTCGATCACCGAGGCGGCCTCCGGGGTGAGCGCCCATTGCTCGGGCGGCCGGATGGGAGTCTCCGCTGCGGCACAGGGGATGTGGCGTTTCAGAACTTCTCTGTTTAGCGGGTCAAGAATCGCCTCCTCGCAGGAACGTCCGAAGAAGTCCTGAGGATTGCGCAAGAAGTACTGGTCCAGAGCGTCGTACCCGGCGATAAGCACGATGGCGCTCGGCCGGCCCGAACGCCCGACTCGGCCGCCCCGCTGCCACGTATTGATGATGGTGCCCGGATAGCCCACGAGAATGCACAGGTCGAGCCCGCCCACATTAATCCCCATTTCAAGCGCGGACGTGGAGATCACCCCGTCCATTTGGCCGGAGAAGAGCTGAGTTTCGATTTCTCGTCGTTCCTCGGGAAGGAATCCGGCCCTGTACGAACTGACGCGCCTGCGCAGGTGCGGTGCATCGTGCATTACCCAGGTGGTGATGAGTTCCGTCAGCTTGCGCGACCGTGTGAAGACAATGGTCTTCAGCCCTGCATTCAATGCTTGAATGAACAGACGGGCCGCCACCGTGTACGGGCTCAACACGGGGTTGAGAAAGAGGAAATGCCGTGCCGAGACGGGAGCCCCGGATTTGTCCACCACCGAGACGTCTCTGCCGATCAGCTTGGACACAAAGGTCCCCGGGTTTGCCACCGTGGCGGAACATGCAACGAACACCGGGTTCGATCCGTGGACGTTGCAGACCCGGAGGGTCCGGAGCACCACCTGCGAGATGTGGCTCCCAAAGATCCCTTTGTACGTGTGGACTTCGTCGAGGACTATGTAACGGAGATTCGCGAAGAACTCCTTCCACGAGTCGTGATATGCAAGCAAACTCACGTGCAGCATGTCGGGATTGGTGATAAGGACTCTCGGCGGCGAGCTTCGTATCCTGCTGCGCTCCGATTCGGGCGTATCTCCGTCGTACACCGCGGCGTCGACTTGAGAATCGCCTGCAAACTCGAGGAAGGCATCCCGCTGGTCGCGCTCGAGGGCTTTGAGGGGAAACAAAAAAAGAGCATGGGAGCGTGGCTCCCTGATGAGCCGGTCCAGAACAGGCACCTGGAACCCGAGGGTTTTCCCGCTGGCGGTACTGGTTGACAAGACCGTATCGCGGCCTTGAATGGACAACCGGATGGCTTGAGTCTGGTGAGAATACGGGTGCTCTATACCGGCCCGTTTGAGCAGACCGGCTACTCTCTCGTCAATCTGCGGGGGCAAGGGCTCCAACGCGGCCGGCTTCTCTTCCAGAATCTCGTGATGCACTACATCCCAACCGTGATTCTTGGGATCCTTCAGCCATTCGACGAATGAGTGCAGCACAACGTTTTCCGTCTTTTTCCCCGTGCATTCCGGGTCTGGAATGTCCGGAACTATATCTTGGCGTCCCGGAGCTGTCAACCTCGTGCAGACTCCATTGCATCGAAGAATCTTACTGCTCTGGATTTCGTTCATGAACCGAACCTGGATGAATCGACCTCGTCTCGGTGGGACTCCCGCGTTCCGCGCGGGATGCCCGTCGTCTCCCCGGCGCAGGCCGGGGCACAGGAAGACAAGACCGGTTCCTTCTCGTTCCCGTAGGGGTAGGCCCCCGTGCCTACCCGGGCGGCCACAGGGGGCCGCCCCTACAGCCTGGGAATGCCTATCCTCCGGGCTCTGCCCGGTCTCCGACCCGGTCTTGGCGGACTTTCATGGTCAGTTGTGATCTCCGAGTCACGGGGGTTTGGTAGGACCGGCGTCTCGCCGGGAACTTCGAGGCGAGCGTTCCCGCGGACCTTCTTCATTGAATCAGGGCCTTGTCCGAACCTTGACAAGCAAACCCACAACTATGCTACGATGGTAAGGAGTGTGGCACCATGCGGGATTGCCCGTCCGGGTTCCGGAGATTGAAATGCTCATGTCTTGGCAATTCCATGGAGCGGCCGCATTCTATGGAGACCGGAAACGGAGCATACATACGGAAAGGTGATTCAGATGAACATAAATGATGTCCTGTCCAGCACTGAGTGGAAGAAGGCCGTTGATTTTCACGGCCATGTGTGTCCCGGTCTTGCCATCGGCTTCAAGGCTGCGAAAGCGGGGATGGAATGGCTCAAGGAAAACCGGGCCGAGGACGAAGAACTGGTGGCCGTGGTGGAGACCGATGCATGCGGTGCGGATGCCATACAGGTCCTCACCGGCTGCACGTTCGGAAAGGGAAATTTCATCTTCCGGGATCACGGGAAGACGGTGTTTTCGTTGGTAAGCCGGAATTCCGGCAGAGGCGTGAGGATTGCCTTACGTGCGGGCGCTTTTCGCCCCGACGAACGGCACATGGAACTCATCGGGAAGGTGAGGGCCGAAACGGCTACGGAAGAAGAGCGCGCCGAGTTTCGTCAACTGCATGACCGGAGGTGCCATGATATCCTGGGAAAGGATCCCACGGAGTTGTTCTCCGTGGAGGAGGTGCAGGTTGAGTTGCCGGCCAAGGCGGCCATCGAGCCGTCAAGAGTCTGCGATACCTGCGGAGAGCCGACCATGCAATCCAAGCTTCAGCAGCGGGGCGGCGGCATGGTCTGCCGAAGCTGCTCAGGCATGAGTGCGGGAGCTTGACGGAGCCCTGACCGGCGGTGCAGCGGACGCGTCTCTCTGCACGTGAGCATGCGGGACGTCGGACTCTTCACGGCGGCGTGATACATGGGGAGCGGGATGAACCGCATCCTGTCGGCGGGATGCCCGTGCCGGTGGGACCCCGGCGGGGCCGAGGCCGATTGCTATCCTAATGTGCCGAAGGCACATAGGAATTTAGCCGGGGGATTCATCCCCCGGAAAGCCCGATTTCCTGGCCTTTAAAGGCCCGGCTAATCCCGCGAGACGCGGGACGTGTCCCTTCGGGACGTCAAGAGCGACTTTGAACCGTGATGGACGAGCATCCCCATTCGTTGGCACCCACGGGGGGTGCCCCTACGAAGATGACCGCGAGGCGTCTTCGACAATACGCAAGCGAATTCGGGCGACGGGCTCCCAAGGAAGCAACTCCGGCGCGCCTTCATAGGCCGCGCAGACAGTGGAGCGGCCGGCCGAATGATCCGTTCGTCTCTGACCTGTTCCGAGAAGCTCTCCCCGCACGCGCGCACTTTCCTGTGCGCGAGAAAGACGGACTAATCCCATCCGGAGCCACGGTCTCCGTAGGGTCTGTCACCAAATAACGGTCATGCCCTTGGCGGGTGCAACGAAGCATGAAAGTCCCCCCTCAAGGGGTGACTTTCGTGGGAAGCCTATTATCCCTCGGGCCTCTCTGTCTAATGGTATAGCAACGGGGGCCGCCGGCAATCGGGGACATGATCCGATTTTGCGAACGGCGTCATGCGACCCGGGAACTGGAACGGATAGATATCGAGGCACCGGAGCGTCGTCCCGCGGTCAGGGCAAGGACCCCCGCGCAAGCGGATCCGGACTTCGATCAGCCTCCCGAGTCGGATTCACGGTCAAGTCGGGACAGAGGAAGTCCGTCGGAGATGTTTTCCGGAAGTGGAATTCCTTCCTCCACCCTTTCTCTGGTTGAGAGCAAATCGCAGGTTTCGCTGCAGGCAGAGTCGTTGCCGGCTCAGGTTTCGGTGGTGACGGCCCAAGACATCGAGCGGTTGAATATACGAAACTATTCGGACCTGTTCGCTACGGTCCCCGGGGTCAATGCCTACACCATCGGCCAGGGACAGGCGACCCACTCATTTTCCATCAGAGGATTTGCCGGTGCAGGTGGAGCAGACGTAGCCATATTCATCGACGGGGTACCGCAAAGCACCCCATCAACCTATCAGGGTTCCACGGGCTTGTCCGAGATCTCCTGGCTCGCGCCGGAAGCCATTGAAAGAATGGAGATTATCAAAGGCCCCTTTTCCGCACTGTACGGCGATTTTGCGATGGCCGGGGTCATTAACATCATCACCAAGAAGAGTGCACCAGCGTCGAGCGTAAGTTCCTACGGCGGCAGTTTCGGTACGTTCCGAGCACTGGGAGAAGTCGGCAGTGAGACATTGGTTCCGATTCCGTACCTGGCCTATGAATACTATACAACCGACGGGTACAGAGACAATTCTCAACTGAACAGTTTTAGTCCCTTCAACAAGGTTTCCATGCCGTTGCTGGGGGGTATCCTCTCTTTGCGGTACAACTATTACCACTCGGACTGGGGCGCTCCCGGTTATCTCGTCATTGACGACGTCAGGAAGGGACTCGTCAACCGAAAGCATGCCTACAACACTACGGACGGCGGCGATCAGACGCGGCAAGAGGTGGTGTTGAATTATGCACCCTCCTGTGGGGAGCGAGGGCTGTATGCCACGGCATATGTGGACGTCTGGGATATCATTCGCTATAACGATTGGCCCCCCGGTCCTCAAACAGCCAGAGAAGACACAAGGACGTACTGGGGAGGGCGACTCTATTACAATATGGTCTTCGGCGATACGGCAACGCTTACACTTGGAGGCGAAACCAGGCTCGACACGGCATCGCCGCAAGACCACAAGACGAATGGTGCCCGACAATTTACCGGCACAAATTACAATTACGATTTGAAGCTGTCCAACTGGGCATGGTTTCTTCAAGGGCAGATCAAGCCTGCTGAGAAACTCAAGATCGTCGGCGGCGTAAGAGGCGATTATTTCAAGATGGAGGCCGAAAATCTAACGCGGCCTCAAAATTCCGGAACAGGATTTCGCCAAATCATAGCTCCAAAGATCGGGGCCGTTCTCACGCCCACCACGGACTTCAATATCTTTGGAAACATCGGTTTCGGTTTCCGGTCGCCGTCATACACGGAAGTCTCACCTTACTCTGCCAACAGCAACAAGAACTTCAACCTGGAGCCTGCAAAGGTCGACACGGCCGATGTTGGGTTTAATGTAGCGCTCTTCGGTAACCTCTATTTTGCGGCGGCTTACTACCACACGATAACAGAGCGGGAAATCAGGCTTGTAAACAACGTGCCGACAAACATAGGCGACACGCTTCGGAAAGGATATGAAGTCGAGGCCAAGTTCTATCCATCCAGGGATGTCAGCGTTTTTGCGAGTTACGACTGGGTGGATGCGAGCGTGATAAACCCTGCAAAAGCAGGGCAGGTGCTCGTGACTCGCGTTCCGGAGCACATCATCAAAGGCGGCTTACAGATCCGGAGAGACTTCGGTGAGGGAAGAAGGCTGCTCGCCGACGCGTATTACCAGTACACCAGCGGGTTTCCAAATTACAACGGTTCGAATCCAACGCCAGTTTTCGGACCGGATTACGATGTGTACAGTTTCAAGCTCTCCTACATGGGGACCGGATGGTCGTCCTTCGTTTCCGCGAGGTACCAACCGAGGGAATTCTCGGCACCAGTCGCTTTCCTATTGAACGGTGAGCTGAGTTACGCACCGGAACCGAAATGGGATTTCACCTCCGGTCTCACATACACATTTTGGTAAGTGTCCACCACCCGGATCGTCGGCCCGTGGTCCGCAGGCCTTGGCGTGACGCGGACCACAGGGCCTTATTCATGGACGTTTGCACAATCCGGGTGACGCAGTGTGCGTCGCCCCATGTCCGATGGGCAGGTTGTCCGCACCATCGTATCAATCGACCGATCACAGGAGGAAATCATGTTCAAGAGAACTATTCTTACAACCCTGCTCTTGTTTGCCGCATCGCAGCTGGTCTTTGCCCACGACGCGTGGATAGAGAATAAGGACGGCGAACTAATGGTGTTCTACGGACACGCATCTCGGCACGATTCGTACGACCCACAGAAGATCAAGGAGCCAAAGGGATTTGATTCCAAGGGCACCCCTGTTCCAATGGAGATAGCGAGACATAAGGAAAACGCATCACTGGTAGCGAAAGGCAAGCCTGCAATAGTAACGGTGTTTTTTGACAACGGCTATTGGGTACAAACCACGGATACGGCACAGGCCTGGAAAAACATTCCCAAGCGTGAGGCACAAGAGAAATTCACCGTATTGGCATCGTCAAAGGTCCGGAAATACGCGAAGGCAATCCTGACACCATGTGCCACGTTTGCGAAACCCGTGGGATTGGCGCTTGAAATCGTTCCTGAAAAGAGCCCGTTCGATTTGAAGCCCGGGGACTCGCTCCCAATTCGGGTCTTGCTGGACGGCAAGCCGCTCGAAGGGGCGCCGGTCAGGATTGGGACCGCCGCCTACTCTGCGGAAAAGCTGACGAACAAAACCGACAAAGACGGCAGGGCAAGCGTAGTGATAGCGGAATCCGGCCCGCAGGCCATAAATGTGTTCCACAAGTCTCCCATAAAAGGCGATCCGGACGCAGACAATCTCGGTCTTTCCGCCAGTCTCACCTTCGATCTCAAGTAATGGCTGGACCATTTCCATGATGTTGCTTCCGCTCCTGCTCATGTCGGGAGCGGAAGCTCTTCCGATCTTTGAAGAACAAACGGGGACCACCAACGAGGTATGGAATGTGTCAGCCTATCCGTGCCGGGGCCTGCCCGGAAAAACATCGGCACGCATGGGAAATGAGTTCCCTGTAGACAATTACGGCGGCGTGAGCAGCGTCGCGACTCGTATGAGGAAGGCATCGACGAATGATTTCAGGCTCCGAAAGAGGGAGGACGGGTTAGAGCGACAACCGGGAAAGGCTTGGAACCAGACGTAACCCCTCGCTCTTCCTTGCATTGTTCCGTCGATATGCTATCCTCTCTTCGAACGGGCGCTTTCGTGCTCAAAAAACGGCTTGTCGGGGCATTCACTTCTATCCGGCAAGTAAGTGCGGTCTTGTCGGCTGATTGGCCCGGGAGCATGCACGTCCCGTAGGGACGGTGTGAAGGCGGATCGGACGTCCAAGGCCTTGATAATGGGCCGGAAAGTTTGAGGGCCTTTTTCGTGGGGGACCCTGGGCTAACTCGTCCGTAGTTCACATGTCGAGACTCCATGGTACTCCAAACGACACGGTACTAGCCGGACGGAATTTTCTGTTTGAGGCTAAAGAAATGGCACAGTTGCATACTCCTCCTCAGACCGGTACTGCGCGTAACGATGTTCGTCGTCTTGAGGGCCGAATCAAACGGCTCGTCGAAGAGGGTAACGTTTCTCAGGCACGAAGGGAAATTTCCCAGATCCCTTCAGGTGTCTCCGAGTCGTTGGACAGATGGAGAATTCTCTTGTCCGAACCGCGGGGGAAACGAGAAGAAGCCGCAACCGGTGGGGGGTTGAGACGAAACATTGCTTGGCTGCAAGAGAATTCGGAACGGTATTCACGCCAATGGGTGGCCCTAAAGAATGGGCGGTTTCTGGGAAGCGATCCCAGCCGACGTGCTTTGCGTTCAAGCCTGAAGGAGGCGGGTGAGCTGAAAGGTGCGCTGTTCTTTAGGGTTGAGGAGTGAAGAGTGGGACGGTTGCTCAAGAAAGCAGAAGCCGGTGCTGATGACTGGTGTACAGGAGCGGCGGAGTTTTACGTCGAGGCCAACGACCCGCGGGGGATAACTCGAGGCAAGATTATCGTTGGTGTGACGTGCAGAATCGGTGATCTTGAAGAGATCGACCTGGCCCTCTTGGATACTGGTGCGGAGTGGTCCATGATTGGAGGGGAACTTGCCCGGGAATTCGAGAACCATCCGGGCGAAATCGCAGACATCACAATGAAGACGAGGCACGGGGAGATCTACGGCAGATTGGTAACATCGACAATAACTCTGGTTGCGGATATTGGCAGCGATCTCTTAGTGGAAAGCACGATATTTGTTTCGGAAGAGTGGCCCGGCCCGATTGTCCTTGGTTTCAGAGGCTTTCTCGAGAAGTTGAGGATTGCTCTTGATCCTGGTGTTAAGGAAGGAGAACAACTCTTCTATTTCGGTTTGTGCAAATGAAGCGGCCGACAGTCGGCCGTCATTGGCCCGAGGGCACCGTGGAGCACCAAACAGTAGTTCACGGGGCCCCAGACCTGCCTCCCCAAGGCACCGACACCGGCACAGGGCTTTCCGTGCCGTCTATGGTCGTTGCATCGGATCCGTCCCGCCGGTGCCGCTCTCTTCGTCCGTGTCCGCCGGGCCGGCAGCGGCTGGGAGATTATCGACCGTATCACGGCTCTCGACCCGGGCATAGGACCCGTAGCGCCGTGCCCATACCTTGGTAAGCTCGGCTCCGAAGAAATACACCTGCGAAGAATAGTAGACCCATACCAAGAGTATCACCAGCGATCCCGCGGCACCGTAGACGGACAGCGTGGAGCTGTGTCTCAGGTAGATGCCGAACGCCCACTTGCCCACGAAAAACATCAACGACGCGAAGACTGCTCCGAACCACACGTCTCTCCATTCTATGGGCAGATCGGGGATCAGCTTGTAGCTCAGGGCGAGCAGCGCGGGGATCATGGCAACCGTGATCAGCAGGTTCAGGGTGTCCACGAATTGCGTGGGAACGGGGAAGAACTGTGAGAAGAGATGATTCATGGAAGTCAGCACCGCAGTGGTCAGGACCGAAATGAGGATGAGTATGCCGATGCCGACCACAAAGACGAATGATACCGCCCTCATATAGATGACGGTAACGATCCCGGACCGATCCGAATGATCCACTCCCCAAATGTTGTTCAACGAACCCTGAAGCTCGGCGAAGGCCGCAGTGGCCGCTACGGCCGCGCCGGCAATGCCGAACACGGGTAGGCGGCGGTCGCTCAAATCTCCCCAGAAGGTGTCTATGACGGTGAAGACGTAATGGGCAACATCGGGTGTTACGATTTCTTTCAGCTTTACCACGAGTTCCATTTTCGCATTGGTGCTTCCGATGAACGCGCCTGCTATGCTCAGCGCGATGAGAAGAGCCGGCGCGAGTGAAAACATGGTGTAAAACGCCAGAGCCGCGGCCATTCTCATGATATTGTCCGACTGCCCTGCCGCCAGCGTTTCCCCGGCCACAGTCCAGCATTCGCTGAGAACTCTTACCGGGACTTTCGAAACCTTATGTATATCCATATGTAATCGTTTCTGATTGGGGGAACGTACGACCCGGGCCGTTCTTCAGCGCGTCAATGCCCGCGGGAGATTTGTAACAGATCCAAGCCGCGTGAGCCATGAGAAAAGAACTTCGCGGTGCCGGGGCAAAGGGAGTTGACAGAGTGGTACCAAGAGTAATAACGTGGCAATATGTGAGGTTAACCTGTAATGACGTGGCACCGGCAATCGGGGACATGATCCGATTTTGCGAACGGCGCCATGCGACCTCGCAAATCCCGGAATGGTGTCCCCGGAAAAGTCCTCGACGGACACATAGGGAGATCTTGAGGTCAAAGCATGGCCGGCCCTGGTATCATACATGGCTACACCGAATCCCTGAGCAAGAAGATGCGCCTTTTTGTCGGGTTTCTCTTCCTGCTTGCGGTGCTGGCCGTCTTTTCCGTTGGATTGGGTTCCTTCAACGTGTCGCCCCTCAAGGTGCTCGCGACCTTGTTCGGATATCAGGAAGGCTCTGAGGGCATAGTTGTCTGGAATATCAGAATGCCCCGCATCATAGCGGCCATTGTTGCCGGATGGGGCCTTGGGGTGTCGGGAGCGGTGATGCAGGTCGTCCTGAAGAACCCGCTCGGTTCCCCGTTCACGTTGGGTATCAGTCATGGGGCCGCGTTCGGTGCGGCTTTTGCCATTGTGTTCTTGGGCGCCGGGGGAACTCAGTACGGTGCCCTTCGGACAACCGCGACCTCCCTTCTCACCGTATACAATATCTACTCAGTGACGTTGTGCGCGTTCGCCGGTGCCATGGTGACCACCGCGGCGATCCTGCTCCTTGCCCGCATGAGGCAAATGGCGCCGGAATCGATCATTCTTGCCGGCGTGGCCCTGTCCTCCCTGTTTGTCTCCGGCACCATCCTCATCCAGTATTTTGCATCAGAGGTGCAGCTGGCATCCATCGTGTTCTGGACCTTTGGCGACGTTTCCCGGTCAAACTGGCACGAAATCGGCATCATGACGGTGGTCACCGCGGCGGGCACGGTCTACTTCATCGTGAAGCAATGGGATTTCAATGCGCTCACCGCAGGTGAAGATGCGGCCAAAGGGCTCGGGGTCGATGTGGAACGGGTGAGGCTTTGGGGAATGCTTGTGGCCGCCCTCGTCGCGGCTCTGGTGGTAGCGTTCCATGGGGTCATAGCCTTTCTTGGTCTGCTGGCGCCGCACATCGGGAGGCGGTTGGTGGGAGCCGATCACAGAGTCCTTCTCCCGCACAGCTGCGTTCTCGGGGCCATACTCCTGTTGCTGGCCGACACGCTGGGGAGGCTCATGGTGGGTTCGGGAACCCTTCCCGTGGGAGTCCTCACCTCGTTCATGGGTGCGCCTCTCTTTCTCTACCTCTTGATTGGAGGGCGGAAGGAATGATCCTGAAAGTTTCCGACATCGCGTTCAGCTACAACAGCCGGCCGATTTTGCAGGACGTGAGTTTCAATGTGCCCCGAGGGAGCATTGTGGGCGTATTGGGGGTCAATGGTGCGGGAAAGTCGACGCTCCTGAAATGCATCAACAGGATACTCAAGCCCAAGAGCGGCTGCGTCATGATCGATGCCGGCGATGTGTCCTCCATGACCCGGTCGGATATTGCCAAACGCATTGGGTACGTTCCGCAGCGGCACGGGGGAGATGAACTCACCGTTTTCGACACCGTGCTTCTGGGCCGCAAACCGTACATCGAATGGAGCGTGACGAGGCGTGATCTTGAGATTGTCTCGAAGATCATCCGGATCATGCGGCTTGAAGACATGGCTCTCCGGCCCGTGAGCAAACTCAGTGGAGGAGAGGCCCAGAAGGTGGTGCTTGCCCGTGCGCTGGCCCAGGAACCGGATGTCCTGCTCCTGGACGAACCGACGAGCAGCCTGGATCTCAAGAATCAACTCGATGTCATGAACCTGATCCGCGAGGCAGTGAGAACCCAGGGGCTGGCGGCCATCGTATCGATTCACGATCTCAATCTCGCCCTGCGTTACGCCGACCGGTTTCTTTTTCTCAAGGACGGAACGATCCATTCGTATTCCGGACGGGAAGGTCTGACCCGGGGGGTGATCAGGGAGGTGTATGACGTGGACGTAGTCATGGTTGAAATGGAGGGGCATTCGGTCGTGGTACCTGCATGATCCGGCGCATCTTTGCGAAGGCCGGAAAATGCGACACCGCACTTACCGCCGTGCCATGGGGGTTAACGTAAGCCTGTTGGTCGGCTTGGACTTGGGTTCATTCATAACGTCCCGAAGGGACCCGTCCCGCGTCTCGCGGGACTAGCCGGGCCTTTCAAGGTCCGGAAACCGACTTTATCCCGTTTTTCCGGGGGATTAATCCCCCGGCTGAATTCCTAAGTGCCTTCGGCACATTAAGATCGCTGCATCTCAACGCCGAAAACGGTGTGCATGCCTCGATCCGTGTGCCGGTTGAAGTACGGGTTGCCGGCCGGAATCCTTAAGTTAACGCCTATGGAGGGCCTGCCGATATCCGCCCGACGCCTCGGGTGTGGTCGCGATGTGCAACCATTCGTCATTGGGAGAGGTTGTTTCCACCCGGAGCAATCCCGAAGGAACGTGCCGCTCCGCACGACGATACGCCTCATGCTGCCTGCGTCCCTGGGGCGCCTTAGTGTTCTATGGCACAAATACGGTCGCGGATTTTTCGCGCTTAGATTGCTTTCCCGCGGTGCGCGGGACTGCGCTCCTCGCAATGACATCTCGTGGCCGCACGCGGTTTCGGTCACGGCACCACGCTGAACCATGTCATTGCGAGCCGGAGGCTTTGGGAGGGCGTGGCAATCTCAACCGCGAATCCCGCGTCTCGCGGGACGGTTCATCCCGCCGAAAGGGGGATTCACCACATCCTACGAAAATGTGCGCCGGCCTCCCCGCGTTCCGCGGGGTATTCTTTAGTGGAAACAACGTACTATCTCTCGCCCGGCAGGGACGCTACCGCGTGTTTAGAAAATGTACGACCGCAATTAGGAAAGCAAGCACTTCGATCGCCTGCCCTGACTATTATCTCATTTCAATGGAGCGGTTGAGACGGATGTAAGGGAGATTCATGTTGGCTCTTGATCCGGCCCGCACTCAGATCCAGGCGATGTGCCTCCAACAAAAAAACCCCTGGCACCCTCTCACTGGTGCCAGGGGAAACAAGGAGCAGAACCGTTCTCCGTTTGATTGGTCTTATGAGCAAGTAGCATGCCGCAAATGAATGTGTGACGCGAAAAACCGGGTGGCCTCACCGGGGAATCCCGGTTAAACCGGTCAGGATCGAGTTCTTTCTTCATGTATTTTTCCGGAAAGGGCATGGGGAAAGAAGGTGAGACTCCCAACGGCTCGGGAAATTGGTGCAGAGGGCACCGTGAGTAACGCTCATGCATTTCGTTTTGCACCTAGTCCGTCCGCGGGGGGATGAAGATTTCGGCACAAGATCATCGAGCTTGTAACCGGCCCACGCTCGTGCTATCACCGGAAGCCATGATGAGATCTATTCAAATCGTCCTCGGATTCCTCACGGGAATCAAAATGGATGTCCGGCCGGTTCCCACATTGGATGAAATAGGCAGATCGGCCTGGGCCTTCCCTGTAGTCGGCGCGTTGATGGGAGTATTTCTCGCGGCCGCGTACCTGTTCATCGGGGACCACTTCCCCGGAGCGGTCCGAGCACTCTTGATCGTGACTGCATGGGTGGTCTTGACCGGAGGGCTCCACCTTGACGGTTGGGCCGACTGTTGGGATTCCCTCGCCGCTCCGGTATCCCGGGAACGCCGCCGGGAGATCCTCAAGGATTCGCGCCTTGGAACCTTCGGTGCGCTTGGGCTGCTGCTGCTGCTGGGGTTGAAGACAGCGGCCTGCGCAGGCACGGATTTCCCTGCCGCAGCCCTTTTGCTTGCACCGGTGGCGGGGCGGGCAATGATGGTCACGGTCTCCTACGGCTCGCGTCACGGAGACGAAGGTATGGCTGCACTGTTTCTGTCGGGCATGGATCGACGGTCGGTTGCGCGGGCGTGGATTCTAGTGCTCGGCGTCGGCCTGGCGGCCGGATTGATCGGCCTTGTGTCGGTGGGTGTCGCGTATCTGGGCGCTTTGACCTTCAGACGTTTCGCGGAATCGCGGCTCGGGGCCGTTAACGGGGACGTGATCGGCGCAATGTGCGAGTTAAGTGAAACCCTTGTCCTTTTGTCATTTAGTGTGAAATGGTGAAAACGATGCGTTTGGGAACAACCTCCTATATCTACCCGGCAGATATAACGACCAATGTGCGCCGGCTGGCCGGAACCGTCATGGATGTCGAACTCGTGATTTTCGAGTGTGACGAGTACGGAAGCAATCTTCCCGACAAGGAAACGATTGACGGGCTGATTCATCTGGCGGAGAACCACGACTTGACATATACCGTTCACCTGCCCCTCGACCTCAGATTGGCCGACGAAGACCCGCTGATCGAGAAAGCGGTGCGGGTGATCCGTTGTACCATGCCTCTCACGCCCCATGGGTTCATCCTGCACCTCGACGGAGCCGGAGGGGGGGAGTCCCTGAGTCTGCCCCGTTGGACGGAAAACTGCCTCCGGTCTCTGGAATTCCTCTCCGGGGAGGTTGCGGACGAGAAGATGCTCTGCGTGGAAAACCTGGAGGACCAAAGCCCGGAGAGGATGGACGGCATTCTGGAGAGGACCGGCGTTTCATGTTGTATAGATGTGGGGCACCTCTGGAAACAAGGCTTGGACCCGCTTCCATGTCTCGACCTTTGGCTTCCCCGGTCGAGCACCATCCACCTGCACGGCATGGGAAGCCGTGATCACAAGCGGCTTTCACTCGTTCCACAGGAGAAACTGGATCCAGTGGTGGGTCGCCTCCTGGGGAATTTCCATGGGGTGGTAACCCTCGAGGTCTTCAGCGAAGATGACCTGGACGAGTCGTTGCGGGCCTTTAACGCGTCGGTACGGCGAACCCGAAGCTCATGAAATACAAACAAAAAACCCGGCAGACATGTTGCCGGGTACTGTTCACTCGTTTGGTGCCGAAGAGGAGACTCGAACTCCTACAGGCTTACGCCCACCAGACCCTGAACCTGGCGCGTCTACCACTTCCGCCACTTCGGCATCTGTTGATTCTCGCACCATTGACCGGCCGTGTCAAGCCCGAAAAAGGAGACGAACAGCATACGGCGAGTGTGGAAAATTTGCACGGCCAATGGGTGATGTCGCTTACATGAGGGTACTCGGCTAATACCTATGATATTGCAGAACAATATTGAAAAGGATAATAAGAACGTGTCGTTTTGGCTCGTTTTCGAGGGGCGCGGTTATCCGCCACGAGAAGGGACTCCTGTTTATCTGCTTGATACTGTGGGGGAAATTCTGTAATTGAATATGAAGTCCGTCATTGGCGCAAAAGTTGCAACAATGAATGTCAAGGCTTTTGTCTTCCCGTGAAAACGGCAAGAATACCAAACGGTTCACTGATGAATCCCGAGGTTGTGAACCGTACCAGTGAGAGGTGCATACGTATGGTCAAACGCTCGCAGAAAGATCTTTACGATGAGACGCCGAGTGCGAACGATTACGATCCGGCCATGGTCGATGCTCTGGCCGAACAGCTGTGGTGGAACGCTTTCAAGAAACACCATGCCGAAGAGCTTCACCTGTACGATGAGGAAACCATGCCGCAGTTCATACGCATGGCAAAACGGCGGAAGGAGCACTACCGCAAGAAAGCGAAGGAGATGCTGGGTGTGATCTCGAATGCGGGGTTTGACATCTCTCCAAAACAATAGGGCGGACTTCTCTCCGGTCATGACTCCCTCACCCGGAGGCAAAGCCGGCAGCGACTCTTAATCACCCCACTCCCGCCAAACGGCCGCCGTACGGGCAGCGATTGGTATTGACCACCGGGGGAGGGATCGGCGCGCCATGCCCGTCACCATTTGAGCGGTGGATCGGGAACGTGTCATCCCGCGCCCCCGCGGTTCTTTTTTCGGGACATGGACGTTCGTTGTACCTGCGCGATCTCTTGCAGTGGTCGGCCGGCCATCCGACGAAGCTGGTTGACGGTTTGGAAGGGCTGAGGATATTATGATCGGTATGAGAGGTCTTGTAGGACTCTGTGAACTGAGTTGGGTTCGGAGGTTTGATGAGAATCATCTCACGGGCACTGCTCCGGAGGTATTGAGAACAACATTCCGACACAGAGGACCTTCTAAGAGAATAGGAGAGCAAGACCAAGGCTGCCCACTGGAGAAGAGCACAGGACGTCCTCAACGATTTTCCAAAGGCAAGTCCCATTGAGAAAGACGGAGTCTATTTTCGTCTCGGTCCCATGAGGCTTATCGCAGCAATATGGTATAATGGCGAACAAGTCTGGCTGAAATGGCTTGGCGACAAGAAGGACGTGAGAACCATAGATCCCAGAACCGTATGACGGGAGGAAGACATGGAAGTCGGACCGATACGAACAGATGAAGACAACGAAGCGGCAATTGCTCGCCTTGGCCGTCTTTGGGGGGCGGAACCCGGAACCCCCGAATTTGAGGAAGCGGATACTCTGGCCGCCTTGATAGACGCTTACGAAAATGAACGCTACCCAAACGAATCAGAGAGATACATCACGAAAGTCATTCCTGGGGACGATACTGCCCTCATTCTTCAGTTCGAGTCCGGAGAAGTCCGTTTCCTAGACATGAAGCCGCTTCTTGAGACGGAGACTTGGGAGGAATTGAGGGATCCGGAGATGTTTGGGACGGTCAAAATTGACAATGTGGGAGGACTCGAATGGGACAACGGATTGCTCTTCTCCCCCGACTCGGCCTTCCTTAGATCAACTGAACTCCCCCTCTGGCTTCTACAGAAGATGGTGGACGTCTATCACGACTATCGACAAGGAGTCGACAGAACAGGGACCGACAATTGCCGATATTGAGATTCTGAGATTCGCTGCTTGGAGTCGGAGAGGCCCCATGTTTGGTCATGGTGTGTCGGGGGCAGGCTTGACGGGACTATTCCCAGACCTGGGGAAAGCCGATTGGAGTCCTGAATGGTCTCGTTTAGGCACCCAGGAGGACCGCTGATGAGCAACTCGGACTTATCACGTCACAACGGACTATGAAAGCCTGTAGGCGAGCAGACTTCCGGGTCAAAGACCCGGCAGAGCCCGGAGGACAGGCGTTGCCGGGCGGAGTCCGGGAACGAGAATTGATGCGGCGCTTGCGGGACGGGCGTCAGGCTTGCCGATCTATGGGAATGGCAAAAGTGAAGGTGCTTCCCTGCCCGGGGCCGTCACTGTGGGCGCAGATTTGGCCTCCGTGGAGTTCCACGAGCTTGCGTGTCAGTGAAAGACCGAGCCCTGTCCCCTTGGGTTTACCTCCGCTGCGCAACTGCAGTTGCTCAAATGGCTCGAAGACGCGATCCGTATCGTCGGGGCTCAGGCCGATCCCGGTGTCGGCCACAGTCACGACGAGCAAATCATTCTTCCGATGGGCTTCCACCCGTATGCAACCGCCCTCCGGCGTGAATTTGGCTGCATTGGAGAGCAGGTTGAACATGATCTGAAGCAGCTTCACTCTGTCGGCTCGAATCTGCAAGTTGCCCGCCTCGTCGTCAATGTGAAGCTCAAGTATCACCGAGTTTCTCATGGCCCTTTCCTGAACCATCACCAGACCGGCATCGAGGATTTCCTTCAGAGTCACCTGCTCAAACTCGAGCTGCATCTTTCCCGACTCTACCTTTGCCAGATCGAGCACCTCATCGAGCAGGCGGAGCAAATGGCGGCTGCTTTCAATTATGTATCCGAGAAACCGACGTTGTTTCTCACTCAGTTCACCGTAGGTCTGATCGTGAAGAATCTCCGAGAAACCGATCACGGCATTCAACGGCGTGCGTATCTCATGGCTCATGCCGGCGAGGAATCTGCTCTTTGCTTGGTTTGCAGTATCGGCTTTCCGACGAAGGAGCAGCGATTCATCAAGAGCATGTTTGAGGTTTTCTTCGGCCTGTTTGCGTTCCGTGACGTCTCTAAAAAAGCCGAGAAACACATCCTGGTCGGAATACTTCGAAAAACCGGTGGATATGTCGCAGTACACTACGGTACCGTCCTTTCTCAAGACGGGAATATCGCCCGCAACTCTTATCTCTCCCTCCCGGAGTTTGTGGAATTGATCCAGCACAAAGGGCAGATCTTCGACGGGGTGGATGTCGTCCACACCCAGTTCGAGCAGTTCCTGTGAGCCGTAACCAGTCAGGGTGCACATGCCGGGACTTGCCAGGACTGCTTTTCTTGTGTGAACGTCCACACCGAATATTCCGTCCCTTGCTCCTTCAAAAATGGTTCTGAATTTCTCTTCACTTTTCTTGAGTGCCGTCTCGGCCGTCATCTTGTCGGTGATGTCCGTACACACGCCAACCCATTTGCGAGGACGTCCGCTTTCGTCGAGTATGGGAGCGGCACGGTCGCTCCAGTAGCGCAGGCCTCCGTCCTTCTTTCTGATACGGTATTCGTAGCTTATCGGGTCGGCACATCTCCTGCGGCGTTCGACTGCATCGGACAATCGGGCGGCATCATCGGGATAAATACGCTTCTTCCATGCATCCATATTTCGCGGGAATTCCCCTTCGCCAAATCCCAATGTCCTTTCGATATCGCCAAACCACTCCAGAGCGTCGTTGGCGACATCCCACTCGTAAATCAGATCGGTTGCGACGCCGGCGGCAAGACGGAAGCGCTCCTCTGCTTCTCTCAATCGAGTGATATCGTGAAAGGCAGTGAGCAAATGAGGCTCGTCCCGCAACTGAATCAGGTCCGCGGAAAGAAGGCCATAGAGCACTTTTCCATTCTTTGTTCGGATAATTGCTTCCCTTTCTCTGACACATCCCCGTTCTTTCACCGCTCTCGAAAATTCGTCTCTCTGACTTCCATGGACCCAGATGCCCAACTCCAGGGAGGTCTTTCCGATGACCTCGTCCTCTTCATACTCCAATGTCTTCAAGAATGCATCGTTCACCTGCACGAACCGTTCATCATCAATCTTACTGATGACCATGGGGAATGCATTGCCCTGAAACGCCTTAGAGAACATCTCCTCACTTTCTCTGAGAGCGTTCTCGGTAGACTTTAGCCGGCCGACGTCGGTATTGGCAAGCACACATTCCACAACATTGCCGAGACCGTCCAGGACGGGATACGCGCGCGATACCATCGGAGTCTTGTTTGCCTCGCGATCCACAAACTCAAATTCCAGGTCGGAGAACGCCCCCCCGCGGAAAACCGCCGCAAGGGTTTCCCGCAAGAGACGGTCCTGGGCAGGCTCAAGGCATAACAAACTGAAATCCTTTCCCAGGGCCTCATCGGCACAGCACCCGGTAACTCTCCGGCAGGACTCGTTCCAGGACAGGATCGTACACGATTTATCCAGTGTGAGAATCGCATTTGGTGATGTCTCAACGGCTTGGCGATATCGGGCCTCGGAGGTTCTCAAGGAATCAAGCTCGGTCGCGAGACGCGCTCCCCTTTGTTCGAACGAGCCGACCCGTTGACGCAACTCCTCGTTTTCCCGGATGAGTTCATCGCGAGTCTTGTCGTCGTCTTTCATTAGGGCCTCCGTCCCTGTGAGGGTAATCCCGGCGGTTGCCTCTCTCGATATCCTGCTCATATATCCCGAAGCTCAGAGTACCTCAAGCGTTCACCGCGACATCACGGGCTGCTCTCTGTTCGCCGTGAGCCTTTACAGAGTACCTTAAGCGCTTCGGAAGGTCAAAACAATGCGGACGCGCCATGGCCGCAACCGGATGAGCACATCTGCCGGGATTCCGGACCTTCACCGAGGTTGCGGATCATCCGGCGTAATTATCGTTGGACAGCACGACGAGGTTGAGATATTCTGAAGCGTGATAGTGAGTTTTACGAGAAAATACCAACACCAGTTCACGATCAACCGGGTTATGGCTGTGTCACTGCCGGCTTGTCTCACAGTGGTCCATCTTGCCTGATTGAAAGCGCATTGGCATAAACAAAGGGAAGTCTGGGGATGGGCGTGGTCGTATCGTTGTTCGAGGATGTCCGGTTTCCTCAAGGCGACACATTGCTCTTGATCGGTTTGCACAAGGCTACTAGGTGCACCCGGATCGGCCGACCGAGTATGATTAGTGATCAGAGCCATAATGGAGAACGTAGATGAGAATAGTGTTGTCAACGCCGCCGGCCGATGGGTGGCTGAATTTTGTTGGGGGCCCTCCGCCTATGGGGCTGCTATACGTGGCGGCCTGCCTGCAAGTCGATCCGAGAACTGCCGTCCACGTGGTCGATCCAACTGCTGAAGGCCTTAACGCAGCAGAGGCGGCCGAGAGAATCGTCGCACTCGAGCCCGACCTTTTCGGCATCTCGGTATTCAGCACGAATATCGAAAGGGGGATTCGCCTCTTGAAGCTGGTAAAGGAGTTGCGGCCCACGGTTACAACCATCCTTGGCGGAGTGCACGCAACGCTCTTCGACGAGCTTCTCCTGGATCAAGTGCCCGAGCTGGATTTCGCCTTCCGAGGTGAGGCTGAACAAGGCTTTCCGGATTTGGTGTCCCGTCTCATGAAAGGCGCAGACGTTGCGGGCGTCGCAGGGCTTTCTCATCGCCGTAATGGAACGATCGTCCGCGGCACTCCCGGCGTCGTCGAAGACCTGGATGCACTCATGTTTCCTGACTGCAAAGGTATTGACGGAGTTACGTACTATGAGTCATGGGGGCCCATGCCGCTGTTTGGCGGTCTAAGCGTTGCCGGGGTCATCAGTTCCCGGGGGTGTCCATACAAGTGCTCCTTTTGTTCCAAGACTTCTCTGGGGCCCGCCCGATGGCGAACACGGAGCGCGGAGAATATCTTCGAGGAACTCAATAAGTTGTCCCACGAAGGATGCGATCTCGTGGTGTTTCATGATGACAATTTCTCAAGGAGTGTCGGGCGATTGAACAGACTCTGTGAGATGCTCCTGACGGCTGATTTGAACATGCGGTTTTGGTTTTCGGGTTCCGTGCATCATCTTTCACAGTCGACGCTGGACCTTATGCAGCGGGTGGGCTTCGATTGTGTGGCCGTGGGAGTGGAGAGCGGCAGTGACAAACAACTGAAACGGATCAATAAACCCGCCACAAGGGACATGATGGCCAAGGGTATCCAGCGGGCCAAGAAGTCTCACATGTGGGTTCATACCTTTTTCGTCGTTGGAACTCTCGGAGAAAACAGCGGGGACCACGAGGAGAGTAAACGTTTTGTGCGGGAGTTGAGGCCCCACTTCGTCGATATCTTTCCCCTATCGATCTATCCCGGAAGTCAACTATGGGGCGAGGTCCACGGCGACCGTCAGGTCAAGACCGTCGCTGATTCAAAGCCGAGGCTCATTTACGAGTATGAAGGGCAACTCGACGGGCAGACGGTCATCCGTCGTGGCCGTGAGCTTCTCCGAACGTTTCTGAAATCATGGTTGCACCCCTCACGGCTGCTCGAACTCGTCCATCTCATCCGCTACAATCGCTCGTTTACTTTGTGGTTTAGGGGAGTGGTGCGCCGACTGCCTCAGATGGTATCGGTGATAGGGATGCTCAAAGCGTCTTTCATCGCGAGTAAGGGTACGAATCTCGATACGGCGAAATACATGGAGTGGAAGAAAAAACACTGACCCTCACCTGTACGCCGCCTTCCCCAAACTCGCGAAACCGACGGACTCACGAATCTGCCGTCTCGCATGATCAGTGTTGAGACCAACCGCCGTCTATCGTCTCGGAATGCACAAGGATCTTCGCGTCGGGCATGGAATTGCGTTCGTCCGGGTGATGCGGTACGTGACTCCCATTGGACGCGATCCGAATCGACGCGTCACAGGTGGGAGTCACGCAGATTAAGTGGGGGCATCAGTACCAGATGCCGGAGTACTCTTTGAGTTTCTTTTCCCAGAATTCCCGTTCCTGCTCGCGCCAGTTCGAACCCACAAATCTCCTGTCGTAATAGCTTCCAAGGCGTTGGTACCACTTGGCCCACGGATTCCGTTTCTTCTCGTGAGCATCGAGTACGTCTGCCACGAATATTTCAATCTCATGCATCAGTTCTTTTGGGGCAAAGTACGCCGCGCCCTGTTTGGCGGATTTCCGAAGGCTCTCTTCATTCAAGGCGTGAGCGGTCAGCATGATGGCCGGAATGTCTCTCCGGTTGGCGATTTCCAAGAGATCGAATCCCTTGACTCCCATAATATCGAGGACCGCGACCTCGTAGTCGTTTTCTTCCAGCATTCTTGAAGCTTCTTCAAAAGTCCCTGCAGTATCGACTTTGCACATTGAGAGCGTTTCAACCAGGATCTCAAGTACATCCGGTTCATCGTCCACAATGAGCACCCGTCGTCCATAGAGTATCTTATCGGAATCCATAGATTCGCCTCCTTGTGTTTACAATGTGAGGGAGACCTTCGCCCGCCGGCCGCGTGATGGAAACAGAGGCGACTCCCCATAGTCTTGCTACAAGTAATGAGCTATCGAAAAGGAAAAAATGCAAGAGGAAATTTTAGGTCCGGGAAGATTTCGCCGGTACCGGTGGGTTACGGGCCGTCGGGCATGAGTGTAGGCCGGGCTCAAGACGAAAGGGGAAAAGAAACGGCGTGCCGGATCGCGAATCAGTTCCTCCGCCGGTGGGCAATCCGGGGACACGATTCCGAGTTTTGCGAGGTCGCATGGCGCCGTTCGCAAAATCGGATCATGTCCCCGATTGCCGGCGGCCCCCATGGCTATACCATTAGACCCAGAGGCCCGAGGGATGATGGGTTCACTTGGTGACAGACCCTAAAGCCTCCTGTCGATAAGACCGTTCATGCCCGCCACCGTTCCGGAGTCTCGCAGAAAGACCGGCGGTTGAACGCGGACGATCAAGCCTCTCCGAAGGATTTCGTCCGTGAAGCCGAGTGGATGGGCCCGTCGAGCAAACCCAACGCGGCTTCTCTCACGGCCTCGGATATGGTCGGATGAGGATGAATCGTGTCGGCTATATCCGTCGCGGACATTCCCTTTCGGATGGCAAGGGTCATCCCGCCGATGAGTTCCGAAACCGACGGGCCCATGAAATGCGCCCCTATGAGACGACCGGTTTCCGTGTCTTCAATCACCTTGAGCCAGCCGCGGGCTTCGCCCATTGCCATGGCCTTGCCGTTGGCGGAGAGTGAAAACGTGCTGGTCCGAAACGGACGTCCCGACGCCGCTGCCTGCTCCTCGGTTAGCCCGACCCACGCTATCTGGGGCATGGTGAAGACGCAGGCGGGGACAAGGTCATCGTGAGCCGCCCGGTTCCTGCCCGCGGCGTTCTCTGCAACAATTTCACCGTGATGGGATGCCACATGAGCCAGCATGTTCCTGCCCGTCACATCCCCCGCAGCATAGATCCCTTCAACCGACGTCATGAGGAACGGGTCTACCCGAATCGCTCCTTTGTCAACTTCGATCCCCAGTTCGGCTATTCCGGAGTCCTCGAAAAACGGGCGACGACCCGTTGCCATCAGGACGAGGTCGGCTTCGGCAATGTTTTCTTTGGCCTTTTTCTCGTACACGATTCTCAGGCCGCCGCGAACCTCTTCGATGCTCTCGACCCTCACGCCGACATGGGTGGTGATGCCGCGTCCCGGGAGGAGACTCATATACTTCCGGGCCATCTCACCATCCACCGGGTTGAGAATCCCGGCGAGCGTCTCCAATACAACGACCCGGCTGCCCATGGAAGAAAATATCGCGGCGAACTCCTGCCCGATTATGCCTCCGCCGATGATCACAAGGCGTTCCGGAGGCCTGTCCAAACCGAGAACCTGCCGCGTGCCCACAACGCCGGGCGAGTCGGCTCCCTTTATCGGCGGGGTCCACGGCCGTGAGCCGGACGCTATGAGGATATTCCTGCCTCGAATGGTCTCTCCTTGGTCGGTCGCGACCACTCCTCGATCCGCCACTTTGGCCCGTGCCTTCAGGATTTTTGCTCCCGAGGCCGTAAGATGCCGGTCCAGGTTTGAGACCATCTTTTCAACCACCGCGTCTTTCCTGTGCATCACACGGGCAAAATCAACCGTTGGCTCCCGGTCGAGAATCCGCTCCCGGACTGCCCGTCGGGTCCACAGGATGCCCTCCATGTCCGAGAGTATCGCTTTGGTGGGGATGCAACCTCGGTTCAGACAGACTCCGCCAATCCGTTCCTTGTCTATGAGGACTACGGAGAGCCCCAATTGGCGTCCCCGTAATGCAGCCACGTAACCGGCCGGTCCGCCTCCGATGATTATCATGTCGAACGTTTCGTCCATTGTCCGTGTCCTTCGTAACCTGAGAGCAATACGTGCCGCCACTCCCGAGCAGTTTGCGGTCACGGGGTCATGAACCGACCAGGCATTCCAAAGTGTCGTCCTTTGAGTACTGCGGCCACCTTCACGTTTGTCGTTGCGAGCCGTAGGGGTAGGCCCCCGTGCCTACCCTGGGCGGCCACAGGGGGCCGCCCCTACGGGAGGGCACGGCAATCTCGGCCTTTCACGAGGCATTGAGATTGCTTTCCCGCGTTCTGCGCGGGACTGCGCTCCTCGCAATGACAGGAACGACCGGCGGGATCCTTGAGGAACCGGATTAGGATTACCGCGAAATTCAAAGAGCGTCACTATAGCACCCCCCTGGAAAAATCCGCATGGCCTCGGACATAAATTCCCGATGTCGCCCCAATACGACGTTGGGGTCTGTCACCCAATAACCCCATCATCCCTCGGGCCGCCGGCAATCGGCGACATGATCCGATTTTGCGAACGGTGCCATGCGGGCTCGCAAAACTCGGAATCGTGTCCCCGGATTGCAATTTTGGGGGACAGACACCCGGTCCCGGGCCATACTTGCGACCGCGGTCGGAATTGACATCCCGCCCGGCAATGACGTATGGTTCCTAAGTGCAGCATGTCATAAGTCCGGTCACACATTTTCGTCTCGCTGCCATGTTGGCCGTCGGCAAGAAGAATATCCGGGCACGGAGGCCCGGGCTACGAAAGAACTCAGCGAGACTCCAAAAAAGGTTTTAGTGGGACGGGCGTCCCTGCCCGTCGTCTCCCCGGCGCAGGCCGGGGTCCAGGGAAAGGAGACTGGTTCCCGGTCTACGCCGGGAAGACGACTCACGATGTGCGACCGAATTTATGCCATGGAGCACTAAAGAACTGGTACATATCGTGATTCCGGAAGGTTATCGCGCAGAAATGGTCGGTTGGGGAGCTTGTCGGGGCTCCGTCGCCGCAAATGTGCTTTTTCGGGAATGGGAGAGGAAATGGGCACAGTCTTTCAAGTATTGGGGATCATCTTCGTCGTCATCGTCGCGGTCGTGCTTGCGGCGTATTTTCTCATCCGCCGGAAACTTAAGGCAATATCGAAAACGTTGGCCGGTTTCGCCGCCCAGCCTTCGGAGATCAACCTGGTTGAGGAGCCGAGCCCCGCCTGGATGGAGAAGCCCGGCGTGCAGTCCATGGTGAAGGAACTGGACCGGCTGGGATTCATTCGAGGCCGGGCCTACGGCATAGAAGAGATGCCGCAAGTGCGTCTCTGCAGCTTCTTCACGGCCGACCCGGCCGCGGCATGCGTTTTGTACGAGCATGACCAGGCCGGCAACTGGGCGGATCTTGTCCTCAAGTACGAAGACGGCACGGATATCACCATCACCAACGCGCCCGCCGGAGAAGATATCGACACACGGCCCGACTCCACGAAAGTGTTTCCCAAGGATGCAACCCTTGCAGAACTCTGCCGGGAGCTTGACCGAAGACTCGAGTCCAAGGCAGTATTGGCCATCCGTGATGCCGATTTTAAGCAAACGTTTGAAGAGGCATACCGGAAGGACATGGAGTGGCGCAACAAACGAGGCGGCATTACCGAAGAGGAGGTCCGGCGGATAGCGGCGAAGGAGGACGGTGAGTATGACGACTCGGACATCGCGGAAGCGATGCTGCGGATCAAGTCCGGGGAACTCCTTCAATTGCATGAGGATTGCATCGGGAATTTCTTGCGCCAGAACCCCGGATCGGCAAGGGACGACGGTCACGGCCTCTTCGTGGTGAGCGATCAGTTGGATGCGGCATGTTACGTGGGCTATCTCGCCGAGTACCTGGACCTTCCCGATGATCTGCTCGAACGATTGGAGCGCCTGTCAAAGGTTACCAGGTCCGCGAAGGCGCTCTTCATGAAAGCCAATGGGGAATTGCCCAGGCGGTTACGCGCGCAGAAAGTCGGCTCGGTCGGCTCACCCATTGACGCGGATATCTACCGTGCGCCGGAGGAGGGTTAGAAAGCGCAACAGTGTTGACCTTGCAGGGTCGCCCGGCTAATATCGAATGGAGAAGCGTGACGGAGAAGAACACATGAGCGATAAACTTGACAAGAGAACACGGAGGAAGAGATAAAGGGACGAGAAGGCAGGATGTGTAGGGAGTACGATCCGGACCTGGATATACAGGATGGCTTTTTCAAGAGGTTACATCCGTCTATTCAAGAAGGAGTTCTCCTGAGATTCCTTGATTTGGCGTATGATCCGAGACCCTCGTGGACGACCAAGTGTGAAGATGATCCGGGAGATACGAGACGATTCGAGTACAAAGACGTATCCCTTGCGTCGGCGCCGCTGGTCGTAACTTATGGGATTGATGATACCAATTGCAGGTTGGTGATAGTCAGGGTCCGAGAGGGGGAACACTCCTCGGAACAACGACCTGAGTTCCGGTTCTTTTCGCATGGAGACCGCGGCAGAATCCTTTTGGGCTCTTTCTTTCAGGAAGTCGGAAATACGGGAGGAGTCGATGAAGTCCTCGGCGTTATCGGTGACCTCATCAGAAATCCGAACTTGGGAATGCCTCACGCAAAACCTCTTGGTGACGGTCTTCACGAACTTCGCGCTGAGAGAGGGAATCTGTGCTATCGAATATTCTATGGTTCTTGGAGTGACCCGGAGTTCGGTGACATAGTTGTCTTTATAAGCGGTTTGCTGAAAAAGAAACAAGAGGAGAACCAGAGAGAGATAGCCAGAGCCAAAAAGTTGCTCAAGATCGTACGGAAAGACCTTGCCCGGAACTCCAGGTTAGTGGAGGATGTCTTATCTTTTCTGGAAACGATCTTTCATGGAGACGTTTCGTCGTTCTTGCGAAGGGAGCTTGACGATGTCTGACACCTACGCGCGATTCGTGGACGCAGTGATCGGCAACGATCCTGAGCGTCGCAACCAGTTCCGTGTTGCACAGAACAAGAGAGAAGCCGGTCGGCAGATCTACGTCATCAGAGAGCGTCATGGCTTCTCCTACGAGCAATTTGCTCAAATCCTCCGCTTGCATGACGCATCCGAAGCGGAAAGTCTGGAGTTGGGCAACTTTGATGGACATGGTCTTGAAAGGCTACTCCAAGTCAGGAAGGCCGTGAAGGAGTATCAACGCCGACAAGCTCAAGCTATAGCTGATATTCGTGCTAAGCTCCAGATGACGCAAGAGAATCTGGCCGAGTACTCAGGGTTGAGTCTGGAGGTCATCGAGAGCGTAGAGCGATCTGATTATCCGAGTGATTGGAATGCCCTTATTAGCCGTCTCAATCGGGCATTTCAGACCTGGGCGACTAAGGTGATAATCCCCACTTACCAAGTCGATCCTGAAGATTACTCCGTTAAAGTGGTGAACGCGTAGCAGATCAGGGGTGAAAAACTACTGTATTAACCAATAAGATAAATACCAACTCTCCCCTCCGCATTACTTTCGCGGACATCTGGTGACATACACCTAGTTTTTTCTAAGATGGACGCTTACGAGGTCTTCAGGGGTTTCCTGTGCTCAGGTCACGACCTGTAATCTTCTCGACCTGAAAAACCTGGTGTATGTCCCCAGATATCCCCAGATATCACAGATAGGTGTTGACGGGCCATGCCCTAAGCTGCTAAAAGAAATACTTTGGTTAAGGTGAGCGGGCAGTTGTCGCCTGGTACGCCCGTGAAACGGCTCGGAAGCGCAGAGAGACGCAGCCGGTTGTCGCACTGCGGCCAATGACGATGTCATTGCGCCGGCCGCGGTAGGCAAGATCTGAGCGCCCCGGCGGATGCCCATGAACCGAGATCCTTCGGGAGAGACCGCAGTTCCTTCAGGTTCATAAGACACCACGGGGGACCAGTTGAAATCCTTGTGTCCACAGGCCACATTGAAGAAATCCCAAACCCGCGTGACAGTGAATACGGACAGGTCGGGCACAACTGAGCGTGATGTATCCGGAATGCACACGACCCATCCAACAAGCGTGACGGCAATGGAGTCCGCGCTTGCAGCATGCCGGGGCCGGTCCTTGTGGGGAGGGTTCCGATACCCTTCGCTCCCTTTTCCTGGGATGCAAATGCGCAGGGCCTCCCATTATGTCAGGAGGGAACATGTCTGAGAATGAAACAAGGAAGGTCCGGGTGTACAGACTTATTGGAAAGGCCGGCGCCTTTCTTCTGTTCGCCGGCTGCTTCATGCCGATCCAGACGGACCGGCAGAGCAGCACCGCGGAGAATTTCATGGGCGGCTTGTCGCAGTTAAGCCGTGGCTATACTAATGAGACAACACTCCAGGTTCTCTTGTGTGCTACGTTGCTTATTATTTCTTCGCACTGTCTCATGACGGTTTTCCTGGGGAAGGTTGAGAAACTTCGAATCGCGGCAATCCAGGCCTGGGTAGTATTACTCGTGTCCTACAGTTACTATTTCGGCGCCGTTATCCCCATACATTATGGAGCTGACTGGGGCTGGTCGGTGCTGTTTTTGGGAGCGACCCTGGTCACCTTCGGTGCGTTCCGGGCACATCGTGAGCTTGAAGACGAACGGGAGCAGGCGACGCCGGAACGGAC
>JAZDHD010000295.1:0-19669 GCA_043806215.1 Pseudomonadota bacterium | reverse complement strand
ATCGTGGATCGGGCAACCAAGAAGGAGAAGAGAGTGGTGGACACCAGGATAGGTACACGGCACCAGGTCTCGGACCGGATCATCGCGGACTGCCTGATGACTGGGGAACCAATGCACTATCATTGGATTTCCCCTGTACTGCAATTCGCGGAAGAGCATGGGGAATTCCTGGGGAGATCGTAAGAGATAGATCGACCACCAAGCGACACAAAGGCACCAAGGGGACAGAACCAAGATGACGGAAGGCAGAATTCTCGGACACGCCCCGTGGGATTTCTCCTAGCCTCCAGACGTGCGGTATTCAAGAACCGGCCCGGGGACAGTTTTTGTATTCATTGTCCTCTTTGTTCCTTGGTGGCAGGAGCGTTTCTGATGCGTTAGCGGTTCACGGCACGGGGCGAGCCGGACTATTGTCAAGGGGAACACCAACGACCAATGAGGAAAGGAACCTGCACGGCTATCTTGCCGGGTGTATGACCGGTCGGCGGTCGGCAGTTATGGTGGCAGGCCGTCCACTGAAGAACCGCAGGAGTGTGAGCAACGCGGATGGTCGCTGAAGCGACGGATCGCCGATGACAGAAGTTTAAGTTGAGAGAGTGAAGGGATCAAGCAATGTTTGAGTCAGGAGTAGGCCTGGGTCGACCTGCTATGCTGACGGATCATCCAGGGCTAAGCTCCTAAACCGCAGAACGCTTTCGGAAGGGGCCCGCTGAAGTTCTTCAACTGCCGAGGACCTATCTCACACGCGTAAAGCGAGAAAACAATGGACCAGTTAAGCTGGATCAAGGGTTTGCCATGAAGCCTCAATGTATTCAAGTGACAACACAGTGGTGGCTACCTGTCATTATTGGCTTGGTATTGCTTCCGTGGGCGATGGCCTCAGGAGCATCGACTAAGCTCGACGAACAACTCATGCAGGCCGCCGCCCACGGGGACCTGC
The DNA here is from genome assembly GCA_043806215.1 of Pseudomonadota bacterium. Classification (GTDB taxonomy): domain Bacteria; phylum Desulfobacterota; class Desulfomonilia; order Desulfomonilales; family Desulfomonilaceae; genus JAVHLK01. The sequence goes on along the minus strand of JAZDHD010000295.1, from coordinate 18,729 downwards.
CCCAAGTCAAGAGCGTTCTGGAGAAAGGTGCTGATGTCAATTGTGCCTCAGATCACGGCAGAACACCGCTAATGCAAGCTGCTCTTGAAGGACACCTGGATGTTGTGAAGCTATTAGTCGAAAACGGTGCTGCAATCAACTCGAAGTGCCAATCGGGGATGACGGCCCTGGGCTACGCTGCCGTCAGGAGGAACTCTGCAGTCGCAAGATTTCTTCTGCGAAGCGGCGCAGATCTGACATTACCCATTGCTGCCACGTTCGGTAATATCCGGGGAGCGCAAGGTCTTATTAGCCAAGGCGTCAATGTCAACAGAAGGCACTGGAACTTCGGCGGGCAGACGGCTCTTATGCTTGCTGCGATGGCCGGAAACGCAGCGATGGTGAGATTGCTCATTAGCAAAGGATCCGCAGTCAATGCTCGCACTACGTGGCCCGGTCCCGGCTGGACGGCATTGATGTCCGCTGCCAGAGGCGGAGATATCAAAACGATGGAACTGCTGATCAGCAAAGGCGCCCGCGTCAACGACAGGACCGAAAATGGTGAGACTGCTCTGAACATTGCTGCCGGAGAGGGAAATATCGAACTCGCCAAGTTGCTTATTGCCAAAGGGGCTCACGTGAATAGCAAACCTGAGGTCGGGAAGACGGCACTCATGGCCGCCGTTGCAGGCAAAAGGAACAACGTGGAGCTTACCAAATTGCTCATCGCAGATGGAGCTCGTGTCAATTCCAAGACCCCTAATGGCTGGACGGCATTGATGTCCGCTGCCAGGCAGGGGGACGTCAAGATTCTTGACTTGCTCATCGCTAAAGGAGCGGACGTCAATGCCAGGACTGAAGATGGAGCCACGGTCTTGATGCATGCTGCCGAGGGCGGCAATCCGGAAGTCCTCAGACTGCTCATCGCTAAAGGAGCAGACGTCAACGCCAGGACTGAAGATGGAGCCACGGCGCTGATGTATGCTGCTGAAGCCGGCAAGCTTGAAGCTGTAAAGCTGCTCATAGCTGACGGCTGCTCGGTTAATGCAAGAACCAGTTTTGGGGAGACTGCCCTAGCTCTAGCTGAGGGCATAGGTTGGGACAAGGTGGCTCGATACCTAAAAGAGCACGGTGGAAAGTAACGTCCGCCCAGCCTGACGAGACGGAGCAATCACACGATTATGAGGAGGTTTTCCGATGGGAGAAAGAGCATATCCAGTACCGGTAAGCATGAGAGGTCTGTTTCACACGGTTCTTCCTGATATGAATATCAATAAGGTTCAAGTCGTCAGCAGCTATAAGTGGCGTTGGGGTCGTATGCATTGGGGAATCGACGTACAAGGTAAAGGCGCAACACCCAGTGCCAAAGGGAAGGGTACCCGAGTTTGTTCCCCGCTTGAAGGAAGAGTCGCGGACTTCCCCCAGGGAGCCACTTGGGGAGCGATAATGATCTACGACTCGCTCGGCAATGTGGTTGTTCTCGGGCACATGATCCTAACGGATGAGAAAGGAAAACGATATGTGAACCCTGGCGATGTTGTCCATTTTGGCCAAAGTGTTGGACGACTCAGCGATTGTGGCAGTGAGGGAAAGTATCACCTTCACTTTGAAGCGGGTCGGATAAACCCCGACGGGAAGACTGCACGTCACCACAATCCTGAGGGTAGATGGAACGATATGTGGTGGAGGACCTATCATATCCAACCACATTCAGATGTTCCTTGGGACCCTAACGAATGCAAAATAGGTCCAGCTCGTAAACGTTTCAAGAAGAAGACCCGGCCAAACAGGCGACGAGATCCGCTGATACTCGATCTTCAGGGTGACGGGATAGGAACATCCAACCTTAAGGATGGCCAGTATTTTGACTATGATGCCGACGGGTTTGCTGAGCGGATGGCCTGGATTGATCCCCGCGATGGCCTGTTAGCAATGGACCTTAACGGCGATGGCGTCATCAATAGCGGTAGGGAATTGTTCGGGGACCAGACGATTCTGCGGAACGGCAAACGGGCTGCAAATGGCTTTGAAGCGCTGTCGGATCTTGACGCTAATGCCGACGGTAAGATAGATGAACACGATGAAGCATATTCAAGATTGAGTGTGTGGACCGACCTAGACGGTGACGAGTATGCTTCGGAAACTGAGATTTGTAACTTCGCTGATCTTGGAATAACATCGATCAGTCTCAGTGCCACCCTTCATCACAATACGGACGAGCAGGGAAACGACCGTACCAGGATTGGGAATTTTCAGTGGTGTGATGGGACAATGGGACAAATTGCTGAATACCTTCTGCCGCGCGACCCGGCTTACACGATGGTCAATGACACAACTCCAGTTCCCGACGAAATGGCAGAACATCCGTATCTCCAGGGATACGGAACGGTGTACGACCTCGATCAAGCAATCTGCGAGGACTCAAGTGGGCAACTGAAATCGCTTGTGGAGCAGTTTATCTGTGCTGGTGATCCCGTTTCGCGAAATGCTTTGATGGAGCAAATATTGTTCAAGTGGACTGGCAGCGAGGATGTGCAGCCGACAAGTCGCGGGGGCAATATAGACGCTCGAAAACTTACGGTCCTCGAGAGATTTTTTGGGGAGACTTGGCTCGGGGAAGGTGGTCCAAACCCCAGTCCTGAAGATTGCATAGATCTTAGTGAGTCTTACCGGCTGCTATTCGAACTGATGTACGGCCAGCTTATGGCCATCACGCATCTCAACCATCTCTACGAAAAGATAGAGCACACCTACGATAGTGAGACAGACGAGGCGAGAGTGGATCTGAGTGGCGTAATCACTGATATTCAACAGCGCCTCAGCACTGGCCACGAAGACGCAAGACAAGTGCTCGCAGAATTCGCCCGATCTCTACGGGGATTTCCATATGAACTGTCCCAAGACGATTACCTCTGGCAAAATGACTATCTCACCCTCCGCGAGGTATTTGTTCAACAAGACCCCGACCTGGGCTGGATCTTCGACACCGGCGGCTTACCGGTCTACGACCAACTCGGTCAGTCGCAGGATGGCTGGTACTTCCCTCACATGTTCGGGACCTGGGGCTCTGAGGCCGTTCAGGGCAGTGCGACCCTGGGGGATGGGTGGATTAACAGCCTGAGCGGGAATGACGTCGTATATGGAACCGACCGGAATGAACACTTGCTCAACCAGGACGGCGACTCGATCCTCGTCGCGGGCGGCGGGGCGGATATCGTTTGGGCAGGGGACGGTGCGGATATCCTTGACGGAGGATCCGGATCGGATGTTCTCTATGGGGAATCCGGAGATGATACCTATATCTTCCGGATTGGTTCAGGCAACGATACCATCATCGACGTGGATGCTACAGAAGGCAACATCGACACCATATGGCTCGGCAGCAACCTCACTTCTGATGATATCACCTTGAAACGTTCGGTTTACGACCTTGTCCTGTCGATTGGGGGCACGTCCGATACTCTTACCGTTCAAGGGTTCTTCTCCCCGTATCTGGCATCCTCGACACTGAGGCGGGTGGAACAAATCCAGTTCATGGACGGAACATCGTGGGACGAAACCGAGATCATTGCAAGAGCCTACGCTCCGACGGACCGGCCGGATACGATATGCGGCGGCCCGGGAGAGGACGAATTGAGCGGACTGGGGGGTAATGATGTAATCGTCGGGCTGGCTTCCAATGATACGCTCTACGGGGATGAGGATAACGATGCGCTCTACGGCAGTGGCGGCCTGGATTACCTCGCCGGTGGCTCCGGAGCGGATCGGTTGTATGGTGAGGACGATGCGGACATCCTCATAGGCGGTTTGGACGATGATTATACGGCCGGCGGCCCGGGCAACGATGTATACCGCTTCAACCGCGGTGACGGCCACGATACCATAGACGATACGGACACCACCGCGGGCAATACGGATACGCTCGAATTGGGCGCGGATATCCTGCCCACGGATGTGCAGATCCAACGCATGGGCAAGGACCTGAAGCTCACCATCCTTGACACGGGCGATTCCGTCACCGTGAAGGACTGGCTCGTGAACGATACTCCGGTCCACGGCATCGAGCTCGTCACGTTTACCGTCGGCACGGTCTGGGATACCGCGACCATCCAGGATATGCTCGTGAAGGGCACCGACGCAGCCGATACAATCATCGGCTTCTCCGGTGCGGATACCATCGAGGGGTATGGCTCAAACGATACGATCTACGCACGAGGCGGTGACGATTTTGTCGACTCCGGTTCCGGTAACGATGTGGTCTACGCTGAGCAGGGCAATGACACCGCGTTCGCGGGAGACGGGAATGATACGGTCGTAGGGGGTTTTGGTAATGACTTCCTCGATCCCGGTTCCGGAGAGGATCGACTCTATGGGGGTGAGCGACCCGGATGGGGAGGCCCCATCCCATCCAACGGCAATGACACGTACTTCTTCAGCATTGGATACGGTAACGACATCATCCTCGACCATGACCGGACAGCGGGTAACATTGATACGATCAAATTGGGCGACGGTATCGCTCCGGGCGATATCAGGCTGACCCAGACGGGTGAGGATCTGACGCTATCCATTAAGGATACGACCGACATCCTGACGGTCCAGAACTGGTTCTGGAACGACTCCCCGGAATACCGGGTCGAACAGATCGAATTCTCCGACGGTACCGTGTGGGATGTCGCGGCGGTCAAGCAGCAAGTGATTCAGGGGACTCCGGGAGACGACTTTTGCATAGGATATATCACGTCCGATACAATCAGTGCGTATGAGGGCAATGACCGCCTCTATGGTAGGCAGGGTGACGATACATTGCTCGCAGGCCCAGGAGACGACGACATCTGGGCTGGCATCGGGGCGGATGTTTTATCGGGCGGACCCGGCGAGGATACTCTCGTCGCTGGGGATGGTGACGACTCTTGTGATCCTGGGGAAGGCCGCGACGTGATGTATGGGGGAAGCATGCACGAAGCCCACGAGCTATACTTCACAGCGGATAGGAGCAACGGAAACGACACGTACCGTTTTGGCACAGGCTATGGACAGGACACTATCATCGACCGTGACAGTACTTCAGGCAATCTCGACACCATAGTATTGAACGCCGATATCCTTGTTGCCGATGTGAATGTGCGGCATGTGGACGACGACCTGGTGCGGGCCGTGGTGGTCACGGGCGACACGCTCACTGTCCACAATTGGTTCCTGGATGACTCTACGGAATGGCAGACCGAGCGTATCCAATTCGCGGACGGCACCATATGGGACGTGGATAGCATCAAGCAAATGGCTCTGCAGGGCACTCCCGGGGACGATCTGTTGATCGGGTATGCTTCGGCGGATACCCTTGCCGGGTATGCCGGCAAGGACCGGTTGTTCGGCCTGGACGGTGCGGATTTGCTGCTTGGCGGGGACCATGCGGATGAACTGTATGGCGGGCCGGGACAGGATTTGCTCGACGGCGGTGCGGATGCGGATCTGCTCATGGGCGGCCTGGGCGATGACGCCTACCTCTTCGGCCTCGGCTCCGGCAGCGACACCATTATGGAAGATGATTCCACCCCGGGCAATATTGATGCGGTTGTACTCGATGCCGGCATCGCCGCTGCCGACGTTGGGCTCAAACGTGAGCTCGACGACCTGGTGATTTCCATCAACGGCACCACGGACACGCTGACCATTCAGGACTGGTTCCGGGATGATTCTGCCGGCCGGCAGGTCGAGGAGATCCGCTTCGGCGACGGTACGGTGTGGGATGTGGCGACTGTGGAACAGATGATGCTCCAGGGCACGCCTGAGGACGATCTGTTGCGGGGCTACGCTTCAGCGGATACCATCGTAGGGTACGCTGGTTCGGACCGGTTATCCGGCTACGCGGGCGGTGATTTCCTGGACCCCGGCTCGGATGACGACTATGCCGACGGCGGCTTCGGCAGCGACACCTACGTCTTTGACCGCGGCTACGGTCATGACGTCATCACGGACGTCGACACAACCGCGGGCAACTTGGATACGATCCTTCTCGGCCCGGACGTGCTGCCGGGCAATGTTTCGCTCAAAGCGGGCGGCCATGACCTGTTCCTTTCCATTGACGGAAGCGACGACACGCTGCAAGTGAAGGACTGGTTCGCGGGCGACGCATTCAAGATCGAGCAGGTGCTGTTTGCCGACGGCACGGTCTGGGATGTCGCCATGATGCAGCAGATCGCCGCGACGCCCACGGACACCGACGATTACCTTGTGGGCACGGCCGACAAGGATCTGATGGACGGCGGGGCGGGTGACGATGTATTGTTCGGTCGGGAGAACTCGGATACCCTGTTCGGAGGCCCGGGCGAGGATGAAATATACGGCCTAGCCGCCAATAATGAGATCGGGCTATCCTTTAGCGCTATGCTGGGGGAGCCATGGCAAGCGACGCCGGTTCAAGCCGCAGCGTGACAAAGCCGTACGCGCGCGGCAACCGGCATGTTATTTGCAGCAACGGTGTTCGTTTCACACAGTGAAATATTCATAAGAAAGGCACGTACGGACGCTAGTGATTATGATGATATATGGAAGCCGTAGCAAGTGGTGAGCGAAGCGAACCGCATCTGTCGAGAAACGGGCGCCGCAACGCTGTACAAGGCGTAAGATGACCGGCGCTGCCGAAGAGGTGGGTTTTCGCCGTCCCGGGCCTCAGTAGCGTCCCGGCGTCTCTGCCGGGCGATGGCGGCAAACCGAAGAATACCGGCACGGAGGCCGGCGCTACCGAAGAGGTGGGCTTTGGCCGTTCCCGGGCCTCAGTAGCGTCCCGGCGTCTCTGCCGGGCGTCTCCCCGGCGTAGGCCGGGGTCCTGCCGTACATGCCTTTGCCTTCTGGGATTTCTTGGTGTCTTGGAGTCTTGGTGGTTAGTCCTTCTTCATCTTGGCCTTTAAATCTGTGTGAATCGGCGAAATCTGTGGATACCTTTTTCTCTTTCTTGGTGCCTTGGTGGTGTAATCTTCTTTTCTTCATATAAGGACATGAACATGGGCATGACGCTCACATTCCAGGCCGTCGGCGGTCTGTTGAAACGGTACGGCATCGCGGTACGGCGTGCCTGGGAACACCGGAAGGAATTCGAGTCTCCCCCGCGGTTACCGCATGAGTCTGAATTCCTTCCCGCGGCTCTGGCGTTGCGCGAGACGCCGGTTTCGCCGTTGCCGCGGGCGGCCATGTGGCTGCTGATGCTCTTCGCGGTCCTCGCGGTGCTCTGGTCGGTCTTCGGCCGGCTCGACGTCGTGGTGGTCGCGCAGGGCAAGATCGTTCCCAATGACCGGGTCAAGGTAATCCAACCTATAGAGACGGCTACGGTCACCGCGATTCACGTGACCGACGGGCAACCGGTGAAGGCCCGCGATGTGCTCATCGAACTGGATGCCACCGCGGCACAGGCCGACACGACCCGGCTGGAAGAGGAGCTTACAACGGCTAGGCTACAGGCGGCCAATGCCGAGGCTTTCCTGAAAGGACTCGAAGGAGCGGAACCCGTGCTCGATGATCTGACGGGCATTGACCGGCACCGCATGGGTGAGGCTCGCCGTATCCTCCGCAGCCGATGGATGGAGTACCGCTCCAGGCTGGAACGTATCGAGGCCGATACCACCCGCCGGGAAGCGGAATTGAGTGCTTCCCGGGAGGTGATGAAGACCATCGAGGCAACACTTCCGATCATCAAACGCCGCGCCGAGGTCTTCGAGAAGCTGTTCGAACAGCAGGCCGTGTCGGAACAGGAGTATCTCGAACGTAAGCGCGCGCTCATCGAACAGGAAGGCAACCTGGCATCCCAAGTGGAGAAGCTCAAAGAGGCGCAGGCCGCGGTCCTGGAAATCCTCAAGCAGAAGGCCATGCTCACGGCGGAAACCCGCCGGGTGACCCTGGACGGTTGGCATGAGGCCGACCAGAAGGTCACCGCGAATTCTCAGGAATTGATCAAGGCCCGGCAACGCGGTAGGCTCCTGAAGCTTATCGCGCCGGTTGACGGCTTCGTGCAGCAGGTCGCGGTCCACACCGTCGGCGGCGTGGTAACCCCGGCCCAAGCGTTGATGGTGGTCGTTCCCCGGGACGATGCACTGGAAGTGGAAGCGTTTGTGGAGAACAAGGACATTGGTTTTGTCAGAGCCGGTCAGGAGGCTGAAATCAAGATCGAAACCTTTTCGTACACCAAGTACGGCACCATCCACGCCAAGGTCACGCAGGTGTCCAACGATGCAATCAACGACGAGAAACGCGGCCTGATCTATTCATCCAGGGTGAAGCCGGAACGGAGTTCGGTACGGGTGGGCGAACGGCACGTGAACCTATCGCCGGGCATGGCGGTAACGGTGGAGATAAAGACCGACAAACGCCGTGTTATCGAGTACTTCCTCACTCCGTTACTTCAGTACGGGTCGGAAAGCCTTCGTGAACGGTAGTTCTCCGTGCAATCCGGGGACACGATTCCGAATTTTGCTAGGTCGCATGGCGCCACTCGCAAAATCGGATCATGTCCCCGATTGCCGTCGTCGCGGGCTTCAGTAGCGTCCCGGGCGATACCCCCCTCAGTCCCCCCGTAAACGGGGGGAAGTAGGATTACCCCGCAGAACGCGGGGAGGCCGGCGCTATCGAAGAGGTGGGCTTTCGCCGTCCCTGGCTTCAGTAGCGTCCCGGCGTCTCTGCCGGGCGATGGCGGCAAACCGAAGAATACCGGCACGGAGGCCGGCGCTACCAAAGAGGTGGGCTTTGCCGGTGTCCCTGGCTTCGGTAGCGTCCCGGCGTCCCTGCCGGGCGTCTCCCCGGCGAAGGCTGGCGGCCTGCCCCTACAATGAATTTGCATTCTTGGATTTCTTGGTGTCTTGGTGCCTTTGTGGTTAATCTTTCTTCTCTTGGTTTTTGAATCTGTGTGAATCCGCGAAATCTGTGGATGGTTTCCTCCGTTTCTTGGAAGACGACCCCGCGGGACGCGGGGTCCCACTGAAGAACGTGTTGCGTGCCGCGGTGTTCAATTGAGAAGAAGTCCGGTATACTCTTGGTCCCCTGATCCGGTGTTCCCGCATGAAGGGACATTGGTATCGCAGGCTTGCGGACTGTGTCGCCGGTTTTCCGGATCGCAGACCGCAGATCCGGGGACTTGCAGAGCGACGGAGTGTGGGCCTTATGATAACGGAGAGCGTGCTGACCGCGTACTTGAAACATAAGTACGCCGTATTACTTCAATTCCACAGCCTTCACAATGTAAAGCCGCCGTTACCGCGATCCGACGCGGAGTACCTTCTTTACGTCCATATTCCGTTTTGCGAAGAGCTTTGCCCCTACTGCTCTTTCAACCGCTTCCCCCTGGATGAAAACCTGGCACGGGACTATTTCCGAGGACTTGGCCGAGAGATCAGGATGTATGCCGATCTTGGCTATGATTTTGCTTCCGTGTACGTGGGAGGCGGCACCCCCACCGTCCTGCCGAGGGAAATCGGGCAACTCCTGAACGACTTGCGGTCCATGTTCAACGTGCGGGAAATCTCCTTGGAAACCAATCCGAATCATCTCACTGAGGAAATCGTGGGAACGCTCAAGGCCGGCGGAGTGAACCGTCTTTCGGTGGGCGTGCAAAGCTTCGATGATTCGCTCCTCCAACAGATGGAACGGTACCACAAGTACGGCAGCGGTAAGGAAATCCGTGACAGACTGGCACGTCTCATGGGAGTGTTCGACACTCTAAACGTAGACATGATTTTCAACTTCCCGACACAAACCATTGAAATGCTGGAAAAAGACTTGGAGATCATCAAGGAGATCGAGGCCGATCAGGCGACATTCTATCCCCTGATGGTGTCGGACATCACCCGCAGAGAACTCGGAAAGAGATTCGGTCCGATCAGCTACCGTCAGGAGAAGCGGTTTTACGACGGAATCGTAAAGAGTTTGGAATCGGACTACGGTTTTGGAACCGCCTGGTGTTTCTCTCGGAAGAAAACCATGATAGATGAATATATCGTAGACTATGATGAATACGTCGGCGTCGGAAGCGGATCGTTCGGCTATGTGAACGGAACTTGTTTTGCCAACACGTTTTCGGTCCCCGACTATCTCGACCGCATCCATGGAGGCACATTCCCCGTGTTGGCCGTGAAGGAATTTTCCCGGATCGAACAGATCCACTACCATTTCATGATGAAACTGTTCGGAAGCTCTCTTGACGTCGAGAAGGCCGAACGGAAGTTCCGGGGCGTTTTCATGAAGACACTGTGGAAAGAGATTCTCTTGTTCAAGTCTCTCTCGGCATTGGTCGACGATCAGGGACGCCTGCGGCTTACCCGACGAGGCAGGTACCTGTGGGTGATCATGATGAGGGAGTTTTTCACAGGAGTGAACAATTTTCGGGACATGTGCCGCGGCGCAATTCAGCGGCCGGACACATGTGCCCGGCCCCAGGAGAAGACCTGATGGCCAAACCAACTTACGAGCAGCTGGAGCACCGGGTCAGAGAGCTTGAAAAGATCGCCGGGGATCTGATCGACAGCGCATTGGATCTCGAACATCACGAACTCTTCGAGCTTTCCATATTATGCAATATCTCTCAGGCTCTCGCCTCCACAATGGACTTGGACGAACTGCTGTCCATCGTCATAAACGAGGTCAATAAGGCCCTTCTCACGGAAGGCGCCGGCGTGCTTCTCTACGACGAAAACCGGGGGGACCTGTACATGAGGCAAGTCAGGGATGCCCGGAGTATTCTCGTCCCGCGGTCGGAAGCATTGAGGCTGCCCCTGGACGGAAGCATAGCCGGTTGGGTCTTTCGGAACAACAAACCGGCACGGGTTAACGACACTTCCGCGGATCCGCGCTACTACCCGGAGATGTCGAAGAGGACCGGCTTCGCTATACGCAAGGTCCTCCAGGTCCCGCTCAACACCAGGGAAAAGACCATCGGCGTTCTCATGGTGATGAACAAGATCGGCGGTGATTTCACCGACATGGACGAGACTCTCCTGGGTTCTTTGGCGGGAAGCATCGCGCTTGCCCTGGAGAATGCCACGGTCTACGAGAGGCTCAAGAAATCCCGTGACGACCTTGAAATGATCTATCGTTCCAGTATGGCCCTTACGACCACCATGGACCTGGACCACCTTCTCCAGGTCCTGGTGAACGAGCTGAAATCAACCCTCGATACCGAATTGGTGGGCGTGCTCCTCTACGATGATACCCAAGGGGACCTGTTCTGGCGGGAAGTTGTGGACGATCAAGGACTCATCAATTCCCAATCCCAATACTTGCGGGTACCTCTGGACAGGAGCATAAGCGGCCAGGTCTTTCAGACCGGGGAACCGGCACTGCTCAACGACCCCGCGTCGAATCCGCTTTTCTTCAAACCGTTCGAGGACCGTTCCGGCTTCATGATCCGCAACGAGATCATCGTCCCGCTCAATACCAGGGAGAAAACCGTCGGCTGCCTCGTTAGCATGAACAAGCGGAACGGCAGGTTCACCGAAGAAGACATCCACATCCTCTCCTCTTTGGCAGGGGTCGTGGCCATGGCCATAGAGAATTACACATTCTTCGAAGAACTCCTCACCTCGTACAAAGAACTGGAAAACATGAACCGCGTCAAGACCAAGACGCTCAATCATCTTTCACACGAACTGAGGACCCCTTTGGCCATCATCCGCGGTACGCTGGCCACCATGGAGCGAAAACTCAAGGAAAAGGGGTTGGGGGAATTCGACCGGGCAATCGAGCGGATGAAGCGGCACGTGAACAGTCTCAACCGACTCGAAGCCCAGGTGGAAAGCATCATGCGGACGGGCTACGCCTGGGAAAGGCGGCAGATTACGGGGTTCATTCAGGCGGCTCTCGATCTTATGGTCGTGCAGACGGAATTGACTCCGGAGATCAAACGTGCCGCGGATATGATTCACAAGTGGTTGACGACGACATTCCCGTTCAGGCGTGACGAACCGATGCGCATCGACATAAGGGAATTCGGCAAAACCGTGCATGAATGCGTGCTTGGAAAAGCCAAAGAAGAGAACAGAAGGATTAACCTGATTTTCGAGCTGGAGCAGGCCGATCTTCTCATCCCGGATCACGTGCTTCAGGCCATCATGGAAGGACTCATCCGAAATGCCGTGGAGGCCGTTCCGGACGATGGCGAGGTCAAGGTGACGGGTCGAGTCAAGGGAGAACGATACCTCTTCACCGTGCGCGATACCGGCATAGGAATACCCGAAAAAGACAAGGAACTCATTTTTGAAGGCTTCTATCCGGTCCAGGAAACGGAGGAATACTCCAGCGGCCGGCCTTACTCGTTCAACGCGGGCGGCAAAGGAATAGACCTGCTGAGAATACGTATGTTCTCGGAACTCTACGGTTTCAAACTCTCGTTCAAAAGCGAACGCTGCCCGCACCTGTCTCAATCGAACGAACCACCTCCCGGCGGGGTGGACCGGTGCAAGTACTGCAAGACGTTGGACGATTGCGCAAACTCGGGCGGATCCGAATTCGTCGTGGATTTCCCGCTTGCCGACAGCAAGGCAGTCATTGAACTGGGATTAAAGGCAAGCGCGTGATGGGGATTGAGGGCCGGCCCTGGGCACCCACAGAGGGGCGCCCCTACAGAATCCGACAGCCACGCGTCGGGAATACCGGCACTGGAGGGCGGCGTTACGTTAATACTTGACGATTCGGCCGTAGGCCTTCATATAATTGCCATTGACTAAACTATCGAGGAGCGGAAAATGTTCAACTTGCTCGACCAATTACTTGGATTGACCTCCAAGGTTATGGGATTACTCCTTGACTGGCCCTTCCTGTTTTTCGTTATTCTGGTGTGGCTCGCGAGCCGTTACCGTGACCAGATCGGTAGTGCGCTTGACCGTAGAGGGGCCATCAAACGCGGCGAACTGGCCTCGGCCATACGGGATGAATTGGATCCCATTACCAGAGACTTGGGCGAGATCAAACCGGAGGTGTTTCAACTCCGGACACGGGTGGCAAAGATCGAGGCCCTGCAATCGCACTATGCTTCGGAGAGGTTGCTCAAGCCCGTCAGTACCAGGGTCGAGGCGCTGGAAGAAAGTATGAGAGGCATGCAGTCACGCCTGGAGGAGATTACGGGAACCGACCATCGACAAGAGATCTCCGACAGGCTCGCTCCTGTAATCAGAGATATGGAGCACCTCAAGGAGACGCTGGATCAACTCACGCAACAATACGGACCGCTCAACGCGGAGATAGGAAGTGCTAAACAGACACTGGAAGAAATCAGCGAACGGTTCGAGCCTCTCGGCAGGGCCGTGGATGGCTTCGAGAGGAGCCTGAAGCAGCTGGAATCCCGTATGGACGAGACACCGCAGGCCGCTACCATTCGGCAGCTTCACCAGGAAATGGACAAGATGGGGGAAACCCTTGCGGGAGTCACAGCTTCCGTAGATCTCTTGAAACCCGCGGGCGAGAATGCCGGCGACATGGACCACATTCTTTCACAACCTCCCCGTAGGACCCGAATATCAAGTGTGCTCAAGGAAACGGATGCGATTCCGCTAAGGGTCATGAAGGAGGCGCTCGCATCCACCCGCTGGGAATGGCGGCGAGTCAAGAGATTGGCCGGCATTGCGGGACTGAGTGAGAAGCGGGCATTGGAAATGCTGAAAAGCGATCCCGATCTCGTGGTGAAGAAGGATGAATGGGGTCGGCTTGTCGCCAAACTCTTGGCGAAATAGATCCGACAGGCTTGCAGCCGGGCGCTTTCAGTTCGGCCGAGTATACGGCCCGTTACGGGCCCGTCAATGGCTTACGCTCGACAGGTTCAGACCGACTACCCCCAGGACGATGAGACAGATCGACACGACCTTCAACAAAGAGACCTGTTCGCCGAAGCAGGCTATGCCGATAACTGCAATGATCGCGGTGCCGACACCGGACCAGATTGCATAGGTGACGCTCAAGTCGATGTACCTGAGGGCGAACGTCAGGGATGCGAACGACAGCCCGTAGAACACGAATATCAGCACGGACGGCATGACCTTCGTGAAGCCTTCCGAAAGTTTCATGCACGTAGTCCCGGCCAATTCCAACAGTATGGCGCAAGCAAGAATGAGTCCGCCTTTCATATGAATCTCTCCCCTGGTCGGTGTTTCTCTCTCAACAGCGCCGGCCCAGTTCTTTTCTTATGACCGCGGCCAGTTCCTTTACGGCCGCGTCGAGGTCGTCGTTGACGATGCGGTACCGGTAGTCCGCGCCCAATTCAATTTCCCGGCGGGCATTCCCGAGACGGATGCGGATGGACTCCTCGGAATCGGATCCCCGTTTCCGAAGTCTCTCTTCCAACACGGCCATGTCGGGCACGGTAATGAAGATTCCCACCGATTCATCAATCTTTGCGAACACCTGAAGTGCTCCCTGCACATCTATGTCGAGGATCATGCTGCGGCCGGATCCGATGGCGCTTTTCACGGGTTCGGTCGGAGTGCCGTACCGGTTGCCGTGCACTTCTTTCCACTCGAGGAACGCGCCGTCCCTTACCATGTCGTCGAACCGGGGTGCGTCCAGGAAATAGTAGTGTGCGCCTTCTTTCTCGTTTTCCCGAGGTTTTCGCGTCGTGCAGGAAACCGAATAGAGCATATCCGGAAACGTGGGTCGAACCGCTTCGATAAGTGTCGATTTTCCCGCACCCGACGGCGCGGAAATCACAAAGAGCTTTCCGTTGGGCATGGCGGTGTGTCCTCTCCTTCGTGCTTTCCGGCCCCCCGCACCGGGAGACCGCGACTCGAGTGCCGGTTCCCGGCCGGATGATACGGGCCTGCTCCCGGGCTCTTGAAAAAGTGCAGTCTTCATGACATGGATAGACGTGGCGGGTCAAACTAATTTGCGATATAGTGCCTGCCGTTGCCTCGGCCGTCACGATTCGGGCCGATTGCGAGGAGCGACAAGAAGTATGATGATACGAAAAGCCTTCTGGGCGGTATTGCTGATATTGAGCCTTGCCATGATCGTGTACGGAGGGTTCTTCCGGACGTTTCTCGTGCACGACAACCTGGAGAAATTCGACCAGTTGAAGAACGTTGGGATTAAGATCAAGATTCCCGGTTATCAACAGGAAGGCAAGGAGTTCAAGGCTCAATCGGAGTGGTTTTCCGAACCGGAAATGGTGAACGCGATGACGTTTGTGGGCATCGGCCGGTACAAGGACGGAAGACTTATGTCCAACTATCCGGACCTGAGAATGCTCAGGGGGCGACGCCCCTGCCCTTCCTGACTCTAGCCTCGGCCGCGGTCCGCGGCCGGATCACCGATTGATGGATTAACGGAAACCGTAAGGAATTATCGTGGAAAAATTGAGATTGAAAGTTCAGATCCTCATGGCGGTGCTGCTGAACCTGGGGATCTACCAATGGCATGGTATCTGCTTTCCCGTCCTGAACTGCTACTCGTGCCCGATTTCCGTGTTTTCTTGCCCCATCGGCATCATAGGCCAGTTCACGGGGCTCGGTCTGATCGCTCTGACGGCTGTGGGCGGGATCGCCCTGGGGGGACTCATCGCGGGACGGTTCCTCTGCGGCTGGGTCTGCCCGTTCGGGCTGTTTCAGGAGCTTCTGTACAAGATCCCTTATGTGAAATTCACTATTCCCGGGTGGACGAGATTCATCAAATACGGCGTGTTCGCGGGACTCGTGGTCGCGGTGCCATACTTCTTCAGCACCGAGTCTCCGCTCTATTTCTGCAGGCTCTGCCCTGTGGCCACAATCGAGTCGGCGGTTCCCTGGGCACTCTGGCAGGGCACAACCAATGCCGCCCATCTGGCGCTGAGGCTGGGGATTCTGTTGGTGATCGTGGTGATGGTTATGGGCCACCGCCGTTTCTTCTGCAAGGTCCTGTGTCCTCTGGGGGCGTGCCTCTCCGTCTTCAACCGGCTCTCGTACATCTTCCCCGGCCGGGATTCCAGCTGCATCGAGTGCACCGTCTGCAATAAGGTCTGCCCCATGGAATCTTCACCCGGCAAGAAGGCGTCCGGGGTATTCGACCACACTCCTGAAGAGTGCATTTCCTGCTTGGAATGCCGGAAGAAGTGCCCGACAAAAGCAATTCGGATTTGGGGATAACGCGGCCGGTAAGCCGGAACGATGAGAGATTTATTTCGCGACGGACTCCAAGTGTTCCGTGGCCTAAATACGGTCACACATTAACGTACGCCGTCTGTGTCTTGGTAGCGCCGGCCTCCGTGCCGGTATTCTTTAGTGGAAACAACGTACTATCTCTCGCCCGGCGGGGACGCCGGGACGCTACCGCTTGTTTAGAGAATGTGCGACCGTAATTAGGAAACTGGGCACTAAGCGTCTGTCCCAAAACAAATCTTGCAAGTTGGCAATCGGGGGACACGATTCCGAGTTTCGCCAGGTCGCATGCGCCACTTGCGAAATCGGATCATGTCCCCCGATTGCCGGCAGCCTCCATGACTTGCCGGGAATCCTTCACGCTCTTTAATCACGCGATTCGCTGTACTGCTTGAAACATGGTCCTTCGAATTTCGCCTTGCACTTGGTCACGCAGAGTGGAATAAACCCCTCGACTTTCCGACCGACCGGCCCTTCACCCTCCATTCCTTTGACCCGAGTTTCCGAGGTCTTCAATTCAACCCCCCGGTCACTACAAATCTTGTTGCATCTCCAGTTCATGCCCTGCCGCCAAAGTTTGACCAGCATCGCCACTTTCTCGTCGACTTCCTCCCTCGGGATCTTCGTGCCCCTGAGTACGACTTCCTTAAGTTGCGGGCTTCCCCTTTCGTGAGCAATCGATCGGACGCTCCGTCCATTCTTGTTCTTGAAATCGATGTCGTACGCATTGCTCACGAACAAATCCACGATGTCGGCATAACCTTTTTCTGCCGCCAGAATCACCGGCGTGTTGCAGTCATGATCGACGGAATACATGTTTGCGTCGTGGTACAGCAGCTCCCGCACAACTTCATATCTCCCGTAATCCGCTGCGATCATCAGCAGGGTGCGGCCGTCTATGTCGGGTGCATCGGCATCGAAATCCGGATGGGCGAATTCCTTCTTGATGTCCTCAAGTGACGAGAAGGCGACAATCCCGCTCAATTCGTTCTGCCTGGCAAAAACTTCGCCTTTCTCCTGAAGGGTGAGGATGTCTTCCTGAGATTCTTGTTTCGCCAATTGGGCTTCATTGTGTCTCTTCACCAGGATGTAGGTCGCCACCGCGGCCGCTATGACGACCATTGCAATTGCACCGGCAATGAGCACGGCCTTCCCTGCTCCGGTTCCCCGTTTCTCTACGCCTGCGGACGTGGGTTTGTCTGCGAAGGCCTCGTCGGGAAAGCCGCATTCAGGGCATTTGGGCAAGTACTGACTGTACTTTTTCCCGCAAGACGGGCATTTCAGCAGGAGTTCCTCTTCCGCGGCCGTTGCCGTTCCGCGTGCACCTTGGTTGCGGCCGGTCCCTGACGCACGTTGGTCCAGCTCATCTTGGGTGACGGCTTTGATTGACAGGAGCTTTTCGAATACCCGTTCGAGGTCCCTCGGCGACAAGTCGTGTTTGGACATGATCTCGAGATCCGTACGCCCGCTCCTGATGTCTTGAATGATTTCCTTGGCATTGATCTTCCGCGTCGGCTGCGGCATTGCTGAACCCCCTGTGACGTTCGACCAACCGAGCGAGACCGAGGAAAAAGATTGGCCCCGCCCCCCGTATGTCTCCTGCCGGTCCCGGCATCCCGGCTTTCCGGAATGTTTGCCGAACCTGCCTTGAATGTGGATCTCTCTTACCCCTTGCCATAAATCCCCCGGAAAGTCAACCGGCTCCGAGACCCGTGTAGATCGGGAACAGGCATTCAAGCTCTCTCATCTCATCATGCCGAAACCTCCGTACTCGATGGTTGTTCTTCTTTCAGACGATCAAGGATCTCTCTTCTTTGTTCAGGATTTACCCCGCATTCGGCGAGTACCGCTTCAACTCTTCCGTGTCCCGTTTCCCAAAGCTCTCGACGATCCTTTCTCAGTCCTTGGCTGATATAAAATTTGATGAGAGCTTGATATCCGCCCATTCCTTTCAACGGAGCAATTCTCTTCAGGTCTTCAAGGACGTCCTCCGGTACCCTGATTGAGATGTGCTTCATCGGACGGTCTTTATGCAGGATTATCTTCTTCATAGCGAGATTTCTCCTTCGCTGTCGCCGGCCTGGCCGAGACGATCCGGGCACGGAGGCCCGGGCTACGAGGACTGTCATGAAGCCTTAGACCTGTTTCGTGGGGTCCCGCGGAACGCGGGATGCCCGTCATCTTCAAGGGCGGGCGTCGCTGCCCGCCGTCTCCCCGGCGCAGGCCGGGGTCCAGGAAGAAGAGACTGGTTCCCGGCCTACGCCGGGATGACGTCTGAAGACGACCGGCAGGATGCCGGTCCCACTGAAGAGGGCGACCCCGGTGCCGGCGGCAACCCGAAAAATACCCCGCGGAACGCGGGGAGGCCGGCGCTACCAAGACACACACGGCGTACGTTAATGTGTCACCGTATTTGCGCCACGGAGCACTATGTGTCTGTCTCAAAATAACTGTTACAACTATGTCGGTCACCGAACGATCGTGAGACTACTCGCTTGGCTTGTGACCCGGCACTGAAGTACCGGGCTACTCTCAGTAGCCCCTGTCGGGGCAAGAGATCGTGAACGTCCCGGAGGGACAGTATGAGAGTAGACCGGTCTTTCAAGGCCGGAGTAGTAAGCCGGAAAGATGAAAGATTTATTCTGCGACA